>JBKJPT010000165.1:0-27218 GCA_046595075.1 Flavobacteriales bacterium
GAAAGTAGCTGAACCATGTAAATATCGCCACCACTTGGCGATAATATCGCCAAGTGGTGGCGATATTTACATGGTATGACGGGAGGCATATGGTGCCATTGCCGAGCGAAGGGGTGCGTCGAGCACGCTACTTTCGCCGCATCCATGGACTTCCTAGCCCTCGATTTTGAGACCGCGACCGCGCAGCCCGATAGCCCGTGCGAGTTGGGTATTGCGATCGCGCGTGGTGGTGTGGTGCGCGAAGTGCGCAATTGGTTGATCAAACCACCGCAGTGGCCGCACTTCAGCCCATGGAACGTGGCGGTGCATGGGATCAGGCCGGAGCAGGTCGCCAACGCACCTACGTGGAACGACATCTGGGAGGAGGTGGCCGCACTGCTCGATGGCGCAACGGTCGTAGCACACAATGCAACCTTCGACATGGGCGTCCTTCGCGCTACGCTGCAGAGCAAGGGGTTGGTGCATCCTTCCTTCCGCTACTTCTGTTCGGTCACCATGGCGAGACGTGTTTGGCCAGGTCACACCTCCTATGGATTGAAGGTGCTCTGCGACCGACATGGGATCCCGTTGAAGCATCACCGTGCCGGTAACGACGCTGAGGCCACCGCCGAACTCGTCCTGCGTGCGCACCTCGACGGAGACAGCTTCGATTCGTTCTTTCGCCGCAACCGGATCAATGCTGGTGCTTTCTATCCCGGTGGGCAGCGCACGCCTGGCGGGAAGGTGACGCAAACTGCACCGTCACTGCCGGAGGTGAATAAGATCGGCTAACGCGCGATGAACTCAGTGTTCAATATGGTATTGGGTCAGTTCCAGAACTGATACAGTATCCATGAAGTGCACATTGTCCACACGAATGAGCCCAATATCCTTGGCGTAATACCTGAATTCGTCATAGGAACATTGGCTGGGATCGACCCCACTTGCATGCCCGACCATGATCACGTTCGCGTAAGGGAACCCGTTGGCCAATATCGTGGTGTCTCGCGCAAGGATCCTTCTGAACACCATTGTGCCAGCCCAATGATCCAGTTCCCACCAAGTTCCAACTGGAGCATCGTTGAGCAAAGAGGCCAAGCCGTTCAGCTTCTCGCCATAGCTGGTACCTGCTGGGTATTTATAGCCATAGATGTACATCCCGTCCCAGTATGGAACAAATGCGATGTGCGTGCGGCAACTGCCTTTCTCGAATGAATGCGGTAGATACGCGGTACTCACGCTCTTGACGACCAGTGTTCCTGAAGTATCCACGTACGTCCAAGAAGATCCCGGATAAACCGGTAGATATTCCATCGGCTGGAAGACCTGTCCTGATCCCCAATCGAGGCAATGCTCATCAACCTTCTCGCAACCCGTTGTCGCAAGAATGCCAAAAAGGAGGAGGACCATGATCGACCGGCACCGCATGCTCAAAGCTACGGCCGATCCATCAGTGCTTCTAACTTCACACCGTGGACCTCGATAGCCTGCATCGCATCGGCCGCCTCGGAAAACCGTGGGGTCATCAAGGTGAACTCACCGTGCACCTGGACGATATCGATCTGGATGACATCGTGCATGCGGGATCGCTCTTCGTGGACATCGAAGGGCAGAAGGTCCCTTTCTTCTTCAGCAAATTGCACGACAAGGGACATGACCTGCTCGTGAAGTTCGACGACTTCGATGATCCGCAGAGCGCTTCGATGCTGGTAGGTCGGGACATATACGCACCGCCCGGGTTGTTGTCCGATGGTAGTGATGAGAGTTGGGATCCGGAGGAGTTCATGGGCATGCTCGTGCGTGATGAAGAGCATGGAGACCTTGGCGAAGTAGTTGGGCTCGAAGGCACAGAGAAGAACCCCGTGCTCGTTGTGCTTCGGGGTGAACAGGAAGTGATGATCCCGCTCGCCGAGGAGATGATCCTTGGTGTGGATCCCGAGGAGAACACCCTATTGGTGCGCACGCCGCCGGGTCTCATCGACCTGTACAGGGGGTAGTTGAGTATGCCGAAACCCGCATTCCGGTTCAAGCAGTTCATCATCCGGCAGGATCGTTGCGCGCTGAAGGTTGGAACGGACGGCGTTCTGTTCGGTGCGTGGGTGAACTATGCGAGCGCGCAACGGATCCTCGATATCGGCACCGGTACGGGAATGCTGGCCTTGATCGCCGCACAGCGGAACACTGAAGCGCATGTCGATGCGGTGGAGATCGATGATGCCTCAGCAGAACAAGCAGCGGAGAACGTGGCCGCAAGTGGGTGGGCGGATCGGGTGCGTGTACATCGAATGGATGTTCGCCGAATGGCAGCCGGTGTGCCTTATGACCTGATCATCTGTAATCCGCCTTACTACGCCGGTTATTCCACCTCACGCGATGAGCGCATCGGGTTGGCGAAGCACAGCGGTGAGTTGCTCTTCCCCGAACTGTTCGCTGCGGTTGATCGCCTGCTTGCGCCGGAGGGCCGGTTCGCTGCGATCATTCCATTGAACCGGGAGATCGAGTTCCTTCGCGAGGCCGAACGTGTTGGCCTTTTTCCCAACAGAAAGTGCATTGTGCGCTACGTTGCTCATCGTCCACCGAAGCGCGTGTTGTTGGAACTTGCCCGTTGGGTTGGAGAAGTGGAGGAGGGAACGCTTACCGTGGAGGCCACCGGCCCCTTCGACTACACGCCGGAATACCGCGCGCTCATGAGCGACCTGATGCTCAATTTCTGAGCGAGCTAAGCCTCAACGTCGTCCTCGCGAAAGGTGATCCCCAGCTTGTCCAACTCGTCCAGGATCGGATCATAGATCAATGCCTTCAGCGGAAGCAGAACACCACGCTCCGAGATCTTGTCGTTCAGCACCAGTTTGCAGGCCATCGCGATCGGTAGGCCAACGGTGCGGGCCATTGCGGTGTGTTGTTGATCCTGTCCTATCACGGCCATCGAGGCGAGTTTCTCCTGATGGGTGCCCTCGATCGAGTAGCGGAACCGATGCCACATCACCACCAGGTCCTTGTCCTCCGGACCGAGCATCCACTTCTGTTCCAAAAGATGTTGCATGGTGGCAGCAGGGGAGAGGCCTTGTACACCGATACGATCTTTTGCGAAAAGGCCCAGCCAGTCGAGCTTCATCATCACATCGCTGCGCGGGTCCAGGCCGAGGTGTTCTGCGGCGCGCTTGAAAGAATCCTTCGGATCACCTTCTGGGAGAAATGCGCTCACATAATCGGCCCAAGACGCGTCGGATCGCAGTTCCATAGCGAAGCTGTCATCGGTACAACCCAATTGCACCAAGGCGTCCCATGCCGAACAGTAGCCCGCTTTGCGAAGGGTCCCGCGCTTCAGTGTCGGGATGCCCTCTAGTCCGTATGCTTCGCGGTACTTGAGCGAATCGCGGTTCGCATATCCATCGAAGCCGCCGAAGCCGGGCACATCGATGCGCACCGTGTGCTTGAAAAGCATGTGGTAAGGAATGTACTTGATCATCCCGTCGCGGATGTATTTGGCCGCACCGCCCTGCCCGGCGAGAACCACGTTGCGCGGGTTCCAACTGAACTTGTAACCCCACGGGTTGTCGTCGCTCTCGGGTGCCACCAATCCACCGCAGTAGCTCTCGAAGGCTTCCATTTTTCCGCCTTCGCTGCGAATGCGATCAAGGATTCGCATGGCGCTCATGTGGTCGATCCCAGGATCTAATCCCATCTCGTTCAACACGATCAAACCGGCGTTTGCGAAATCATCGCTCATCGGCCACAAGGCATCGGGTACGTAGCTCGGCGTGATCACGTGCTTCTGCAGCCTGAGACAATCGAGCAGCACATCCATGTGCATGAAGGCGGGTAGCATGCTGATCACCAGATCGTGCACGGCGATCGCAGATCCGCGGGCACCCGCGTCCGTAGCATCCAGCGCCATGCCCTGCGCTACTTCAGGGCCTTCATGCACCATGCGGCGCGCGTGTTCGGCATCCTTGTCGGCCACCGTGATGCGCCACTCCTGCTGATCGGCATGACGGATCAAATAGCGGATCAACGACGAGGCACTGCGGCCCGCACCCAGAATGAGGATCTTGCGCATGGCCGCGAAGATGGGACCGCGGCGGCTTACCTGCTCGATCCCGGCGCGTGGCACAACCCTTGCCTCGCACGCTCTCGAAATTAACTTCGCCAACCCTTAAACAAAGGTCATGTACACGTTCTCTGCTCTCGCACTAGCGCTCACGGTATGCACCGCTTCCGCCGTGGTGGCCCAAACCAGCGATCTCGTCTTTTTCACCGACGATGGCTCCAAGTTCACGCTCATTGTGGACGGTGATGTGAAGAACCCCGCGCCTGCCACGCGTGTGGTGGCTGCAGGCATCCGCACCGAATCGCCCATGGTGATGGTGAAGTTCGAGGATGCCACGATCCCCCAGATCCGCAAGCCCGGTTTCTTCCCGCTGGGGAAGGAATACACCATCATGATCACCGTGAACAAGAAGGGTGAACGCGTGCTACGACCCACGGGCAATGCGGAACTCGGTACTGCCGCAAAGGCCGAACCGGTGAAGCCAAGGCCTGATTCTTTCGAGGATGATGGTGCGGTTCATTCGACCCGGACCCAAGCCACTGGTGTAACCCAGACAACTGGTGTGGACCCAACGATCGACTCCGGGGGCGTGCAACAAACCACCACGGTCACAGTGAGCGAACACGCTGGTGGTGACGGTGAGAACCTGAACATGAGCATGGGTGTGAACGGTGTGGGCATCAACATGAACGTGGGTTTCACCGAAGGGACCGGGAACAGCACCACCACCACAGCGCACACCACAACTACACGAACCACCACCAATAGCACCATTGAAGAAGCCGAAGAGATGGCCCCACCAGTTCGTGTTGCCGAGCCTTACCGCATGTCTGGCTATAGCGGCCCCATTGGTTGCGCCATACCCATGACCAGCGCCGAATTCGCTGACGCCAAGAGCAGCATCGAGAGCAAGGGCTTCGAAGAGACCAAGATGACCATGGCCAAGCAGATCGCACGCGACCGTTGCTTCACCACCGAGCAGGTGAAGAGCATCATGGGGCTGTTCGGTTTCGAAGACACCAAACTGGAGTTCGCCAAATTCGCCTACGATCACACGCATGATCTCGGCAACTACTACAAGGTCAACGATGCCTTCGGCTTCGAGAGTTCTATCGAAGAACTGAACAACTACATCCAGTCCCGCTGATCTTTCGATCGTATCCACCTGGTTCCCATTGCATATGCCACGCCTCGCACACCTCATCCTCATGGCCATTGCTGTCACCCTCATCGGGTGTACGGGGTCCAAGTCCTTCGCCAAGAAAGGGGCGAAGCTGGATGAGGCCGGGCTTTCCGCTGAAGCCGCTGGCATGTATGAGCAGGCCGCACAGCGCAACATGAAGAACGTGGACGCCAAGATCGGTCTGAAGAAGACCGGGCAGCGCGTGCTTGATGAGAAACTTGGATCCTTCTTCAAGGCCATGGCCGTTGGTAGCACCAAGAGCGAGGCGGTAGCCGCTTACCTCGACGCGAAGGCCTATCAAGAGCGCATTGGTCGTTTGGGCGTTGTCCTTGAGATCCCTGATCACTACAAGGCAGATTTCGAACAGGTGAAAGGCGAACATCTGGTGGAACTCTACACCAAAGGCCAGGCGCTCATGGAGCAACAACAGTTCAAGGCGGCCGAAGAGTTGTTCGCACGCATTGCTCGCTTGGAGCCCAACTACAAGGATGCCAACAGCCTGCAAGCCGTGGCCTACTTGGAGCCCCTGTATCGTCAAGGCAAGAACGACTTAGTCGAAGGTCATTTCCGAAAGGCCTATGCTTCACTTGATAAAGTGGTGGTGAAGGATGCCGCGTACAAGGATGCTTCGGCCCTGCGCCAAGAGTGCATCACCAAAGGACAATTCACCATTGCGGTGATGCAGTTCACTTCCACCACGCGCCGTGATGACATCATGAACAAGTTGCAGGCGTATGCCATGACGGCCCTCACCGAAGCACGGGATCCCTTCATGAAGGTGGTGGACCGGGAGAACCTGGAACGGATCCTGGCCGAGCAACGCTTGAGCATGAGCGGTGTGGTGGATGAACAGACCGCCGTGCGCGTGGGGAACCTCATGGGTGCTCAGGCCGTGCTCATGGGCACCGTGGTGGACTACCGCGAAGAGGCGGGGGAGTTGCGTCGCAGTACCAAGGATGGTTTCGAATCGTATCGCGTGGAGCAGGTGAACAAGGAAACGGGCGAGAAATATTTCGTGACAAAGTACAAGGCTGTGCGCTACAGCGAGTACTTGCAAGAGAACAAAGTGTATCTCTCGTTCAACTTCCGGCTGGTCTCCTTGGAGACCGGCGAAGTGCTCGTGAGCAAAGTGGTGGACCGCCAGTCTGAAGACCACATGTACTACGCCGATTACACGGGTAATCGCGATGCGTTGTTCCCTGCACGCAATGGAGTTGTAGATCCCACAGAGCACACGCGTAGGGAACTGCGCGGCTTATTGAGCGCACCGCGCGAGATCAAGTCCGTGGGTACCTTGAGCCAGGATGCCGTGCGCACCGCAAGCACCAATATGGCACAAGTGGTGCAGCAGGAACTGAGCAGCAAGCTCCCATGAAGCGGATCTGGGCGTTGACGATCGTGTGCGCGATGATCGCGTGCAAAGGGCGGGAACAAACCCAAAAGCCCGATGAGACCGCTGTGAACACCGATGCCGAACGGCCTGAATGGGTGCGTTCGCGCCCTGCCAGCACCGGCTACTACATCGGTGTAGGGCTGGCCTCGAAGAGCCGCAGTGACCACCAGGAAACGGCCAAGAAGAACGCACTGAACGATCTGGCCAGCGAGATCAGCGTCACCGTTGAAGGCAACAGCTTGCTCTACACGCTAGATCAACGCACCCACTTCGACGAGTCGTTCACGAGCACGATCAAGACCAGTACAACCGAGCAGATCGAAGGGTTTGAACTGGTGGATACGTGGGAGAACGGCACGGAGTATTGGACCCACTACCGCTTGTCCAAGGCCGAGCATGCCCGGATCAAGGCTGAACGCAAGGCAAATGCGATCGGCACCGCGCTCGACCTGCACACACGCGCAAAAGCAAGCATTACGGCTGGCGATCTCAAGAGCGCCGTGGACCAGGACCTGCGTGCACTGATCGCCATGAAGGCCTATTGGGGCGAGAACGATATCGTTGACGTTGACGGGCGTCAAGTGCCCATGGTGAACGAGATCTACGCCGATCTGCAAAAGCTCACCAGTGGTGTGCGCATCACCGCTTTACCGGAGCGCTGCGAGCTGAGCTATGCTAACCGCTTCAAGCGAGAGGTGCTGATCTCCGCTGAATTCGGTCAGGGTAATACCGCTCGTGATCTGGTCCAACTGCCGTTGTCCATCACCTATGCCGGTCTGGGTGGCAAGGTCACCGAGTTGAGGAACACCGATACCGAAGGGCGGGCCCTCACCACCGTGCAACGAGTGGATCCCCAAGCGGCGGCGAGCAATGATGTGGTCGTGGAACTGAACATGGACGCTCTTGTGAGCAAGGAATTGGAGCCGGCATTGGTAAAGGCCTTGATCACTAGCCTCACAGTGCCTGAACTACACGTGCCGATCGCGGTGCAGATGCCGCGCGTTCACATGCGTTCGCAAGAGTCCAATTTGGGGCAACCCGTGGGCGATGCCGGGGTTGCGATCCTCGTGCGTGAAGAACTCACTCGGAAGGGTTTCCGGTTCGTGGATCGCGAGAACGAAGCGGATCTGCTCCTTCAGTTGACCTCATCCACTAGGCAGGGCGGTGAATCCGCGGGCTTCTTCTCCACCTACCTGGATGTCACGTATTCCTTCCGGGACCGTCGCACGCAAGAAGTGGTGCATCAGGGTGCCAAGCAAGGCGTGAAAGGCATACAACTCGACTTCGCCAAGGCCGGGCTAGACGCATACAAGAAGGCAGGGCAGGAACTCCGCAAAGACCTGGTACCGGCCATGATGAACGCCTTGCAGTAAGCGGTACCAAAGGATGACTTAGTTTGGCACGCGCTTCGCAAATCACTTCGCAGAGAACGAACCAACCCTCTACTCTTAATGCCCGCGCCGGGCGAATGGCGATGACCAATGAGAACCATGACCACCCAACGCACTTTGACGGTAGTGCTCACCGCCCTGATGCTATCCGGCGCCATGACGGCGTGCAAAAGCAAGAAGAAGGTCGCTCCGCCTACACCTCCTGATGGCGAGACTGAAGTGAAAGTGATGTGCTCGGGCCCCGAGTTCTTCACGGATAACAAGGTGTTCCGCGCAAACGCCCTCGGTGAGAGCATGGATCAGGCCACCGCCAAGAAGAAGGCCATGAGCAACGCTCGCGCTGACTTGGCTGCCGCGATCAATACCAAGGTGAAGGCCGTTGTGGACAACTACGTCAACAGCCGCGAGATGCAGAACCGCGAAGAAGTTGGCGAACGATACGAGGCACTCGCCCGCGAAGTGGTGGACCAGCAGTTGACCGGCATCAAGACCATCTGCGAGAAGATGATGAAGGTGAACAGCACGGGGAACTACAAGTGCTACGTGGCCATAGAACTCAGCGCGCAGGAACTGCTTTCCGCGTACAACGAACGCCTGGGCTCCGACGAGCGTCTCCGCATCGACTATGACTACGAGAAGTTCAAGGAGACATTTGAAAAGGAAATGGAGAAGCTGGGTACCCACTGATCCGATCTGCATCAATGGAGAAGCCCCTGGGAAACTAGGGGCTTCTTCTTTTGGTATGCACATTTGTCGCCATGAGCAGAACGATCATCACCTGGGCCTCTGGACTACTTGTTGTCGCCGTCATCCTCGGGGCCTTTGGCGCCCACGCATTGAAGGAACGTCTGTCCATGCAGCATCTCGCACAATGGCGTACAGGAGTGGAGTACCAGTTCTATCATAGCCTTGGTTTGCTGCTCCTGGCCGCGCTTGTAGATCGGATCGGTGCTGAAGCATTGAAGCGTACGTTCTGGTGTTTTGTGGTCGGTATCATCTTCTTTAGTGGTTCGCTCTACTTACTGAGCACAAGGGAGTTGAGCGGACTATTTTGGATAGGCAAGGCTGTTGGACCGATCACTCCCGTCGGCGGCCTTCTATTCATCGCAGGATGGATCCAGGTAATGGTAGCTGCATGGCGGTCTCCTATCCGCAGTTGATCCGGGCACCCCGGTTCAGCCTATTTTTGGCGCCCAATTCCAAAAGACAGGAACATGAACGAGTTCGGTAACAAACCGAAGAACGCGGACCTCTCCAAGGTCGGCCTTTCGAAGGTGGGTGATGTGTACTGGAATCTTGAACCCGCCGAACTGGTGGAGCACACCCTAGTGAACGGCCAGGGCGTGTTCGCTGACAGCGGCGCGCTCGCGATTGATACCGGCGAATTCACCGGTCGAAGCCCTAAGGACAAATTCACCGTCAAGGACGCCAAGACCGAGCCTTCCGTTTGGTGGGGCGATGTGAACATTCCGCTGAGCAGCGAGAAGTTCGATCGCCTGCATGACCGCGTGGCGGCATACCTCATGGGCCGTGAGGTTTACGTAAAGGACACCTACGCCTGCGCCGATCCCACCTATCGCATGAACATCCGCGTAGTGGCCGAGTTTCCTGCAAGTGCGATGTTCGCGGGGAACATGTTCCTGCGGCCCACGCTCGCCGAACTCGAAGGATTCGATCCCGAGTGGCACATCATCTGCGCTCCCGGCTTTCAGGCCGATGCTGCCAAGGACGGTACGCGCCAACACAACTTCGCTGCCATCGACTTCACCCGTAAGATGATACTCATCGGCGGCACCGGCTACACCGGCGAGATCAAGAAGGGCATCTTCACAGTGCTCAACTACGTGTTGCCGCAGGAGCACGGCGTGCTCAGCATGCACTGCAGCGCTAACATCGGCAAGGACGGTGATACGGCGGTGTTCTTCGGCCTTAGCGGTACTGGCAAGACGACGCTCAGCGCCGATCCCGATCGCCAACTCATCGGTGACGATGAGCATGGGTGGAGCGATAAGGGCGTCTTCAATTTCGAAGGAGGTTGCTACGCCAAGTGCATCGACCTCACCCAAGAGAAGGAGCCGCAGATCTGGGACGCCATCAAGTTCGGGGCGATCCTGGAGAACATCGTGTTCGAAGAGGGCACCACCAAAGTGGATTTCGCCGACAAGAGCAAGACCGAGAACACGCGCGTGAGCTACCCCATCGAGCACATCGCCAATGTGGCTAAGCCAAGCGTGGGTGGGCACCCGAAGAACATCTTCTTCCTCACCTGTGATGCGTACGGCGTGCTGCCGCCGATCAGCAAGTTGAACCCAGGCCAGGCCATGTACCACTTCATCAGTGGCTACACCGCCAAGGTGGCCGGTACCGAAGCGGGCGTGACCGAACCACAAAGCACGTTCAGCGCATGCTTCGGCAAGGCCTTCCTTCCTTTGCATCCGGCCAAGTACGCTGATATGCTCGGGGAGAAGATGAAGCAGCATGACGTACGAGTTTGGCTGGTGAACACCGGTTGGAGCGGTGGTGCATACGGCACTGGCGAACGCATGAAATTGCGTTTCACGCGCGCCATGATCACTGCTGCATTGCGCGGTGAACTGGATAAGGTTGCCTATCAGGAACACCCGGTCTTCGGTGTGAGCTTCCCCACGACCTGCCCCAATGTACCCGCAGAGATCCTCGATGCGCGTGGCACCTGGAAGGACAAGAGCACCTACGATTCCACCGCCGAAAAGCTCGCAAAGCAGTTCAACGACAACTTCGCCAAGTACAAGGACGGTGCGAGCGCCGAAACCTTGGCAGCCGCCCCACGAACTGTGGTGAAGGCCTGAACCGTCGATCCGTGACAACGGCCCCTTCCGATCAGCGGGAGGGGTCGTTCACTTTTGCAGCGGTGCTTGTCGATCCTTCATCACATACCACACATGTGGTGGCAGTAGTTTCGCGGCATCGCAGAATGATGATGAGGAAGTTGATTGTCTGTGTCTACTGCTCGATGCTGGTCGGCAGCTTATGCGCGCAGTGGCCTTTCGGAGGTCCGCTCGTGTATCCCGAAAAGTTGCGTGAAGACCTGGAGTTGATGCGTGGATTGGTGCACCGATCACACCCCGATCCGTATCGCTATTGTACACGTGCCGAGCTGGACAGGCTCTTCGATGCTGTGCGTGACTCCATGGTCGTGCCGCTTCGCACCGATGAGTTCCAGACCATGCTGATCCCGGTGTTCCAGCGGATCGGCGACGCCAATCTGCACCCGGATCTCGATGAGACCACTGCCGGCGCCATGCGGTCAACCGCGAGTGTGCTTCCACTGAAAGTGCGCGTGACCGAGGAAGGGCTGTATGTGGAGGAAGAGTTGAAAGGATTCCGCAGTTTGCCGCCTGGCAGCTGCATTGTTACCATCAATGATCGCCCCACCGCAGACATCCTTGAGCGCCTAGGCCGGTTCGTAATTGTGGACGGCGCGAACAACACATTGCGTTGGAAGCTGGTCGAGCAGGATTTTCCATGGCTCCTCCTCCGCGCGTTCGGAGAAGTGCCGATGTTCAGATTGGGGATCATAACACCGGACGGTGAACCCAAGGAGGTTGAACTCTTCGCGATGACAGGGAGCGAGATGGACCTATTGCGCAAACCGGACACCCATGTGCTTCCCTGGTACTCGGAGTGGGAAGCGAGCAGCGGCACCCTGTGGGTCACCATGCCCACATTGGACAACGCGACGCTCGAGGGCTCGGGACAGAACGCAGCGCACTTCATGTCCGACATGCTGAAGGACCTGAAGCAGAACGAGGCTAGGACATTGGTGCTTGATCTCCGCAACGCTGGTGGACGTGAACTCGGCATGGCCGAGTTGGTCTTCTCGAGCATTGCCCGCTCGCCATTCCGCGTCATACAGGGCATGACCGTACGCGGTGCTATGCCGCCGGATCTATACGGCATCGTGGAACCACAACCCGAGCACTACGCGTCGGTGGCCGTCAATTATATACCTGATGTGAACGGTAACTCATCGCTGCGCCCCGACGACGAGCGCCTCGAGCCCATCGCGGCTCTACCCAGGGCCTTCGAAGGAACCGTGTACGTGGTGTGCGATGGCGCAACGCGCGATGCGGCGGCCGCCTTTGTGATGCTCGCGAAACGCTCTGGTCGTGCGCGCATCATTGGCGAGGAGACCGGCACCAACGCCTACAGTTTCACCGGTGGTCGCGAATTGGTGGCCAAAATGCCCAATAGTGGCTTGCGCTTGCGTGTACCCTTGGTGCGCTACTTACCCGACGGCGAACCTGTAGGACCCGCGGACAATGGCGAGCAGCCGCACCATAGTGCGCAGCAACAATCATGGGGCATTGAAAAGGGCCGCGATACCGTTCGCTTATCGCTGCTGCAGATGATCATGGCCCTGCAATGAAGCCCGCGATCGTCTGTGCATTTGTGGTGCTCTGCGCCTGCACGACCGATCAGCCTGTGCAATTTCAACAAGGGAGTTGGACCGAAGTGCCTAACCGCTACGCACGGTGCTTTAGCGTATTCGCACGAGGCGCTGAACGAAAGGTGATCGTCTTCGGACCTGCGGGCCGAACAGACACCGCTGCGGTGTTGTACCTGGGCGACCAGGTGGTCATGCACGGCGCCTTGGCGCTCCCCGAGTTGAAGAGAATCGCCGTGCTCAGCACCACGCATCTGGCGTACATCTCTGCCCTCAGCCGTACCGATATCGTGGTGGCTGCAGCTTACCTGGACCGTGTTCGTGATCGTGCTGCACGCGAGAGGATCGCAAAAGGCAGTGTGATCGAGATCGCCACTGCGGATGGCATCGACCGCGAGCAATTGCTGCGTTCACGCGCGCAGGTGATCTTCGACTATCCCTTCGGGCAAGCGGCACATCGCGCCACGCTGAAGGACCTCACCTTCGTTCCGGTAACGGAATACTTGGAGGAACATCCGTTGGGTCGCGCGGAGTGGATCCGATTCTTCGGGGTGCTGCTCAATGCTGAGGACCGTGCTGATAGCTTGTACAATGCGATCGAGTCGCGCTACACCCAAAATGTGAGCATGGTTTCTGGCGAGCGGGAGAAACCTCGTGTGTTCTTCGGAAGCGCATGGCAGGGGCAGTGGCACGTGCCCCCGGGCAACAGCTACATGGCCGCGCTCATCAAGGACTCTGGTGGCGACTACTTCTTCGCAGATCGCCGCTCAGGTGGCAATATCGCCATCGACCTTGAAACGGTCATGGTGCATGCGCGGGAGGCTGATCGCTTTGGTGCGGTCCTAGGCCAGCACGGTGATGTGCATGCGCTCGATGTGGCCGGGGGGGATGTGCGAGTGGCAGCGTTGCCCGTCTTCGCCCACGATGCCTTCTACATGGATAGCGAACGCTCCGACATCTTCGGACAAGCCCTGCTGGAGCCGGATGTGCTTTTACTCGACATGATCGGAGTGTTGCATCGGAGCAAGCTCCGTGCACCGCCTAAATACATCTTCCAACCTGCTCAGTAGGGGATGCCGAGCCGCCGGTAGATGAAACCCATAAGCCATGCGGGGCCGATGAGCAGGAACTGAATGTCCTTGAGGAAGCTCGGTTCCTTGCCTTCGATCTTGTGACCGTAGGATTGACCGATCCAGGCGGCAGTGAACAACACGAGGCTGATCACCCACAGTGGCCACGGTGCGTGCAGGTCCAAGTATTTCGCCAGCCACAAGCAGAAGGCACTCCACACGGCCATGCCTATCATGAGCGTGAGCGAGCGAGGCAAGTAGAAGAAGGTGAGCACAAGGCCGATGATGGTCTTGGCCCACGGTACAATCCCGATGTAAGGGAGCTCAGCCGGTGGAATGCTCACCAAAAGGCCGATGAGACAGAAGTAGATCGTTGGTACGCAGAGCCAATGGATGGCTTTGTTGGTGTGGTTCTGATGGCTCTCGCCATACTCGTCGAACCAGCTCTGCATGCGACGCATGGCTGTTACAGATAACGTTCTTCGATCACGCCGATGTGGTGGAGCATGTGACCTGCCGTGATCCAGCCGAGGGCACGCACACTTACTGGGTTGTTGCTTGCGGTACCCTGCCGCAGGAGCATGTTGTCTTCTAGGCTTTGTAACAACAGGATCGTTCCACCGCGTATGATCTCGGTCTCCATGTACAGGTCGTCCAAGGGGCGGGCGGTGGCATTGGCGATGCGGGCATACTCATCTTCATCAAAGCCAGGTAGTGGTGTGGCATCGTTGCGCGCAATGCGCATGGCGCGGTAGGAGAACACGCGCTCGGTGTCGATCATGTGCTGCAAGACATCCTTGATCGACCATTTCTCCGGCGCATAGCGGTGATCGCCCTTGTCGGCGGGGATGCGTGCGAAGAGTTCGCGACACTTCTTCAGGCTGTCGAGCAGTGCGCCCATGACGTCATCCCCTGCGCAGCGATCTACGTACTTCTGGTAGTAGGGGGCCATTTCGGTGGCCTCGGGTCTGGCGAATGCGTTCATGCCCACCAAGGTAGGAGGTGGTTACTTCCGCTCTTCGTCGGTGTCGTCGATCAACCACGGCGCTGGCCAAGCCACGCTTTCCTTCAACACCTGGTACCAGCCGTAATAGTTGGTCCACCAGGTCCAGGGTTGGCACCACTTGTCGCGCAGCGCGACGATGCCGATGCCCTCATCGCTCCCACGCGCCTTGCGGTACATGTTGCGTGTACGGCGCGCGTGCACACCCAATGTGGCAACGTCAAAGGTGCGGATGTCGTTCGCATCGGCGTAGGCGATGAAGTCCCGCGCCGTGCTAAGGGTGCGGCTATCCTTCACCACCCATGTGGGGATCACTATCATGCGTTCCGCAGGCACTCCTTGTTCGCGAAGTTTGTAGTAGGCCTGATGTGCGAAGGTGGGCTGTCCCGCCTCGATACTGCCATCGGCGCGATGGATGCTGATCGTGGCGTTGATCAGGTGCGCGTTGCTTCCGCCGATCAATAATCTCCCGATGAAGAGCACCGGCTCGCCGGAGGCTGGTGGGGCTGACGATCCAGCGGTGATCCGTATTCGCTCAGCGTTCATCAACCCGAGTTCCATATCAGCGATATCGCCCTCCACCGTTGAGGTCTGCACAACACCACTGTCAGCCTGTATTTGCCATGAGGCTCCGGGAAGCCCTGCTGTTCCCATGACCAACTCGGCAGTGGTGGGTTCGGCAAAGCGCATTTCGACCGTATCACCAACCGCGAGGTAATACGTGAAAGGTCTGGGCGAGCCTGTAATGCACATTTGCTGATAGCCCTTCTTGCAGAAAAGTTCCGCGGCTTCCTTCAATCCTTCGGAGTGCATCCAGCCTTCGGCCACGAGCACCGTGCTTCCACTGGGCTCCACCACGGCGAAGAACGGATGTGCGAACAGCACGGCGAGCAACCACAGCACCACACAAGTGATAAGGGTGCGGCGGAGGATCTTCTTCCAACGGGGAGCCATCAACCGATCGCGTCTTCCAACGTTTCCTTCAAGGCTAGTAGTTCTGCGCGCGCTTTACGATCACCGCTCACCATGCATTGCAGCGCACCAGCGTCGCAGGCGTCGATCGCCTCTTTCGCACGGTCCAGATCGGCGAGCAACACGGCAAGTTGGTAGTAGGATGCGATATGGTCCGGCTGGTCCTTCAACAGCGCTTCGAGATCGGTGATGGCTTCGGCGAAGAAGCCTTGCCGTTTTAGTTCCAGTGCGATCGCATACCGTAGAAACGCATCACCGGGCTCATCGGTGAGCATGGCGCGCAACTGTTGCAACCGCTCGCTCATGTTCCGAAGGGATGGTCCGACCACTCCTTGCGGAGCAATGCCGCTTGTTCTGTTCGCACCACACGGCCTTGCTCCATCACTGCGATGCGATCGCCAAGGTGGTAAGCGTCTTCCTTATCGTGGCTCACGATGATGGCGGCCGTGCTGTGCTCGCGTAGGATCCGAAGCACCTCGGTGCGTACCTCCGTGCGCGTAGTACTATCGAGATCGCTGAAGGGCTCGTCCATCAACAGGATGCGCGGTCGCATGATCAATGCACGCGCAACGGCGACACGTTGTTGCTGACCTCCGGAAAGCTGGTGTGGTTGGCGATCTCCCAAACCATCTAGTCCGACGCTCTTCAGTTCGCTCCGTACGCGTGCATCCCTTTCGCTTCGAGGCAGCCTGTTCAACCCGAAGCCCACGTTCTGTGCAACTGAGAGGTGGGGGAAGAGCGCCAGCCCTTGGAACACCATGCCGATAGGCCTTGCTTGGGGTGCTGCGAACTGCGTGGTGTCGCTGAGCACGACGCTTTCCATTAGGATCCTTCCGCCAGTTGGCCTTTCAAGCCCGGCAATGGCGCGCAGCAGAGTGGTCTTGCCGCAGCCGCTGGATCCCACCACGATGAGCACTTCGCCAACCGCGAGCTGCATGTCGACGTTGCGCAGCACGGGCGTATTCCAGAGTGAGACCTGGAGCTGTTCGATCGTAAGGAGCGCGTTCATCGATCGGTGCGGTCCAAAAGGCGTTCGAGGAATAGAAGGGGCAACACCGCACAAAGTACGATCAGCAGCGCAGGTACCGAAGCATCGCGCAACTGCTCGATCGCCGCGAAGCGATAAGTGCTTGTGCTCAGCGTTTCAAAGTTGAACGGACGAAGAATGAGCGTGAGCGGAAGCTCCTTGATCACATCCACAGCCACCAGCAAGGATGCGGCCAGCATGGCGGGGCGCAATAACGGAAGGTTTATCCGTAGGAAGGTGGACCAGCGTGATGCGCCGAGCGCTCGGGCGGCATCGTCAAGCGCGGATGGTTGCGCACGCACCGCACCGAAGAGCGGCTGCGTGCCTACCGCGAGGAAGCGCGCGGTGTACGCGTAGAGCAGGAGTGCAACGCTGCCGATGAGCACTGGCCCACCCCAGCCGCTGTTGTCCACTGCACCGGCAATGACCAACGCACCCAGCGCGATCACCGCGCCGGGTATGGCGTAGCCCAGGTTGGCAGCGCGCACAATGAGGTTGGACCGGTTACCATGTCGCTCGCGAAAGGTGAACAACACCGCACACAGCAAGGTGGTGAAGGCCGCCGCAGCAGCGAGTAAAGCGGTATGCCCGAATGCGGCGAACAACGCTTCGTGATCACGTTGGGCCCAGGTGGCCACCACATCGCCGATGATCTTGCCGAAAGGAAGTCCGGGCGCGATGCCCAACACCAGTGCACAAGCAGCGAAGGCGGACCAACGCCCAACGCCGCTCAACGCTCTGCGTTGCGTGGACACTTGGTCAGTAACAGTGGAGATGTTCCTGCGCGATCGACGCTCGCTCCACAGAAGTACCGCGACCAGCACGATGAGCAGGATCCCCAAACGCAATGCGCTGCCACCATCCTGCAATCCACCCCGTGCCCTGAAGATGCCGGTGGTAAGCGTTTGCACGCCGTAGTGTTTCACCGCGCCGAAGTCATTGAGCACTTCCATACCCACGAGCAATGATCCAGCAGCGATCGCCGGGCGTGCGAGCGGTATTGCGATCCGGCGGAAGAGCATAGTTCCAGTGGAACCCAGCATACGTGCTGCCTCCAGCTGGGCCGACATGCCGCGCGCGAACATGGCCCGCGCCGGGAGATAGATGTACGGATACAGCACAAGACCGAGCACGATGCCGAGCCCCCATATGTTGAGGATGTCCGGCGCGAAGCCGAGATGTTCAGCGCACCAGAGCGAGATGGAACCCGTGGGGCCGAACAAAGCGGCCCATGTGTAAGCAGCGATGTACGTGGGCAATGCCAGCGGAAGCACCAATGCCCAGCCGAAAAAGCGGCGGAATGGGAAATGGTGCACGCTCACCAACCACGCACAAGGCACGGCGATAGCAAGCGCAGTGATGAGCGCAATGGCGAGCAACAGCAGCGTTCCGCCGAGCTGGTGCGGCAGCAGATTGACGAGCACATGATGCCATGCGGGGGCTTCCACATGCAAAGGGGACAGCACCACCACCACCAGCGGACCCGCAAGAAATAGCGCGAGCGCCGTGATCCCCCATCGGCCCCAACGGGACATGGAATTCGCGCTGGTGGCTGCGCGCATCATGGTTGATCAGCGCCAGCCGACCTCGTCGAAGATCTTCACTGCATCGGCGTTCAAGCGGCCGAGCACTTCCAGGTCCAGGTTGTCGCGCTGGAAGGTGCCGTAGGCTTCGAGCTCCGGCGCTATGGGTGCTCCGACCTTCACCGGATACTCCTTGTTGCCTTCAGCGAAGCTGCGTTGTGCATCATCCCCGCTGAGGAACTCGAGCAATGCGATCGCTTCGGCCACGTGTTTGGCGTGCTTGGCAACCCCGCCACCGCTCAGGTTCACGTGGGTACCGTGCGCACCGTTCATCGGGAAGATCACGCCGATCAGTGTCTTCGCCTTCTGCTTCTCGGGCTCGTCGCTGGCCATGAACTTGCCGATGTAGTAGCTGTTCGCGATCGCCACTGTGCCAAGGCCTTCACCCAAGGCCAGCAGTTGATCGGTGTCATTGCCTTTGGGCGCCCGTGCCAAATTCTTCACGATACCTGCGGCCCATGCCTTCGCGGCTTCGGGTCCATCATGCGCGATCATCGAGGCAAGCAGGCTCTGGTTGTACACGTTCTCACTGCTGCGCACCAGCACCTTGCCCTTCCATTCCGGTTTCACGAGGTCCGCATAGGTGGTGATGGCACCAGCCTTCACCTTCTCCTTGTTGTAGGCGATCACACGCGCACGCATCGTGAGGCCGTACCAGTAGCCTTCCGGATCGCGGAGGTTGGCGGGTATGTTGGCGTTGAGCACCTCACTGGTGCTTGCTTGCAGGAAGCCACGGCTCTTGGCAAGGCCCAAGCGGCCAGCGTCGGAAGTGATCAGCACATCGCAGGGGCTGTTGGCACCTTCTTGTTCCAGGCGTTCCAGCACATCGTCATCATCGGCCTCGATCACGTTCACCTTGATACCCGTCTTCTCCGTGAAGGCCGCGAAGAGCCCCTTGTCCGTATCGTAGTGGCGGTGCGAGTACACGTTCACCTCGCGTGGTCCAGTTGGAAGGGTTGTTTCTTCAGAGGGGACAGAGGCGGGCTCACCGCAACCCAGGGCGAGCAGGGGAAAAAGAAGTATCGAACGGTTCATGGAGTTGTTAAGAGGCGGCGAATGTACCTGCCAGTGTTGGAGCCGGGAATAGCATGATCGTGGTATTCGGGCTCATGGGCGCTTGGAACATACGGCCACTTTTCGCGTATGCACGCGCGATGCTCCAACGCCTTCATCCCTTCACATCCGTCGGTCTACTGTTGCTGGTGATCTCTCCGGCCTTCATTGCAGTAGGCCAAGGGCAGGTGGCCGTTGGGCTCATGTGCGTGGCCAATGCCTTCGCCATGCTGGAGTTCAAGAAGTACACCAGCCATTTCCAGTTCGCCATGATCGTGGCCGCCAGCACCACCATGGGCATCTTCATGGATCTGTGGTACATGCGCTGGCCATGGCTCACCCTCGGTCTGTTCTGTGCTTCCACAGCGCTGGTGGCCCGTCAAGCCTTCATGCATCGTTTCACCTACGTGAACCTGCTCTGGCTCGATAGCGGCCTAGCCGTTGCGGCCCTTGGCTGCTACCTCACCGCGGTGCGTGACCAGCCCTTTACGTGGGACCTCTGGCTTGCTCCGCTTCCGATCATGGGCGCTGCGCTCTTTCTCACCTTCTCTTACGTACAGGATGCGCGGCACATTCGCAGCCGCACGCGCAATGGCTACCGTGTGCATGTGGATCAACCCGCGCCGGAGTTCGTACTGCCCGATGAAAGCGGGACGCAGGTGAAGCTGTCCGACTACAAAGGCAAGCACCCTGTGCTCCTGATCTTCGTACGTGGTGATTGGTGCCCCGGCTGCCACATGATGTTGCGCACCTATGAGCGTAATCGCGAGCGCTTCATGGCGAAGGGGATACACGTGCTCGGCATCGGTCCGGACAATATCGAAGTGAACCGCGACATGGTCGCACGCATAGGCGTGCAGTTCCGAATGCTGAGCGACGACAAGCAGGAGATCAGTGGTCGCTACGGCGTTGTGTACAACAACCCTCTACTGGAGTCCACTGTAGAGTATGCCGACGGCATTCCGTTGCCAGCATCATTCCTCGTGGACATCGATGGCCTAGTGCGGTATGTCTCACGCCCTGACCGTGTGGGTGAGTTCCTGGATCCGGAACTGATCTTTGGCGTGCTCGATCGCCTGCCCACCAACGCCAGCCCCGCATGGAACTGACCTTGGGTCTTGCTTTGGGCGCCTTGCCCGTGGTGTTGCTGGGAGCCTCGGCGGTGATCTCCAACGCGTACAACAGGTTGCACAAACGGCACCAGATCACCGAGCAAGATCGCAAGAGCCTGATGGAAGTGCTCGAAGGCAGCAACGATGCGCTCTTCGTCATCAACTTCGTCAATGGTCGCATCTACCAAGCCAACGAACGCGCAGCGCGCATGCTCGGCTACACGCGTGACGAACTGGCGCACCTCACCATTTTCCAACTACATCCCGACGAGTATCTGCAACGCTGCGCGATCCGCATTGCCGATGCGTGGGAGCACAAGGGCTTGATCTACGAGGACATCCCATTGCTCACCAGCAACGGTGAACTGATCGAGGTGGAAAGCAGCGCACGCGTAACAAGCTACAACGGGAAGCCTGCGATCATCCTCTTCGCGCGCGACATCAGTGATCGCCTTGCCCTACAGCGCCGAGTGAGCGAGCAGCAAGCCGTGGTCGGTCGCCAGAACCGCGATCTGCTATCGAGCATACGCTACGCGCAGCGCATCCAACGCGCGGTGCTCCCTGAAGCGGAACAGTTGCAGGAGCTCTTGCCCGAATCGTTCATCTTGTTCCGACCGCGCGATATCGTGAGCGGAGATCTCTATTGGTTCGCCGAAGTGGGCGACCGCGTGGTGATCGCCGCAGCGGACTGCACAGGCCACGGTGTGCCCGGCGCACTGCTAAGCCTCATCGGCGCATCGCTCTTCCAGGAAACGGTGGTGGAGAAGGGGATCACCGATCCTGCCGCGATCCTCGGAGGCATGCGCGCAGGCTTCGCACAGGCCTTGAACCGGAACGATGGCGGCGACCACCGCGATGGCATGAACGTGGGCCTCATCACCCTGGACCGCAAAGCCAACAAGCTCATGTACGCCGGGGCTTACGGTCCGTTGTACCTCGTGCGCAATGGGGAACTGATCGAGCACAAAGGCGATCGCATGCCCATAGGCCACCATGAGGGTGAAGCACTGCCATTTGCACAGGAGACCATCGATCTGCAAACGGGTGATCGGTTCTACTTGTTCTCCGATGGAATCTGCGACCAGTTCGGCGGTCCGCTGGGTAAGAAGCTGCGCAGTGCGGGTTTGAAGCAGTGGTTGCTGGATACCGCGCCGCTCAACATGGACGATCAGTACCAATCCATCTCCGATCGCTTCCGTCTTTGGAAAGGAAAGGAGGAGCAGATCGATGACGTACTGCTCATCGGCTTGCGGGCCTAACGATCAGCGCGCGGTCCGTGCGAGTGCGATCATGCGCTCGATCTCGTGCGGCGGACACCAATTCCACGCATCGCGCCGCAGCCAAGTCATCTGTCTTTTGGCATAGTTGCGCGTATGCTGCTTTATCAGCACGATGGCATCATCCTGCGAGATGTCGCCGTCGAAATGCTGGAAGAGTTCACGGTAGCCCACGGTCTTCAAAGCGTTCAGTTCGCGATAGGGGAGCAGCGATCGCGCTTCCTCAACAAGTCCTTCTGTTACCATCCTATCCACGCGCGCCTCAATGCGTGCGTAGAGCGCTTCACGCGGAAGATCCATCGCGATGCGGATCAATCGGATGTCCTTGCGGTCCTGGGCTCCGCTCCGTTGTTCGCTGAATGGTTTGCCAGTGAGCAAGCACACTTCCAACGCGCGGATCACCCGATGCGGATTGTTGTGATCGATCCTAGCATGCGTTACCGGGTCGTGCGTCCCGAGTTCCTTCAACAGACCATCGAGGCCGTGGTGCTCATGCCGGGCCTGCAATTTTTCGCGCAAGCGCGGATCGCTCTGTGGGAGGAGATCCATACCCTTGATCAACGCATCGATGTATAATCCGCTTCCACCGGTGATCACCGCGATGCCATTTTGCGCGAGCAATTGCTGAAGCACCGGCTCAGCCTCTCGTGCGAATTGTCCAGCACTCCAGGTTTGATCAAGTTCCAAGTGACCAAGGAAGTGGTGCTTCACACCAAGGAGTTCGTCAACAGCGGGTCGCGCCGTACCGATGCGCATGGCCTTGTAGAACTGTCGCGAATCAGCGCTGATGACCTCCGTGCCGAAATGCTTCGCCAGTTGAACGGCCGCATGCGTCTTGCCCGAAGCCGTGGGGCCACCGATGATGACAAACGTGCGTTCGGCTGAAAGCATCGGGCGAAGTTGTCGGTTCTCAGGTGTCGGTTGACAGGACATCAGCGATCACTGCTTGGCAACTGCCAACTGCTGGTCATCACGAGCGTAGCGAAGTGACGCTAACTGCCAACTGACCTACCGGAATTCCTCGCCGAGGTCGTCGATGTTCCCGTGCCCGTGCTCATCGTGCTCCTCACCCTCGTCGTGACCGAGCTCGTCCTCTTCTTCCGCCTCGTAGTGGTGCTCTTCGGTACCGGCAGAGTAAGGGTCTTCATCATCCAGTATACCTGCGGAAAGATCATCCTCCTTGCTGTGCTCGTTGGGGGCTTCCTTCATGCTCAGGACAACACGCGGGTAGGTGGCGCCTTTCTCCGCATTGCCGGCATGGATCAGTTCCACCATGAACATCCACATGTGGAGGAAGTCATACGCGTAGATGAAGCGCTGGCTGGTGCTGCGCATGTGATCGCTGATGAACACCTGCTCCATCAATGCCGGCGGCGTGTCGCCATCCTGCCCGAAACCGAGGTCGGCCAAAGGGATCTCCGGGCCTTTGTCCCAAGCCTCGTCGCTGACATAGAAGCAGGCCATCTCCTGCCCGATGAAACCGAAGGCATCTTTGATCGCCTTGTGCAGATCCAGGAAGTTCTGCTCGCTCTGGATCTCGATGTCGCGGAAAGCCTCGCTGGGATGGTCGATCAGTACGCGGAAACGGTAGATACGCATTTGGGGAGAGGAGCAGTTGCCAGGAGCAGGGGCAAGTGCCCGCGGCGAGCGAAATTAACGATCACGTCCGGATAGAAGATGGACACCTATCGTAGTGTATTTCATCGCCCTTGTTCCTACCCATCAGCCTTGTCCTCAACTACCACAGGCTCCGCGCCCAACCTTCGTCCAGTCTCTAGCATCAGCTGCCAGGCTTGCGCACGGTCGTTGTTGATCACGCCATCGAGGATCGCGTCCTTGATCACCGTCTTGATGTCGCCGATGAGCTTGCACGGCGGAATGGCGAACGCGCGCATTACGTCCTCCCCGGTTATCGGTGGCTGGAAGTTGCGTACGTGGTCTTTGGCCTCCACCTCTTTCAGCTTGTCCATCAACAGATCATAGTTGCGCAAGTAGCGCTCCTTCTTCTTATCGTTCTTACTAGTGATGTCAGCACGGCACAAGATCATCAACGCGTCAATGTCGTCCCCGGCATCGAAAAGCAGGCGACGCACTGCGCTGTCGGTGACCTCTTCCTTGGTGAGTGAGATGGGGCGCAGGTGCAGCGCCACGAGATTGCGCACGAAGCGCATCTGCTCATCCAGCGGCAGCTTCAACCGGCGGAAGATCGTGGGCACCATGCGCGCGCCTTTGTCCTCATGGCCGTGGAAGGTCCAGCCGTGGCCGGGCTCGAAGCGCTTGGTCTTGGGCTTGGCGATGTCGTGGAGGACCGCAGCCCAACGGAGCCAGAGGTCGTCGCTCTTCTCGCACACGTTGTCCAACACCTGGAGCGTGTGGTAGAAATTGTCCTTGTGACCGATGCCGAACTTCTCTTCGGCCCCAGCGAGCTCCAGGAATTCCGGGAAGAACTCCTGCATCAGTCCGCTATCGCGCAGCAGGATGAAGCCAACGCTCGGCTTCTGGCAGGCGATGATCTTGTTCAGCTCAGTGTGGATGCGCTCCGCGCTGATGATCTCCAAGCGCTTCGCATTGCGCTTGATCGCATCGAAAGTGACCGGGTCGATGACGAAGCCGAGCTGGTTGGCGAAGCGCACCGCGCGCAACATGCGCAATGGATCATCGCTGAAGGTGATGTCCGGATCGAGTGGTGTGCGCAGCAAGCCTTGATCCAAGTGAAGTATGCCACCGAAGGGGTCTACGAGTGCGCCTAGGCTGCCTGAGTTCAGTGAAATGGCGAGTGCATTGATCGTGAAGTCGCGGCGTTCCTGATCATCCTTGATCGTGCCAGCTTCCACTTCAGGTTTGCGGCTGTTGCGGCTGTAGCTCTCCTTCCGCGCGCCAACGAATTCCACTTGCACATCGCTGTGCATGAACATCGCTGTTCCGAAATTCTTGAAGACATGCACGGGTCCTGAACCCAGGCGCTGCGCCACGGCTTGCGCGAAGGTGATGCCATCACCTTCCACCACAAAGTCGATGTCCTTGCACGGGCGACCGATGAGCCGGTCGCGTACATAACCTCCGATCGCGAAAGTCGGAATGTTTTGCAGCGCCGCTTCCTCCGCCACCGCTTTGAAGAGCGGCTCGTCCACCACGCCCTCGATGCGCGCGGGATCCACGGAGTAGGAAGTGGTGCGGGACATGTTTGAAGGGCGGCAAAAGTAGGCCCTCGCTATTGTTCAGATCGTCGACACTGCGCGTAGGCACAGCCTACGTGCCGAATGCTCAGGTCATCGTAGCCTGAGGCTACCCACAGTTCGGGTTCATATCGGGCGATAGCCCGAGTTCACTCTGACCGCTATGGTGCATCCACGCGCACCAGTCGAGCGGTCCGCTTGATCCCGTTCCGTCCTTCCACTTGTAAAAGGAACGTACCTGCGGGAAGACCATCCATCTCGATGCGACCATAAGGGGGGACCATGGCGACTTGCTTGACAACGCGCCCATGAAGGTCCATGATCGTCGCGGAAGTGATCCGCATTACCTGCGCATCGGGCCAGCGAACACATACATGGTCGGTAGCTGGTTGTGGCCAGACCAAAAGCTCAGCATCAGCAATGCCCGATGCGATGAACCCAGTGCTGAGCGGCCCGATGGAGGAATACGTGAAACGCAGGGGAGCACCAACGTTATCGACGGTGAGTTCCGCAGCCGGGAGTTTGGTTCCCTGCGCAAGCCAGGTATAGGTGTTCATAGTGTCTGATGCGGCACTGACGAACGTCCACGGAAGGAAGGACAGCAATTTGGTCCAGAAGGAATCCACCGTGTATGCGGTGGTATGCACGCGCAGACAATCATACGTGCCAACGGGTGTGGTCATGTCGCCATGGCTGTCCGTGGCATCAAGCACGCTCCCGTGGCGACGCGCACGGACCTGGTAGACTCCGAACGCGCTACCATCGGCGACGACCTCCGAATAGTAGGCATCCGTGAATCCGTCGCCGTAGTTGCGTGGGAACTGGTGCAGCGTCAGGTCGGGGTTCAGTGGGGCACTGGCGATCGTGCCGTTACCGAGCAGGTCCCCTGCTGCACCATTGATGGTCATGATACTGGGACCATTATTGAAGTAGGCGTAGACGGAGCCATCGTTCGTCATTGCGAGATTCGAGCTGGTAAAATCAGAGGCGTACGGGGTGGATGCTGGAGCCGATACGGATGTGACCACGGTGAGATGGGGAATGGCGGAGGAGAAGTCCCACTGTTGCATTGGGCCAGCGCCGCCGGGGCCTATGCTGGGAATTGTGTCCACGTAGCGGGTGATCACATCACCGATCACCGGCATGTCCGTGGAGAGGATGGTGATCTGGGCATGCAGCGGTGCGCACAGAAAGAGCAGGGCGGTCGCGGTCAATGATAGTTTCATGGGAAAGAAAGGTCGGACTAAAAGTACGGGGCAGATATGGGTATTGTCCCATGCGCTGCGTAGGCTGTGCCTGCGCGCCAAATCCTGGGTCATGGAAGACTCAGGCTACCGGATCCATGCGCTTGTGGAGCGTAGCCAGAGGCTACGCTCAGTTCGGCGAATTCGGATTAATAGGACTGCGCGACACAATAGCCTTGGCTCTGGCAATGCGAACTACAAGCACTTGAACTGATCAAAAGGCTCCAAGCAACT
Source organism: Flavobacteriales bacterium (assembly GCA_046595075.1). GTDB lineage: Bacteria > Bacteroidota > Bacteroidia > Flavobacteriales_F > PHOS-HE28 > PHOS-HE28. The sequence goes on from JBKJPT010000165.1 coordinate 26,175, forward strand.
ATTGCACTTCCACAGCGCCTTGCACGCCGTTGAGCCAAAGGCGCTCAACATCACGGTGTCCTTCGATCCGCATTGCGGGCATTCCACCACGGGTGCTTCGCCATTCAACGCACGGATATCGGCGGTCTTTTCAGGTGGGGCGATGCCATATGCCTTGAGCTTCGCCTTGCCCGCATCGCTGATCCAGTCGGTGGTCCATGCGGGGGCGAGCACCTGCTTCACTTCCACGTTCGCGATCCCGGCCTTGTGCAGTTCGGCCAGGATGTCCTCGCGCATCATGTCCATGGCCGGGCAGCCGGTGTAGGTGGGCGTGATGGTCACGAGCACTTTCTCGCCGCTCACTTCCACATCGCGCAGCACACCCAGTTCGCGCACGCTGATCACCGGGACCTCGGGGTCCTTCACGTTCTCGAGGAGGTCCAGGACATGCTGGCGGGTGAGGGCGGGAGCGGAATTCATTGGTACACAAAGGTCGAGGTCAAGAGGTCTTATACCGCAAAGGCGCAACGGACGCAAAGGACCCGCAACGAAGATCACTTCTTGGCGCAACCGTTGCGCTCGTGGCTCCGTCACGCCGGAACCCGGCGGAGGAGGGTATCCGGCGTCTCACACATGCCATCATGGTATGCTTTGGTGAGACTCCGGGTCTTGGTCGCAGAGCCTCCCTTCGCCCGGAGTGACGGCAGGGTCGGCGTGACTACCACGTCGCGCCAGGGTGCGTGCGTTGCAAGTATTGCATCTCCGCAAGCAGGAAGCCCATGTGCTCACCGTGCTTGCCTTGGCGGCCACCGCTCATCATGAAGCCATTAGCAGGGCGCTTCAATGTTGCTTCCGCAAGCACGGCATCCACTTTCGCATCGAAGGCCGCCTTGATCGGTGCCATGTCCGGAACGATGCCCGCTTTCACGAGCATGGCCTCCACTTCGTCCGTGGCGAAGAGTTCGCCTGTGTAGGTCCAGAGGTCGTCGAGCGCGGTCTGTGCGCGGCGGTGGCTCTCCTCGGTGCCATCCCCGAAGCGGATCATCCAATCGCCGCTGGTCTTCA
>JBKJPT010000227.1:0-11687 GCA_046595075.1 Flavobacteriales bacterium
CGCACACCCTCGGTGCCACCTGCCAACAAGATCTGCTGCTCCATGGCCGACTGCACCTGTGCACGTTGTTGCATGTGCTGGGCAAGGCCGAGCGAACGGCCGAACAACGTGCACAGGTGCAGGCGGCCATGGAGCAGCAGATCTTGTTGGCAGGTGGCACCGAGGGTGTGCGTATCCTGTTGATCGAAGGCGATTTCATGGAAGGGATCGTGGAAGAAAGCGGAAAGGGGCATCGCCTTTTGGTGATGGGGACACATGGGCCCCATGGTATCCGGCAGTCGCTCTTCGGTGCCGATATCCTCAAGCTGGTGCGCCGCGCTGCCGCACCCTGCTTCGTGGTGCAGGCCGGCAGCAATGGAGACGTCGGCCTAACGCGCTTGGTGATGCCCGTCGCTGGCCATAGTAATATTGCCCGGTTGATGGACGCCGTGTGCGAGCTAGCACTGGCCAACAGCACCGAGGTGCACGTGTTCCAGGTGATGCGGCCCGGCGATCAGCCCAGTGACGAACTATTGGCTAATAAGCTGGCAATGATCCAGCGCTTGGAGCAGGACGGTATCCGCTGTGTTGAAGCCAACATCCCTCAAAGTGGTTTCAGTGTGGGCTTCTCCGGGTCTACCATCACTTACGCCAAGGAGATCGGCGCGGGTGCCATTGCGATCATGGCCCATGCTAGCGAAGAGTACCGGTATATCGCCGACGCCGAAAAGGAGCGGATCCTCGCCAACGACGCATTGATCCCGGTGCTCTGCGCATAACGGGGGCGGCCCTTCCGCTATCTTCGTTCGCCCATAGGGCGAAGCAGCTGCTAGCAGTGGCAGCACATCCAATGAACAAAGTCCATCTTCCCTTTGCATTTTCAATTGTGTTATGGTCCACACAGACCATGGCACAGTTCGCTCCGGCCAGCGCCCTTTCTACCGAACCTGACGGCCCTGCCTTGCACGCGGTGGACGTTGACGGGGACACCGACCTGGATCTCTTCGGCCTCTTCGACCTCATGCATTTCCGGTGGTATGCCAATACCGATGGCAACGGCGACTTCTCCGCATTGCTCAACGTGGTCTCAGCCACGGAACCCATCAGCCGTTGGACCACTGGCGACCTGAACGGCGATGCGTTGCCTGACATCGTTTTCCTTGATGCCGCCGGAACCACGGTATGGTGGTTCCAGAACATCGGCGGCGCTCAATACGATCCACCAGTAGCCATTGGCACACTCCCATCGACCCCGGGCGCTATGCATCTTGCGGACATCACTGGTGAGGGATTCCCGGATATTGTGGTGACGCTTGAATTCGACGTCACCGGTGGTGGCATCGCGTGGTTCCCGAATTCGGGCGTTGGCTTCGGCCCTTTGCAATTGGCCGAGCTCGGCATAGCAGGTTCCACTTCCGCATTGTTGGTGAGCGGCGATATGGACCTTACTGGCGGGATCGACCTGGTGGTGAACAATTGGAACCAAGTGGTCTTCGCCTTGCGCAACATTGCAGGCGATGCCAGCGCTTGGCAGGTGGATACGCTCATCAGTGGTCCGCTCTATGCCTTTGAAAACGCCTCCACCTTGATCGATGTGGACGGAGATGGCGATCTGGACATCGCAGAAGCTGGGGCCATCGCGTTGCACTGGGCCGAAAACCACATCGGTGAAGGTGGATCGTGGTCTGCATTCACGGACCACGAACTGGAGCCCTGGGATAGTGCTGGCAATGGAGCCTTCGGACATCTTGGTTGTAATGGAGCTGCGGCTGCGGTGTATGTGCCGTCATTCCCGATCCTACCCGTGCGTTGGAGTGCGTGGGTCAACGATCTGGACGCCTTGGCATACCGTGCCGAGCTGATCGGCGTACCACGTGGCTCAGACCTTCTCCTCGCCGATCTTAACGGCGATGGCAATGACGATCTTGTGCTGAACCACCCCGATGGCGTGGCTTGGTACCGCAACATCTTGCAACCGGCTACCACACCACTTGTGCTCCCCGCGCTGGACACCTTGTGCATGTATGCGCCTCCTTTCCCACTACCAGCGGCTGAGCCGGTCGGTGGTCATTGGAACGGTTTCGCCGTGTCTGAAGACATTTTCTACCGGAGCAACGTGAACGGTACGGGCAGTTATTCGCTCACGCATGCGGTTTATGAACCCGGAGGATGTCCCATTGGTGGCTTGACGAGCATATACGTTACCGAGCAGCCTGTGATCAGTCCTGCCTTGAGTACACCGTTGTGCACGGGCGACGGCCCGATCCAAATGAGTTCTACGCCGGCAGCCACCGTATGGATCGGCATTGGACCCGACGCGATTTTGGATCCGGAGGTTTTTAGCAATGGTGTGATCGTGGCCCTTTACACCGATGCCACTGGCGAAACCTGCTCTACAGAATCGAACCCCATCGAGACCTGGACCTCGTTGCCAGCTTCGATCCTTCCAACAGGACCTTTCTGTTATACGGCTGGTCCTCAGCAGATCGTAGCAAGCGAACAGCCTCCGTTCGGTGTGGAATGGAGCGGCGACATCGTGAGCTGGAATTCGTCTGGAGCCACCTTCGACCCAAGTATGGGCGCCGGGACGTACGTGGTTGTCCTTCATGCAGAACCCACCGGACCGTTCCAATGCCCCGGCACTGACACACTTGTGATCGTTGTGAGCGACCTGCTCCCAACCGTGATCACCTCGCCGGTTCCACCGCTTTGTTCCACGGGATCAGCGTTAGACCTCCTCCCACTCGGACAACCAGTTGGTGGCCTGTGGAGCGGCCCGGGCGTGACCAACGGCGAGTTCGCACCCGCCCAACTGGGAAGCGGCTCGCACTACCTGACCTATACATACTTCGATCCGGGAGGATGCGCGGCTTCCGAAGCATTGATGGTGGAGGTGGCCGACGAGATCGAGATCAATTGGTCCGTGGAAGATCTGATCTTCTGCGAAGGTGATGGGCCCGTAGCCTTGGAGGCGTTCCCATCCAATGGTCAATGGTCCCAACCAGTGGATGCTAGCGGGGTTTTCGATCCTTCGGCCCTTCAACCCGGTGCGTATACTTTCTACTATACGTGGCAAGGGGTGAACGATTGCCAAGCCATTGTAGAGCCCTTGGCCGTGGAGCGCTGGGCAACGAGCAGCGTTACCATTGATCCCGTTGGCGTACTGTGCGATGATGATCCCGCCATAGTGATCACCGGCTCGCCTGCAGGTGTGTGGAGCGATACGGGGACCGGCACCGGGGCATACACCGTGATCGAACCCACACTGCTCGGCACCGGCACTTGGCCCGTTACCCTCACCGCGGCCAACCCCGGCGAGTGCGCAGCATCCGCAACCTTGGTTGTGTTGATAGAGGTTTGCACCGGCACCGAGGAAACCGTTTCCACAGGACTTACCGCAAACCCCAACCCCTTCACCGACCAATTGGTCGTGGACCTAGGGAACACCCCTATGAGCACAGTGGAATTGATGGATGCCACCGGCCGCTTGGTGCTTCAAGAAGACAACCCTGGTACGCGCCGCCTTGCTCTGGACCTAAGTGGCACGCCCCCAGGCACATATCTGCTTCGGGTACGGGATGCTAGTGGCACGGTGCACAGCCTCAGATTGGTGAAGCTTTAGGCTAGGGATAGGCTATTTCGGGGTCCAATGCCGGTTCTCTTTTGGCAGGATCGCCTAGGCCCTTACTTTCGGAACCGTTGCCAAACCAACGCCCATGATCGCCACCCAGATCCGCCAGAAGGACGCCAGCTTCTACTTCGTCTCCTACCCCGCCGAGGACATCCTTCGCCGTGTGCGCTTCATCAGCCGGTTCTATGCCGAAGGTGAAAAGTCGATCGCGCCTGAAGAGCTAGGGAAGGGCGACGAGATCGCGAGCTTCATCCAGAAGATCGAACGCAATGATGCCGCTTTCCAGCGCTCCATGTCGCACGGCAAGATCAAGGCGATCCGCAACTTCTACGAAACCGCTGTGGCGCAACCGCCGATCCCCGGCACAGTGCTGCTCTTCAGCAGTGACATTCTCGACTTCGCTCCCATTGGCAACTACAAGAACGTGGGCGACCTGAAGGAGCCGAAGGACAAGTACCTCATCATTGACGGGCAGCACCGCTTGGCCGCGTTGCAGTTCTACATGCGCTCTCATCCGGAGGAAGCCAAGACCATCCACGTGCCCTGCATCATCTTCGATGGGGAGAGCGAGGACTTCGCTGCCGAGATGTTCGTGATCATCAACAGCACACCCACGCGCATCAACAAGAGCCACCTGATCGATCTGTACGAGCGTGTGAGCTGGGAGAAGCCCGACAAGCGCATGGCCGCCAAGGTGATCGAGCGCCTGTACAACAACGACGACAGCCCGCTGCAATACCGCATCAACCGCTTGGGCAACCGCAGCAAGCAGGAGAAGTGGATCATGCAGGCCGAACTCTTCAACGAGGTGCACCGCTGGGTCCTGAAAGGATTCGACAAGAAGGAGAAGGTGAACGATGCCAACGTGGAGAAGCGCTACCGCATCTTGCAAGAGTTCTTCAAAGCTGCGCGCGCTGCCTTCGGTGCAACATGGGGCGATCCCAAGTACCACGTCACCAAGCCCGTTACCATCAAGGCTCTTGTGCGCGTTTGCGCCGACCTCAACGCGCGTGATCGCGGCGAAGAGGATACCCGCGAACGCCGCTGGGCACAACGTCTATCGGGTGCGTGGAGCGATGTTGCCCGCGACTTCCGTGATGATGGCTTCTACGAGCGCTTTGCCTCCAAAGGCCAAGTGGAGCGCGTAGGCAAGGTGCACAAGTTCCTGAGCGGGAAGCTGGGGTTGTGATATGCGTCGATGACGTATGGTCACTTCAGCCCCCCGCGAACCCTACCATCAACCGATACTTCAATCGTGCATGAGATACCTCTTGGTGACGATTGCGTCGGTCTGCGCATTGCTTTCTTTCGCTCAAACTCCTTATGGCAGGGAAAAGGTGGTCGAGGTAGACACCACCACCACCCCTGAGGTACTGAGAGCAGCCGTCCGGAAGTGGTTCATCGATACCTATCGGGATGCCGACGCGGTAATCCAGATGGATGATGCTTCAACGAACACAATAGTGGGTAAGGGATGGACAGAGTTTGGTCCAAACGGAGAACTTCATCACACTGTGGAGGTAGCGTGCAAAAAAGGAAGAGCTCGAGTGCGGATTTATGATGTGTACCATCAGGGTAGGGGCCATATCGGATATGGGACTGGGGCTGTGACTGCGCCTTCGTGGGGTCAATTGTTTGACGAGGAACGGTGCTTCGTTCATTCAGGTGGCGCAATAATGGAAAAACGAATGTTCAAGGAATGCGTTAGGAGCAGGCCTGAGATTGAGAAGCGACTTGATTCTCTTGTGACCTCTCTGGAAACTGCGCTGCGAGCGCAAAGGGGTTCGTCTGGTGATTGGTGAGTAGCCCTCGCTCAATCGAGTATTCGTGCGCTACCCTGCTTGCGTCGGAGCAATCAATCCAACCCCAGCTTGATCTGCTTGCCGGGCTTATACCCGCCGATCAGTGGATCCTCCGGCGATCGTTCCTGTTCATCAGCGGCCTGCTTGCGCTTCAGCTCTTTCATCGGGCTTTCTTCCAAGCCTTCATCCTCGGGCGCATCCATGTTGCCGATCTCGTCCTCGGTGATCAGCATACCCTGCACTTCTTCAAGGTCCGGGGTCATGGATGTGAAGACAGGCGTGTTGAGCGTGAGTTCCTTCACCTTGTGGGGTGTTAGGCGGTTGCCTAAGGCCTTCACGCCTTTCACCCCGATGAAGCCATCGAGATCCACGTCCTCATCGGCTCGTGTGGTGCTCCGCTTGTCATAGGCGATGTGCACCTCCACGTTCGGCAATAAGCTGTGGAGCACGAGCTTGCTGGCCTCGTGTTCTGTGATGAAGGAGACCGGCTCGCGTGATGATTCCACCTCGAATCGTTTGACGTTGTACTGCTCCTTCTCCCCTTCCCAATACACGGCGGTGATCACATCCTTGGGGTTCCACTTCACCACGGTGAGCGTGTCATCGGGGAAGTGCGTGCTGATCACTGGCGCAAAGAGCTGGTAGGTGCCGCTGCGCGTGATCGCCAGGATCTTGTCCTCGCCACCGAAGCGGCCCAGGTAGCGTCCGTGCCCGGAATCATTCAGGCGGCGCACGGTCTCATCGAACCAGATCGGGATAGCGCCTAGCGTGCTGCTGCCCCGCTCCTTCTGCACCACCTTCTGGACGGCGTAGCGCGTGAGCAAATTGCCTTTGCTGCTGCGGCCCTTCACGCCGAGCGTGGCGAAATCGATATCGAACTTGTTCTTGCGCAGGTTGGGCTTGGGGCGAAGCGTAACGCTAACCGTTTCGCTGGCGCCATCGGGATTGCAAGTGAAGTATTCCACGCTGCTGCCCGGCGCACCACCGGTAAGATCGTACTCCTTGTCGCGCGTGACACCAGTGACCACGAAGCGCTTCATGTAGTACGCACCGCGCGGCCCGTCCTGATAGATCGTGTGGTAGATCGTGCGTTCGTCGTTCTTCTTGAACACGGCGATGTGCAGCACGCCTTTGCCGATGAACTTCTTGTCGGTGACCTTGGTCACCAGCATGGTGCCGTTGAGGCGGAAAACGATGATGTCGTCCAGCTCGGAGCATTCGTCAACGAACTCGAAGTTGCGCAGGCTCCAGCCCATGAAGCCCTCATTGCGATCTATGTAGAGCTTCTTGTTCGCGACGATGACCTTGGTGGCCACAATGGTGTCGAAGGTGCGCAGCTCGGTCTTGCGCTCACGGCCCACACCGTACTTCTTCTTCAGTTCCTTGAAGTAATCCACGGCATGGTCCACCAAGTGATCAAGTTTGAACTTCACCTCCTTGATCTGCGTGGCCAGTTGCTTGATGTGCTCATCAGCCTTGAAGCTGTCGAAGCGGCTGATGCGCTTGATCTTGATCTCGGTGAGGCGCACGATGTCCTCCTGTGTCACCGGCCGCTTAAGTTCCTGCACGTGCGGCTTCAAGCCCTTGTCGATGAAGGCGAGCACTTCCTCCCAGGTCTCGGCCTCCTCGATCTTGCGGTAGACCTTCTTCTCGATGAAGATGCGTTCCAGCGAAGCAAAGTGCCACTGTTCCTCCAGTTCGCTCTGCTTGATCTTCAGCTCCAGCTCCAACAGGCGCAGCGTGTTGTCGGTACTGATCCTCAGCAGCTCCTTCACCCCGATGAAGCGCGGCTTGTCGTTCTCGATCACCACAGCATTGGGCGCAATGCTCAGCTCGCAATCGGTGAAGGCGTAGAGCGCGTCGATGGTGGTATCGGGAGAAACACCGGCGGCGAGATGTACGAGGATCTCGGCGTTCTCCGCGGTGTTGTCCTCGATGTGACGCACCTTGATCTTGCCCTTCTCGTTGGCCTTGATGATGCTCTCGATCAAAGAGGTGGTTGTGGTACCGAAGGGGATCTCGTGGATCACCAAGGTCTTGTTGTCCTCCTTGCGGATGCGCGCGCGGCAGCGGATCCTGCCTCCACGTTCGCCTTCGTTGTAGTTGCTCGCATCGGCGAGGCCCGCCGTCGGGAAATCCGGGAGCAGCTCGAAGGACCGCTTGCGCAGCACCGCGATGCTGGCATCGATCAGCTCGTTGAAGTTGTGCGGCACCACCTTGCAACTGAGGCCCACGGCAATGCCTTCACCGCCTTGTGCCAGCAACAACGGGAACTTAACCGGCAGGAATACCGGCTCCTTGTTGCGCCCATCATAGCTCAGCTGCCACTCGGTGGTCTTGGGGTTGAAGACCACATCGCTTGCGAACTTGCTCAAACGCGCTTCGATGTAACGTGGCGCTGCCGCGCTGTCGCCGGTGAGCGTGTTGCCCCAGTTGCCTTGGCAATCGATCAGCAGGTCCTTCTGACCCAACTGCACCAGCGCATCACCAATGCTGGCATCGCCATGCGGGTGGTACTGCATGGTGTGGCCGATGATGTTGGCCACCTTGTTGTAGCGGCCATCGTCCAAGTCGCTCATGGAGTGTAGGATGCGGCGCTGCACGGGCTTCAGACCATCGTACAAGGCTGGTACAGCGCGCTCCAGGATCACGTAGCTGGCATAATCCAGGAACCAATCCTTGTACATACCGCTCACGCTAAAGCCGCTGGCGTTGCCGGCACCTGGCACGCCGTTATGTTCGCCGCTGCCTGTGCCGTTGTTCCCGTTGTCGTTCGTTCCGTCGTTCATCATAGCGTGGCACAGATGGTTTCTGCGCGGGCGGTGCTTCCGTTGTTGGTAAGGCTCAGTTGCAGGCACACCGGTGCACCGATCACCGGTTCGGCCCTGCGATAGATGAAGTGCGCCGAGTTGGCCGGGCTCGGGCCCACCACGCTGGTGTTGCCGTTCTCCTGGTCGCTCACGTGCACGTTGTACTCAGCAGGGGCAAGAAAGAGTTCCTCCTTTACGCTGAAGGTGATCACCTGGTATAGGAACTGGCCGTTGGGGAAGGTGATCAGTTCGGTATAAGTGGTGTCGTACACGAAGAGGTCTGCGCCGGTATAGTCCGGATCGAAGGGATTGTTCGTGAGTGGAGCAGTGTCGAGCTCGCCTTTGCCGCATGAGACAAGGAGCAAGGGCAGGAAGAAAAGCAGGCAATGGCGGTTCATCGGATCGGAAGTATCACAGCCATTGCCCATGTTCCACTACCACTTGCGTTCGGGGTCCACACCAACCCATCGAAGCGCACCTTCTCCTTGTCCTCGAACACCGGTGGCGTGCGCGACCGCCGGACCTTTTGCACATACCACCATGCGCCTGCGCTCAACGCGAACGCGCCACTGCTCACATAGGCCATGGTGCGCGATCGGCGCAGTTCAGTGTTCGCGTCCGGGATCCTCTCGACTTTGAGATCACTGATCCCGCCCGGATCGGATGACGTGGTGTACTCCTCTCCCAACACATCAAGATCCTTACGTGCGTTGATCGCGCGTGCAATGCTCACACCTGCCCATGCGCCCGCGCCCACGGCAAGTGCGGATGTGCCATAGCGCATCCAGCGGTCGTTTCGGAGATGGTTCTCGGATTGCTGCCGATACTCAATGAACTCCTGGGAATAGCGCAACTGCACTTTCACTTCGCGCAAGTTGCCACCAGAGACAAGGAATGTGGTATCGAGCATGCGCCGTTCGGGTGCCCAGAACACGAAGCGGTGCGGACCATCCAACAAGGTGAGTTCGCGGTCGTTCATGCGGTGCTTGCCATCAAGAACGTATTGGCAGGATCCAGCAGGCTCGCAGAACACGCGCAGGGTACCGGTCGATTGGGCGAACACCAATGTGCTCATGCACAGTTGTGCACATGACCAGAAGACCATATGGGCCTGAGTGATCCGTATGGTCATACCTCAGCTTCCACTTCGTTCTCCTGCAACTTCCGCGCGATGCTCTTGGCCAGCGGCTCGTTCTTCTCCTCCTTCACAAGATCCTTCTCCACCTTCAGGTTCTGGATGATGAAGTCCTGACGTTGGGGCGTGTTCTTGCCCATGTAGAAGTCGAGCAGTTCGTGTACGCTGGCATCCTTGGTGATCATCACCGGCTCCAGGCGTATGTCTTCACCGATGAAGTGCTTGAACTCGTCGGGGCTGATCTCGCCCAAGCCCTTGAAGCGTGTGATCTCCGCCGTCTTACCCAGTTTGTGCAGCGCACGTTGGCGCTCTTCATCGCTGTAGCAATAGATCGTCTCCTTCTTGTTGCGCACGCGGAAGAGCGGCGTTTGCAGGATGTAGAGGTGATCGTTCTTCACCAGATCTGGGAAGAACTGGAGGAAGAAGGTCATCAGCAGCAAACGAATGTGCATGCCGTCCACGTCGGCATCGGTGGCGATCACAATGCGGTTGTACCGCAGGCCATCCATGCCGTCCTCGATGTTGAGCGCGGCCTGCACCAAGTTGAACTCCTCGTTCTCGTAAACCACCTTCTTGGTGAGGCCGTAGCAGTTCAGCGGCTTGCCCTTCAGACTGAAGACCGCCTGCGTGTTCACATTGCGGCTCTTGGTGATGCTCCCGCTGGCACTGTCGCCCTCAGTGATGAAGAGCGTGGTGGCCTCCTTCCGGTCATCCTTCTTCGGATCGTCCAAATGCACGCGACAATCGCGCAGCTTGCGGTTGTGCAAACTCGCCTTCTTGGCGCGTTCGCGGGCAAGCTTACGTATGCCGCTGAGTTCCTTCCGCTCGCGCTCGCTCTCCAAGATCTTGCCCTGCAATGCTTGCGTGGCCTCGGGGTTCTTGTGCAGGTAGTTGTTCAACTTGGTGGCGAGGAAGTCGCCGATGAACGAGCGCATGCTCTGCCCCCCGGGTTCGACCTCCAGTGAACCGAGCTTGGTCTTGGTCTGGCTCTCGAATACCGGTTCCACCACCTTCACGCTCACGGCGGCCACAATACCCGTGCGCACATCGCCCGCTTCCCAATCTTTTTTGAAGTAGTCCTTGATCGTCTTGGCCACCGCTTCGCGGAAGGCGCTCTGGTGCGTGCCGCCTTGTGTGGTGTGCTGGCCGTTCACGAAGCTGTAGTACTCCTCGCCGTAGTGGTTGGCGTGGGTCATGGCCACTTCGATGTCGTCGCCCACGATATGGATGATCGGGTACAGCGGCTCGCCGTCCATCTTGCTCTGCAACAGATCGAGAAGACCGTTCTTGCTCTGGAACTTGTTGCCGTTGTAGTTGATGGTAAGGCCCGTGTTCAAGTAGCAGTAGTTCCACAGCAGCCGCTCTATGTGCTGATCACGGAACTGGTAGTGACGGAACATCTGCTCATCGGGCTCGAAGACCACGGAGGTACCGTTGGATTCGTCGCTCTTCACAGGCTTGTTGTTGCGGCGCAATACGCCACGATCGAACTCGGCGCGCACCATCTCTCCTTCGCGCACGCTTTCGATCTTGAAATAGCTGCTCAGCGCGTTCACCGCTTTGGTACCCACGCCGTTGAGGCCCACGCTCTTCTTGAAGGCCTTACTGTCGTACTTGGCGCCGGTGTTGATCTTGCTCACCACATCGATCACCTTGCCTAGCGGCACACCACGACCGTAGTCGCGTATGCTCACGCGCGGACCTTCGATCGTGATGTCCACTTTCTTTCCATTGCCCATCACGAATTCATCGATGCAATTGTCCAGCACTTCCTTCACCAGGATGTAGATGCCATCGTCGTAGCTGCTGCCATCGCCGAGTTTGCCTATGTACATACCCGGCCGCAGCCGGATATGTTCCTTCCAGTCCAAGGACCGGATATGCTCTTCTGAATAATTCGCCGCGCTCATGCTCTGATGCCGGAACTCCAAGCCCATCAAGGACTCTAGGCCGGTGGGCCGAAATTAGTCCGGCACCCATGCGGGCAGGGATCGTGGAAAACTCCCGTTATGAACGATCGATCGGGGTTTTCAACACGCGGCGGGAAGCCCTTCCACCGCAGCACTCCCTAGGGCTCAGGAGCATTGAGCGCATAAACCACGCACAGCTGCACCCCTGTGGCCATGCTCGGGCTGGTACCCGCAGCCCGGTTCATGTAGACCAAGCTGCTCACGTACCGCAATTGCGCATGGATCCTTTGTGGACCTTCAACCACGGTGCCCAAGGCCCAGCCAAGGTCCCACGGCGCTAGGTCCGACGTCACATTGGTGCGCTCGTTCAACGCTTCGGTGCTTCCATCGAACCACCGTTCGCCTTTGCGCTGGTCGTAT
>JBKJPT010000022.1:0-22537 GCA_046595075.1 Flavobacteriales bacterium
TTGCTCATCGCACTGGTGCGTTGCAAGATGCGCCCGGCCGGATCGAAAACCTCCACTTGCACTTGGCCGCCATCTGGAGCGAAGCCACGAACGACCAAAGCGCGATCCGTGGGATCGAGCCACATCTGCTGCGGCGCGGATGCGCTTGGTTGATCAATGCCTGTGGAAAGCTCCGAACAACTGATGGCACCTTCGGGCAGGAAGATGGCCGAGTCGAAGTTGGCGTCGTTCACATCGGCGATGGCGATCTTCAGATGGTAGCTGGCACCGGGCACCACTACAGCACGGGCGGTGAGCACCACGGTGAAGCCGTCCATCTGTGTGCCTAGGCCGAAGTCGTTGTTGATGTAATAGATGGTGTTCTGTTCCCATCCGGGGTTCATTCCGCAGAAACCGAGGGAGCCCATGTTTCCCGCGTTGCCATTGTTCACGGTGTTCACTGTTACAGGCAATCCGCTGATGGGCAGAATAGCGATGTTGATCCCGCCATTGGAGAAAGGCCCGCCGATGCCTGGTCCGCTCAGGAAGAAGCCCATGCGGTCGTCCTTACTGCTGCACGCGTACTCGTCGTATTCCTCCGAGGCGAACACGTAGCGGATGGTGAGTGTGTCGCCCCAAGGCACCAAGTCGAGTTGAATGATGCCCTGATCTCCGATGGATCCGGGATAGAGCGGGCTCATCGTCTGCAGATCCGGATCGCCACCGAAGAGGCCGCCGCCAAAGGTGCCGTTTGGCACATTGTTCGGCCCGATGACGCAGAAGTAGAGACCTGTGCAGATCACCAAGCCGGTATCCAATCCCACAGTGGCCGTGCTATCGCTGAAGATCCCCACCTGCATGGGGTCGATCGTCTGACTGAAGGCATTGGACAGCATCACGTTCGGCCCTTGTAGATGATTGAGCGCCGCTTGCGCTGGATCACCGGCAGGCCAAGCGACCAACTGCGCACTGGCATGCGACAACGTGGTAGCAGCGAGTAAGGAGATCAGGCTGCGTGTAGAGCGTGGGTTCATGCGGTGTGATGACCGGAAGAGGGCGGTGCGGGTTGCCCTTGGGCTCCGAAGGCGATGGTGGGTTGGCTTCAGATCACCCCATCCTTCATCACCAACTTCCGGTCCGCCATATCCGCCAGTTCCTCGTTGTGCGTCACGATCACGAAGGTTTGGCCGAGTTCCTTCCGCAGGTCGAAGAAGAGTTGATGCAGTTCCTTGGCGTGTGCGGAGTCGAGGTTCCCGCTGGGTTCATCAGCCAGCACAACGCTCGGGTTGTTGAACAGCGCACGCGCCACGGCAACGCGTTGTTGTTCACCACCACTGAGCTGGTTGGGTTTGTGCTCTTTGCGCGCGATCACGTTCAGGCGAGTAAGCAGTTCCTCTGCGCGCAGCACACATGCGTTATTGCTCTTGCCAGCGATCAATCCGGGCATCATCACGTTCTCCAATGCGGTGAACTCCGGCAGCAAGTGGTGGAACTGGAACACGAAGCCAATGTGCTGGTTCCGGAACGAAGAAAGTGCGTTCGAACCCAATCGCGTCACCTCTTCTCCGTTGATGTGCAACGTTCCACTATCGCCTTTCTCCAAGGTGCCGAGGATCTGCAGCAGTGTTGTTTTTCCCGCGCCGCTCGCGCCCACGATGCTCACTACTTCGCCTTTGGTCACGTGTAGATCAACGCCCTTGAGGACCTCGAGGTCACCGTACTTCTTCCGGATGCCAGTGGCTTGGATCATGGGGCTAAGTAAATGCGTTACGGGTTGACGCAGTGTGAATGCGTTACGGGTTGACAGGTTACGTGTTACGGGTTCTGTTGTCGGGGCAATGAACACGTAACCCGTCAACACGTAACACGCAACCGACTTACTTCCTTACTTCGCGCCATGAACCTCCACGAGTACCAAGGCAAGAGCATCCTCCAAAAATTCGGTGTCACAATTCAGCGCGGACTTGTGGCCTACAACGCGGACGAGGCGGTTGACCAAGCCAAGCGGCTGAGCCAGGAGACCGGCACCAAGTGGTGGGTGGTGAAGGCGCAGATCCACGCCGGTGGTCGGGGTAAGGGCGGAGGCGTGAAGCTGGCGAAGAGCATCGACGAGGTGCGTGAGAAAAGCGAGGCCATCATCGGCATGATGCTGAAGAGTCCGCAAACGCCGCCGCAAGGAAAGAAAGTGCATAAGGTGTTGATCGCTGAGGATGTGTATTACCCTGGCGCCAGCGAAACGAAGGAGTACTACATGAGCGTGTTGCTCGATCGTGCCAGCGGCAAGAATGTGATCGTGTACAGCACCGAGGGTGGCATGGACATCGAAGAGGTGGCCGAGCATCATCCCGACAAGATCCTGAAGGAAGTCGTGGACCCGCGCGTGGGCCTGCGTCCGTTCCAATGCAACAAGATCGCAACGGCGTTGGGCGTCACCGGCGCTGCCAAGAAGAGCATGACCAAGTTCATCGCCGACCTGTACAAGGCGTATGAAGGTTGCGATGCCGCGATGTTCGAGATCAATCCCGTGCTGAAGACCAGCGACGACAAGATCATTGCGGTGGACGCCAAGGTGCGTCTCGATGGCAATGCGCTCTATCGCCACCCCGACTACGCGGATATGCGCGACAAGACCGAGGAGGACCCCATCGAAGTGGAAGCGGGTGAAGCGGGCCTCAACTATGTAAAGCTCGACGGCAACGTGGGCTGCATGGTAAATGGTGCCGGTCTCGCCATGGCTACCATGGACATCATCAAACTCAGCGGCGGCGAACCGGCTAACTTCCTCGATGTGGGCGGTACGGCGGACGCTGCGCGCGTGGAGAAGGCCTTCCGCATCATTTTGAAGGATCCCACGGTGAAGGCGATCCTCGTGAACATCTTCGGTGGCATCGTGCGATGCGATCGCGTGGCACAAGGCATCGTGGACGCCTATAAGAACATTGGCGACATACAGGTGCCGATCATCGTCCGCCTACAAGGCACCAACGCCATCGAGGCGAAGGATCTGATCGACAAGAGCGGCTTGAAGGTCCTAAGCGCTGTGGCGCTGCAAGAGGCGGCGGATCGGGTGAAGCAAGTACTGGCCTAGAGCGATGTCCTTGCTCCTGTTGCATGGCGCGCTTGGTAGTGCGCGGCAACTAGCATCTCTTCAAGCCCGAGTTCGTGGCCATGCCATCGACCTCAATGGTCACGGGTCAAATGCGATCCCGGCCGAGGGCATCCGTTTCGAGCAGTTCATCACCGACATCGACGCTGCATTCGCGGAACACAGATGGTCATGCGCCGACCTCTTCGGCTACAGCATGGGCGGCTATGCGGCCTTACTCTACGCCGCAAGCTATCCAAAGCGTGTGAAGAGCGTCGTCACGCTTGGTACCAAGTTCGTGTGGACCGAAGAGGGCTTGCAGAAGGAACTGCGCAAGTTGGATCCCGATGTGATGGAAGCCAAGGTGCCTGCGTTCGCCAAGGCCCTCGCCGATGTTCATGGCAATGACCGCTGGCGCCATGTTGTCGTAGCAATTGCTCAGAGCATGACCAACCTCGCGCACAAGCCCCTGCTCACGGATGAAGTGGTCGCACGCATCCACTGCCCTGTACTATGTTGCGTTGGCGATGGTGATACCACGGCTGTTCCCGAAGACACGCGCTCGTTCGCGGCACGCCTGCCCAACGCGGGCGTGTTGGTGCTGCCGAATGCAAGACATC
This sequence comes from Flavobacteriales bacterium, assembly GCA_046595075.1. Lineage (GTDB taxonomy): Bacteria > Bacteroidota > Bacteroidia > Flavobacteriales_F > PHOS-HE28 > PHOS-HE28. Next base: position 3,685 of record JBKJPT010000022.1, read on the forward strand.
CGTTCGACGAAGTGGACCTTGATGTGCTCGTGCCTGTGTTGCAGAAGCACTGGGCGCAAGCCGATCAGCGGCCGATGACGATGAAGTAGTTCTGACGCTCAGGCATCACAGCGATGACTTCTTCGCGTAGCGTGCGGTATGCCAACTGCTTTTCGCCCTCTTGCTCCAATGTTTCGCTGATATGGTCACGTGCTTCCCGGCTTCCTCGTAGATCTCGCCGGTGCTGTACATCCCCACCCGGACGGTATCGCTGGGCGCCATGGTGTGGTTGCTGTTATGCAAAGCGGGCGATGGATGCATCGCCACCATATCCATCCGGTGTACTTGCTGCTGATCACCACGAAGACATCGGAAACGAACATCCGCTGCTCAACGACCACCTCCTGTTTGTAGGGTGAGGTCACTTCCGGCTTCTGTGTTACACGCACGCCTGGACCGGGTATGATGTTGAAGTTGTGGTGACCTTGCTCGCTGAAACCGGTCTGGTTGCCCTTGTCGTCATAGGTGGTTGTGCTTCGATACCAGTGGATCCCTGCGTCGGGTGCTTCGCTGCATTCGGCTTTGCTTATGGCGCCGTTCAAGTGGTAGCTGAAGTCAATGCTAGCGCGACCTGCGAGGCGTCGCGTTTGGTGCTCCATGATCACGCCGCCATCCTGCTCATATGCCCAACTGCGTCCCCAGCGGTCGTCCTTGTCCATCCATGGTCTGGTGCTCACCTTGCCATTGGTGAAGAAGTGGATGACCACTGTGCCGGTGTCGCTCTTCGCCTTGGGCGCACACTAGGGCGCTGCAGGCAAAGAAGATTGAGACGGAAGGGCATAGGCGCATGGAGGTGGCGAGCCTAAGGTCAGGCCAACGCTTCGCATCTTCGCCCAACATTACCATCCCGTGCCGAAGAACCGCAAGATTGAAAAGCTCCTCGTCGCCAATCGTGGCGAGATCGCCCTGCGCGTCATGCGCTCCGCCAAGGAAATGGGCATTAGCACCGTAGCTGTTTACTCCGAGGCCGATCGTAATGCGCCCTTTGTGCGCTTCGCGGATGAAGCCGTGTGCATCGGGCCTGCGCCGAGCAAGGAGAGCTACCTCGTGTTCGACAAGATCATTCAGGTGTGCAAGGACCTGAAGGTCGATGCCGTTCACCCCGGTTATGGCTTCCTCAGCGAGAATGGCGATTTCTGTAGGGAGTTGGAGAAGGCGGGGGTGATATTCGTTGGGCCATCCCCGCATGCTATGAAGGTGATGGGCGACAAACTCGCAGCGAAGGAAGCTGTGAAGAAGCAGGGTGTTCCGCTGGTACCCGGCACTGAGGGTGCGGTAAGCGGGATCGAAGAGGCGATCGCTGTCGCCAAGACCATCACGTTCCCGATCCTGATCAAAGCCGCAGCGGGCGGTGGTGGCAAGGGCATGCGCATCGTTGAAAAGGAGAGCGAGTTGAAGGAAGGGCTGGAGCGTGCGATCAGCGAAGCGACGAATGCCTTCGGCGACGGCAGTGTGTTCATCGAGAAATACGTGGCCGGTCCGCGCCACATCGAAGTGCAGATCATGGCCGATACGCACGGCAACACCTGCTACCTATTCGAGCGCGAGTGTTCCATCCAACGTCGCCACCAGAAAGTGGTGGAAGAGGCACCAAGCGCAGTGCTCACCCCCGAAATGCGCAAGCGCATGGGCGAAGCCGCCGTGGCCGTGGCCAAGAGCGTGGACTACACCGGCGCGGGCACCGTTGAGTTCCTCCTGGACGAGAAGATGAACTTCTACTTCATGGAGATGAACACGCGCCTACAGGTTGAGCATCCTGTAACAGAGATGATCACGGGCCTCGACCTGGTGAAGCTGCAGATCCGCGTGGCGGAAGGGGAGAAGCTACCTTTCGAACAAGATGAGCTGAAGATCAACGGGCATGCGGTCGAGATCCGCGTGTATGCTGAAGATCCTGCGAACAACTTCCTGCCGGACATTGGAACGTTGACCACCTACCGCCCGCCACAAGGAGCCGGCGTGCGCGTGGACGATGGATTCGAGGAGGGCATGACGATCCCGATCCACTACGACCCGATGATCGCCAAGCTGATCACATACGGTGCTACGCGCGAGGAGGCCATCAACCGGATGGAACGTGCGATCGACGATTATGCGATAAGCGGTGTGGAGACAACCTTGACCTTTTGCCGCTTCACCATGGGGCATCCTTCCTTCCGCAGTGGCAAGTACGACACGCATTTCGTGCGGGATCACTTCACGCCCGAGATGCTCGATGGGACCGATCCCAGTGAGCGCATGGCTGCAGCCCTCGTAGCAGCGCAATTGCAGCTGGACCGCATTCCTGCAAGGGCGGTCTCTGCATCTGCTGAAGCAGGGCCAAGTGCTTGGAAACTAAAGCGTCGGTGAGCAGGTAGAAAGGGAATAACGGCTCGTGATCCGCGTTGTAGCTTCACCTGCGGAAAGCGCTTTGGCGATGATCTCCCTTCGTATCCATACCATGATCCTTGCGATGGCTTGGCTCGCGACTGGCGTTGCCGGCCAGGAATTGCAAGGTCCCCGTGTGCTAAAGGTGGTGGTGATCGATGGCGATTCCATTCCTTGCGTGGATCTGCACGAAGCGGTGGTGGAAGCACGTTGGGTGCCGAAGAGCGGAAGGGAAGCTGTACGGTACGACAGGCTCACGCGCCAAGTGGTGAAAGTCTATCCGTATGCACGCATTACCGGTGATCTGTTGCAGGAGTACGAGAACGACCTAGCGGCAATTCGAACGCATGGCGGACAGGAACTGTACATGAAACTGGCCGAAGCCGAGCTGCGTGCCGAGTTCGAAGCGGAAGTGAAGGACCTTACCGCCGGACAAGGCCGCGTGCTGGTGAAGCTCATCGATCGCGAGACCGGCCATACTTCGTACGAACTCGTGAAGCAGTTGCGCGGGGATTTCACAGCATTCGTGTGGCAGGGTCTTGCCCGCTTGTTCGGTCAGGATCTGCGCAGCACCTATGACCCACATGGAGATGACCGCATGGTGGAAGTGATCATCGAGCGGATCCAACGCGGCGAACTTGCCGTGGCCGAACGATCAGCGCGCACCGCGAAGGCGCAAGCGCGATTGGAGAAGCGCAAGGCGCGGTTGTACAGAAAATACGGCCTTGCGGTTCCGAACACGACCATGAAGTAGTGTGATCCCGCCTACGTAGCGCGTTACTCCATCTCGACCGCTCGACTTACCTGATCGGTCCAGCTTCAGCGCTCATTCGACGGTTACTAGGCCGATGCGTGAACAAGAACCGGAAATAGGCCAATGTTGTGCGGAACATCTTCATCTTGGAGCGTCCAACACGCTTGTTCGAGCGGAGTACCATGGGCACTTCGATGACGCGCGCCTCGCAACCGATCATGTTCACCAGGATCTCGAGCATGCAGATGAACCCTGTTTCCCGGATAAGCACACCCGTTCGTTCTCTTGTCGAACGCAATTTTCGCACGGAGTAGACACGATAGAAGCTGCTGAGGGTCGATACCCGGAGATCGAAGGCGAACCTGAAGCACATATTGGCGGCCGAGGAGAGCAGACGCCGCATGATCGTCGTTTTGTCGAACCCCCCACCTTGTGCGTAAACGGAGGCCAGTACCAGATCGTATCCGAGGTCGGAGATGGCCAGCATTTCGTGCAGAATGGTGAGATCCGAAGTGCAGTCCGCCTCCAAGGTCACCACGCGATCGGCATCGTCCGCGATGGCCAAGATGTGATCGAAGCCCACTCGGAAGGCATGTCCAGGCCCCCTGTTGATACCATCGCCTAGGAAAGTGGTTCGGTCGGTGGCGAAGTGCGTACGGGCTATGCTGACCGTATCGTCCACGGACCCATCATCGCTAATGACAAGGCGCACATCAGGCCGTGCGAGCCAAGGCCGCAATTCCCGCGAAAGGTTGCCGATGTTCCCCTGCTCGTTGTACGTGGGTATCAACAGGTACACCATGGTGTCAGGTGTATCGTTGCCTTTGCCACGCGATCGTTCGGAGCAGACCATCCTCAAGACCGAACACGGGCTCGAATCCCAGCACTGCCTTGATCTTGCTGATATCAGGCACGCGGCGTTGTACGTCCTCGTACCCACCGCCGAAAGCTTCGTAGGGTATGTACGTGATCAGCGGTGCCGCATCCTGCGGTCGGATCAGCTTCCAGATCAATGCGCCAAGGTCCGCAATGGAGATCTCCGTTAGCGGATCGGAAGCGATGTTGAATATCTCCCCGGTTGCCCGCTCGTCCTCGATACATCGCACGATGCCTTGCACCGTATCGTCCACGTATGTGAAGGTGCGCGTCTGTAACCCACTGCCATGCAGTTCGATGGCCTTGTTGAACAACGCCTTTTCGATGAAGACGGATTGCGGTCCACCCCACCAAGTGAGGTTCTGATTGGGGCCGTATGATCCGAAGAAGCGCAGGATCGTGTATGAAAGCCCTTTTTCCTCACCAGTGGCGATGATCTTGTGCTCGCTGTGGATCTTCGATGTGGCGTATGCCCAGCGTTTCACACGGGTAGGACCGAGAACAAGGTCGCTCTCCTCGCTGAAGGGGATCTTCGGATTCTTACCGTACACGTCCGACGTGGAGGCGAAGATCAGTCGCGAACCAGTGCTCAAGCAATGTTCGATGACGTTCGCCGTCATGGTCTGGTTCTCCTCGATGGTGCGATAGGAGTTGGTGTATCGCGGGATCTTTTGACTGGCGAGGTGCACCAGAACGTCCGCACGCAGCCCATGCACCAATGCAGGATCGCATACATCGCCTTCGAGGAAGGTGAACCCCGGTTCGCCCAAGATCGCTGCGATGTTCGCCTTTTGGCCATAGCTGAAATTGTCCAAGCCTGTCACCGAATGTCCTTTCCGAAGGAGAGCGGCGGCGAGGTTGGATCCAACGAACCCGGCCACGCCGGTTATCAATACATGCATGCGGCGAATGTCGATCATCGGATCGAATGGAGCCCACCACCATCTGGTGACCATGGATCGGTCGAATCCGGAAGTGCGGGTGCCCACCCGTAGTTGAGTTCCCATGTGTGATCATCCATGGGTAAGGAGCGATGGTATCTCGGTTCACGTTCGCGCAACGTGATCAGCCAGCGATCAGTCCCACGTTCAACGATCAGGCCCGTTATGCCCGGGTAGGTGGGATCAACAAAATGAGGCAAATGGTCGGCCTCATCCCCGGCGAACAAGGCGCACTGGTATGCCGCCGAGCGTGAACTGTGCACCGCCACCACCTTTGCATCGCCATAGCGATCCAGTGCGATCCGCAGTCGTTCCTTGTACACCGAATATTTGTTCGGCGCAATGGATACCGGTGCAGGCGCTGCCACCAATGAAACCACGGGAGCAATGATCGACGCAGCGATCAGTGACATGCCGATCACCTTGGGAATGCCGGACATGGTCCTGATTGTGCCCAACGACGCACCGAGCAACAAGCACGCATACGGTACCGAGAATGCCGCATAGTGCGGTTGGTACGATATCGTATGCCCGGAGATCATGGCAAGGACCGTTGCATAGGCCATGGCAGAGAGCCATAGAACACAAAGGGAGAACATGGTGCGGCGCTCGATCGCACCCTTGGTGCGGATGAGCAGTATCGCCATCAACAATGCGGGGATCATCAGTGCCAAAGCGACCACCCGCAGCTGCGCACCGATGAACTGCAAGCCATTGCCGGTGGTCCATAGGAGTTGCAGAACCAGTCCTTCCGCCATTGTGCTTGGGGTAGTGGCCGAGAAGAAGGTGCCCACTCCATGGTTGTTCACAAGCTGGTGCACATAGTCCATATTGTATATGTGCATTTGTTCCAGTCCAGCGCTACCGCCGATCTTCATCCATGCAATGAAGAGTACAAAGGCCAACACACCTCCGATCGAGATGCGTATAACGCGCTGCATCGGCGCGCGCATGATGAAGGCCACGATCGGATGGGCAAGAAGAATGCAACACGTTGAATAGTGGCACAGGATCGAAGCGGCGGCCAGCAGGCCATAGAGGATCACGATCGGTGTACCGGGCTTTTCGGACCGTAGCATCCGAAAGAGCAGTGCTGTGGCCCAAAGGGAAAGGAACGTCGCCATCATATACGCTCTTACCTGATGGGATTGGGTCACGAGCAACGGGGAGAGCGCCATGAGCGCGGCGGAGAACATGGCCGCCCAGCGGTCCTCTGACAATTGCCGAGAAACGTGGAACACCAGAACTATGGCCAGCAAGCCGAACAGTATCGAAAATGACCGCAGTGCGAAGGGCGAATTTCCAAGGAGAATGGACCAGTAGTGGAGCAGGGTCGTGTACGTCGATCCGTTCCCACTGTCTATGAAAACGCAAGCCTTGATCGCATGCGACAATGTGTTGTACGCTCCGAGGTCCGCTTTGGTGAACCCCTGTCCCGGCGCATCCCCAACGAAGCTCAAGCCGTTCGCCTCGAACAGCGAACTGGCCTCGTCGTGCCAGAGCTCGAAATGATCGATGTGGTGCAGGCGGATCACACCGGCCAACAGAACGATCGCGACGAGCGCAATGCAGCCCTTCGCACCAGATAAGTTCGGTGCCGTGCTACGATCCGATGGTGGCATTGCCTCCAAGTCTAATTTTGATCTTGAGGTCGATCAGCAGTACAATGGCCGTATGACGGCCACCCGCTTCGACGGTTGTGTGCGTGGTTGGTGATGAAGGTGAACGCTGTGATCAGCAGCGCGAATAACCAAGACACACCCCTTTTGCCATTGCATGGGCGACGGTCATTTACTTCGCAAGGCGGAAGCGCCCGAGCGCTGTTCAGTTCTTCGCGAAAGCGACCGAAACAACAAGCTCCTTTCTTCCCGTCGTGTACACGTAGAATCCCTCACCGCTCTTCAAGCCCAATTTGCCCGCTGTCACCATCTGCACGAGCAATGGGCAGGGTGCGTATTTCGGATCACCAAGGCCATCGTACAGCACGCGCATGATAGCCACGCAGGTATCGAGCCCGATGAAATCCGCGAGCTGCAAGGGACCCATGGGATGGGCCATGCCCAGTTTCATGATCGTATCGATCTCGGCCACGCCGCCCACGCCTTGGAAAACCGTTTGCACCGCTTCGTTGATCATGGGCATCAGGATCCTGTTGGCCACGAAGCCAGCATAGTCGTTCACCGCCACGGGCACTTTGCCGATGGCGGTGCTCAGGTCCACCACGGCCCTTGTAACGGCCTCGGTGGTGTCGTAGCCACGGATCACCTCAACGAGCTTCATAACCGGCACGGGGTTCATGAAGTGCATGCCGATCACTTGGGCGGGCCGCTTGGTGACGGCAGCGATCCGCGTAATGCTGATGCTGCTGGTGTTGGTGGCGAGGATGCAGTTCGCCGGTGCATTGGCGTCCAGGTCGCGGAAGATCTTCAGCTTCAGGTCCAAGTTCTCGGTGGCGGCCTCAACCACGAGTTCGGCGCTCTTCACGCCGGCTGCGAGATCCGTGCTGCTGGTGATATTACCAAGCGTCGCGGTCTTCTGCTCTTCGGTCAACGTACCCTTGGCCACTTGGCGGTCAAGGTTCCTGCTGATGGTGGCGAGACCCTTGTCAAGTCCCGCTTGTGCAATGTCGATGAGGGTGACGCGATGACCGCTCTGCGCGAAGACGTGTGCTATGCCATTGCCCATTTGGCCGGCACCGATGACAGAAATGTTCATGTTGTTGGATCGTGGGGCCACGAATGTAGGCCCACGCCCGCAACGGTCATTTACCGTCGCCCTTGAGGATGATGAGCACGGTATAGGCGAGGATCTTCAGGTCCACCGCCAAGCTCATGTTCTCTATGTAAAGGATGTCGTACTTCAACCTGCGCACCATTTGCTCCACGTTCTCGGCATAACCGAACTTCACTTGACCCCAACTGGTGATCCCCGGCCGCACCTTGTGCAGGTGGCGGTAGTGTGGTGCGATCTCCGTGATAGCATCGATGAAATGCTGTCTTTCTGGACGCGGGCCCACGAGGCTCATTTCGCCCTTGAGCACGTTCCAGAACTGTGGCAGTTCGTCCATGCGTGTGCGGCGCATCCAACGGCCAATGGGCGTGATCCGCGGATCGGTGGCGCTGCTCAGTTGCGGGCCGTTGGTCTCGGCATCGTTCACCATGCTGCGGAACTTGATGATGCGGAAGGGTCTGCCTTGTTTGCCAACGCGCTCTTGGCGGAAGAAGATCGCGCCGGGCGAAGAGCTTTTCACCAAAGCGGCCAGAACGAGAAGCGCGGGGCTCAAGCATAAGAGTGCCAATGCGCTCACCGAAACATCCGTAACGCGTTTCAAGGAGAACTGCCAGGCGGGCATGATCTCCGGGTTCACCTCGATCAGTGGCGTACCGAAGATGCTGGTCATCTTCACCGAGCCCGAGAGGATGTCGTACATGTCCGGGATCACTTTGATCCGCACGCTGGTGCCTTCCAACTCGTTCATGATCCGGCTCATGTGTTCGTGTTCACCACTATCCACGGCAATGATCACCTCCTCCACGGCATGCGCGTCGATCACCTGTTGCAGCTCGTGCCATTTGCCCAAACGCGCCAAGCCCACATTGGCCAACAGCTGATCACCGCCGTTCACGTTCACGAACCCGATGAAGCGGTTGCCGGGAGATTTCTTCATGCCTTCGATCTCGTGGAATATCGCCATGGCGCGCTCATTGCCGCCAACGAGTATGGTGTTGAAGCCGATACGGCGGTCGTGCACCTTGCTCACCGTACCGCTCGTGATCAGGAATCGCAGCGGGAAGGTGATGCCGAACTGGAGCGTGAACAATGCGAGGAAGGAGCGGTAGTGGTACTTGGTGCTGGGCACCTCATCGTCCAGAAGCAGAACGAAGAAGATCACCAGCACACCCACCAGCGAGACCAGCAGCGTTTGTCCCAGTTCCTTGGTTCGGAAGCGACGGAAGATGTCACCATAGCCACCGATCACGGTGTAGAGGCCGAACCAGAAAAGCGGCACGATCACCAGTCCCTTATAGAAGTTGGCGTCGAAATCCCAAGGCGGTGCGTATCCGAACCTTATGGGTTCAAGGAATTCCTTGCGGTACATGAAGAACAAGGTCCAAGCAGCACCCGAACCGAGCACATCGGCCAGCACGTATTTCGCCACCTGGAACCTGTGGTGCATCATGGCGCCAGTTTCACCAACTTGAAATTATCGATGTACACTTCGGCACTGGACTGTCCAATGGGTAGCAGGGCATCGATGTACACATCGCGATCCGAGACGGGAGCATTGAACACCGTAGAGAGGTCGATGTAGATCTTGTTCCAAGGCATGGTTCCGTCGCTCTTGACCGTGGGTGTCACATATACGAGCTCCGAGGATCCCAATGTTCCGCCCACGGAGAAGAGGGCACCTACGGCGAGGACCACATTGCTCCGGTAATCCAGTTCCAAGAAAACCGGACCGCCGTTCACCTCAAAATCCTCATCGGTGTATAGGCGCATGTGATCACGCGTTCCTTCCAGTGTGAATCCTCCGCACGGGCTGTCATCGAGGAAGAGCAGATCCGGGTTCTCGGCCGGCACGTACCGGATCAGTGTAGTATCGCTGTCATCGCTCACGTTCAGCCGGGCGAATACGTCCTCGAATGCTTCGATCCACAGTTCGGCTTCAGGGATGTAGCCGGTCTGAGGCAAAAGCAAGGTGGTGCCCTCGCGTACAAGTTCGGCAACACCATCCCAACTGGTGTAGAACGGATAGCGCAGCCTGTCGTCGAAGGTGCCGTTGCGCTTGATCGCCGGTGTCACCGTCACCTTGTGCGCGCCTTCGGCCAGCAGGGGGATCCGCGCGGGAAGTTCCCAAACACCCACGAAGTGATCATCAAGGCTCACCCACGCATCCGTGATCTTGGTCGTGTTGGATCCCTGGGCGGTGTTGGTCACCAGTTCTACTGCGGGTATTTCCGCATAGGCCGCCACCTTATCGCCCTTGTTGCAAGCGGCTAGTGGCAGCAGAATGAGCCCGGCGCGGAGGATAGAAAGGGTCATCGTACAAGGCTGGCAACGCACGGCGGAATGGATCAGTATGTGGTGTTCACACTTTGCGGACATCCATACCGGCCAGCACCGCGTGAGCGGTCTCCAAAGCAGCCACCCCATCGGCCAGGGTCACCATGGGATCGGTGCCTTCGCGAATGCAACGTGCGAAGGCTGCCAGTTCCTCTCGAATGGCGTTGGTCTTGGGTACTTCGGGCTTTTCGAAGTTGATCTCACGCACACCTTTTCCTTCCCCAAGGTCCATGGTCACCGCGAAGGGGTCCGGTTCGCCGATCACGGTACGCATGCGCACCACTTCGGTCTCCTTGGTGAGCATGTCCACAGCGACGTATGCATCACGTTGGAAAAAGCGGCACTTGCGCATGTTCTTCAGGCTTATACGGCTGGCGGTGAGGTTTGCCACGCAGCCATTGGCGAAGGCGATGCGGGCGTTCGCGATATCTGGTGTGTCGCTCACCACGGCCACGCCGCTCGCGTTGACCTGAACTACCGGCGAGCTCACGGTATGTAACACAATGTCGATGTCGTGGATCATCAGGTCGAGCACCACGCTCACATCGGTACCACGCGGATTGAACTGTGCCAGCCTGTGCGACTCGATGAACATGGGGTCGGCCAAGTAGGGTAGAGCTGCTTGGAAAGCAGGATTGAAGCGCTCCACGTGCCCCACCTGCACCTTGCGGTCGGTCATTCGGGCCAGTTCCAACAACTCGCGCGCCTCGGCCATGGTGTTCGTCACTGGCTTCTCGATGAACACGTGCAGACCCCGCTTCAGTGCTCCACTGGCCAGCGCATGGTGGGTAAGGGTGGGTGTAACGATGTCGAGCACATCGATCCTGTCCAATAGGTCTTCGGCACTGGCTGCCGCAAGCACACCGAACTCGTCGGTGATCGCCTTGCACTTTTCGGGATGCGGATCATGGAACCCAATGATCTCCACACTGGACACCTCTCGCCATTGTTGAATGTGTATGCGCCCAAGATGACCAGCCCCCAAGACCCCTATTCGCAATGCTCCGCTCATCGTCCAGACCTTTTCAAGAAAGGCCCGCAAAAATAGACGGAACCCGTTGGCCAATGCGGCGGCTACATTTGGCCACACATGCTCAGCGCAAGCGATACTTACCGCCACCAAGGCTTGCGGCGTAGGCTAGTTGACGCGTTGAGAAAGCGCGGCGTAACAGACGATAAAGTATTGGATGCCATAGGTGTTGTACCCCGACACCTGTTCATTGACGACAGTGCGTTCTTGGAGCTGGCTTATGAGGATGCGGCCTTTCCGATCGCCTGTGGGCAGACCATTTCGCAGCCGTACACCGTGGCCACGCAGTCCGAACTCTTGAAGCTGGCTCCCGGCATGCGTGTGCTAGAGGTGGGAACGGGAAGTGGGTATCAGACTGCCGTACTCGTACAAATGGGCTGCAAGGTCTTCAGTATTGAACGCCATAAACCATTGTATCTGCAGACCAAGGAGCGGCTCGCTAGGCTGGGATACCGTACCACGCTCATCCATGGTGATGGTTATGCAGGACTGAGCAAAGAGGCACCGTTCGATCGCGTGATCGTCACATGCGGGGCCCCTTCGGTACCCGAAAAACTCGTGGATCAGTTGAAGGCGGGAGGGCGCATGGTGATCCCCGTGGGCGAGGGCGAGGTGCAACGCATGCTTGTTATCGAGAGACAGGTCGGTGGCGAAGTCCTCCGATCGGACAAGGGCGAGTTCAGGTTCGTGCCCATGTTGAAGGACAAAGCGGTGTGATCTGTAACATGCTCACATGAAGCGAGATGATGTGCGTATTTATATGTACGCGCGCGAGCGTCCTGTGAACATGAATAGAAAAGGCCTCACCATTTATTAGCGCTATCAACAACTGATGGCATCATCCACGATCGTTCGTTGACAATGCCGGGAACGGTATTTATGTTTGCGCGCCACCAGACCTACCTTGGTCGTGGAGAAAAGGTCAAAACCAAACCAAACCCAATGAAAAAGACAATACTGTCCTTTGCGTTGCTGGGACTGTGCTCGATGGCGAGCGCCCAGCTCTCGACCCGGGAGAACCAGGATACCCGGTACAAGTTCGGTGGCCGTCCTGTGGCCGGTGATTATGGTCTCACCTTCGGCGTTACGATCAACAACGCCTCTTTCGGTGATTCCACACATGCCATCTCGGTATGGAACCGCCTTAGCCGTGGTAATCTGATCACGGGGAAGAAGTTCATCTCCGACGACGTGGCCATTCGCGCGGGGATCCGCCTTTACCGCGACAGTCGATCGGTCAAGGGTGAGTTCGATAGCACCGCACAACTGCCCAACAGCTTGAGCGAGGCACAGTATCTGAGCGCAAGCCGCGAGTACATGTTCGTGCCCGGTATCGAGAAGCATTTCAGCAGTGCCAACATCTTCGACGTTTACATGGCCGGTGATCTTTACCTCGGCTTCGGTCGCGACAAGAGCATCAACAGCACCACGGACCGTCAAGGCAGGACCACTGCCACAACCATGACCACCCCCTATACGATCGTAGGTCTGGGCGGCGTGATCGGCGTGAACGTGTTCGTGCTCGACCTGCCCATCTCGGTGGGTGTTGAGTACGGCCTGAGCGCTTTCTGGCAGCTTGGCGACAAGACCAAGGTTGAGGTGGAAGAAGCCGATGGCGACTCCTACGAGTATTACACCTTGGCCAACGACCCTTGGGGCGGCAACCAGTACAGCAGCGTAAAGCAGAAGTACATGACCATGAACACCAACGACCAGGTGCGCGTGGTGATGAACATCTACTTCAACTAGTCACCCACTACGTAACCACAACGCAGCAATGAAGAAGTTAAAAGCGATCGTCCTGCTGCCACTGGCCGTAGTGCTGTTGTTCTCCTCCTGCACCTTCTACACCAAGACCATCGCTGGTACTTCGGTGGAGACCCAAGTGCAGTTCCGTATGGAGGACCTCGAGTACATCGGTGACGTGAGCGGTACGGCTTCACAATCCTTCCTCTTCGGGGTCATCCCGATCGGTGGACGCCGTTGGCATGTGGCCAACGTAGGCGGTGGCGGGTTGCTCCCCAACAACCGTATGGTGAACAATGCCCTTTACGACGCGCTGATGCAGCGTGAGGATGCGGACTTTGTCCTGCCCCTCAGCACCAGCAGTGTTCGCGACCAGATGTTCCTTGGCAACCGTACCACCCTCACGGTGCGTGCGAAGGCCTTCCGCATCAAGTCGAAGTAAACGGTAGGACCTTTTCGACAAGGGCCGCGATCGCAGGATCGCGGCCCTTGTGCATTCATGGGGTCGCCTACCTTTGGCCATCATCATCCGCACATGACAGCTGCAGTTCGTACGCTCTTCCTCTTCCTATTCGCGGTGTCCTTGTCAACAGGTTGTAAGAAGGAGAACAAGATCCCGTTGCTCTCTGTAGATCCATCGGCACCGGATATCGTTGTGGTCTCCGGTCAGGTGATTTCCTTCGTGGTCAAAGGCCAGTCCGACAATTCCACCTTGAGCCGTTTAGTGATCACAAGCAAGCGGGGCAACGGCTTCACCACAACGGTGAAGGATACCAGCATCAGCGGTACCAACTTCGCTTGGAGCTGGGAGTTCGTGGTGGCCCATGCCTCTGCTGCATACAACGAGCTGTACAAATTCACACTTTATGACGCTGAGGGTGCGACGATGTCCACTTCTCGCACTTTGTATGTCACGCTGGGGGAGACCCTGCTCTCGGAGACCTCCGGGCACATCTTCTACTCCCGCAATTCCGGAATACATCCCGAGTCCGCCTTCGATCTGCAGGACCGCGTGCAAGTTTTGTACACCGCGGACAGCGCCTTGCGTGATGTGCAGGACGATCCTGCAAATGGCGTGACCACCGAGTTGAGCCGCTCCTGGATATCGCCTGCTGATGGACGTATGTTCAAGTTCAATGGCTTCGATTACGCAAACGCTACTGATATCTCCTTGAAGAACGCGTTCGACACCGGCTTGCCCTTGGAGCAGGTCGACGATATCCAATCGGGTGATGTCATCATTTGCCGCCTCGGAAGTTTGCCCGCGAACACGAGCTACTATGTGGCAGTGCGCATCACCGGGTTGGTTGATGATGCTGGCACTGCGGATGAGGACCGCTACATCTTCAACATGAAGTGGGCGGAGTTCGTGCAATGAACCGCTCCGGCCGGTAGCCGGAACCTCCCATGATCCCTGTACTTGGGCCCGCCGCAGTTCGTGAGGCGGATGCATGGACCATTGCTTGCGAACCCATTTCGTCGCTGGCGCTGATGGAACGTGCTTCTGCGCGCTGTGCCGAACGCATTCTGCACTACCACGCACATGAACGCTTCGGTCCTGCTTCGATCACAGGCTACGTGGTGCTTGCAGGCATGGGCAACAACGGCGGCGATGGACTCTGCATCGCCCGCCTGTTGAAGGCCGAAGGGATCCCGGTGCGGGTGCTGCGCGTCGTGCACAAACCCGTCGGCAGCGTTGATCACGAAGAGAACCGGCGTCTTGCCCGTGAAGTTGGGATCCCTATCACGGACCTCGCTGAAGCACAGCACGAGTTCAAGGTTGAAGAGCATGAGGTCCTCATTGATGCGCTCTTCGGCAGTGGGCTCGCGAAGGGGATATCAGGTTGGGTGGCCGAAGTCGTGGATGTAATCAACAATTCAGGGCCCGAAGTGATCTCCATCGACATTCCTTCTGGCCTTTCTGCGGAAGGAGAGCCCATGGATGGCGCTGTTGTTCGTGCCGACATCACCCTCTCGTTGCAATTGCCCATGCTGGCGCTCTTCCTGCCCGAGCATGCCCGCATCGTTGGTCAATGGGAGATCGTCCCTATCGGACTTGATGCCGCGTTCCTCGCCGCGCAACCCACGCCCTACCACGCGGTGGAGGAAGCGGATGTTGCACTATTGCTGCGACCGCGCAACAAGTTCTCCCACAAGGGTGATCATGGGCATGCATTGATCGTTGCTGGAAGCAAGGGTCGCATGGGTGCTTGTGTGCTGGCTGCGCGTGCAGCATTGCGCAGTGGTGCTGGCCTGGTCACTGCGCATGTGCCGAACTGCGGGCTTGTTGTTCTTCAAACCAGTGTTCCTGAGGCGATGTGTTCGGTGGATGCGAACGAGGAGGTGATCTCGGCATTGCCCGTGATGGACCGATGCACGGCTGTGGGTATCGGACCGGGTCTCGGTATTTCAGCGGAAGGATCTGCTGTGGTGAAGAGCTTGATCCAAGGCACGGCCGTTGCCTGCGTGTTCGATGCCGATGCATTGAACGTGCTGGCTGAGAACCCCACATGGCTTGCCTTTCTTCCGCAAGGGAGCGTTCTTACACCTCATCCGAAGGAGTTCGATCGGTTGGTGGGCAAGCCATCGGCTACCGGATATGAAAGGCTGCAACGTGCGCGTGATCTGGCGCAACGCTGCCGGTGCCACATTGTTTTGAAGGGTACTCACACGGCCACATGCACGCCCAATGGCGAAGTGTACTTCAACACCACAGGCAACCCAGGCATGGCTAAAGGCGGAAGTGGTGATGCGCTCACGGGGATCATAACTGGCCTACTCGCACAGGGCTATCACACTTTGGAGGCTTGCTTGATCGGGGTTCACGTGCATGGCCTGGCAGGTGACATCGCCGCCACGGATCGCGGTATGGATGGCATGATCGTCAGCGATCTGATCGAGCGCTTGCCACAAGCATGGCAAGCGCTGCGCAGCCTTCAGAGCAAGCCTTCCACCGAACCCTTTCCTTGACGCACCAGTTGCGGCGTGCCTTGGCTCAGGTCGATCACCGTCGATCCTTCGATGCCACCGGTGCCACTGTCGATCACGGCCCCAAGTTGATGTCCGAGGCGATCGTGCATCGCTTCCGGATCGGTGCTGTGGTCCAGCAGTTCGTCCGGATCATGCACGCTGGCCACGACCAAGGCATGGCCGAGCGCTTCAACGATGGCCAACGGAACAGCATGCTCCGGCACGCGTATGCCCACCGTACGCTTGTTGTTCTTGAAGAGCTTGGGGATCTCGCTGCTCGCAGGCAGGATGAAGGTGTACGGCCCCGGCAATGCGCGCTTAAGCATGCGGAATGTGGATGTGTCCACGGCGCGCGCATAGGTGCTCAGTTGTGCAAGGCTGCTACAGATCAGCGATAGTTCAACCTTCTGTGGTTTCGCCTTCTTCAAGCGTGCCACCAGTTCGATCGCCTTCGGTTGATGCGCACTGCAGATGAAGGCGTACACCGTATCCGTTGGGCAGATGAGCACTTCACCCGCGTTCAGCAGTTCCACCACCTGCGCCACCTTGCGCGGTTCCGGGTCGATGGGGTGAATGCGAAGGAGCATTCCAACTCAGGCCTTCACCGCACGGCTGGCGGCCTTGGCGTGATCCGCCAGGAACTTCTCCAGACCGATGGTGGTGAGCGGGTGATCGAAGAGTGCAAGGATCGCGCTCAGCGGGCATGTGGCCACATCGGCACCTACCTCTGCGCATTGTACAATGTGCATGGGGTGGCGAATGCTCGCCGCGAGGATCTCGGTGCCGTAGCCGTAGTTGTCGTAGATGGTGCGGATCTGTTCGATCAGCCCCACACCGTCGGTGCTCACATCGTCCAGGCGACCGATGAAGGGCGAAACGAACGTGGCGCCCGCTTTAGCGGCCAACAGCGCCTGCCCCGCGCTGAACACCAAGGTGCAATTGGTCTTGATGCCATTGTTGGTGAAATACTTCAGCGCCTTCACACCCTCGCGGATCATGGGCACCTTCACTACGATGTTGGGGTGCAAACTGGCGAGGTGCTCGCCTTCGCGCACCATGCCGTCGAAGTCCGTGGAGATCACCTCGGCGCTCACAGGGCCGTCCACGATCTTGCAGATGTCCACATAATGCTTCAGCACCTGCTCCTGGCCGCTGATGCCTTCCTTGGCCATGAGCGAAGGGTTGGTGGTAACACCGTCCAGCACACCCAGGTCTTGGGCTTCTTTGATCTGGGCCAGGCTGGCCGTGTCGATGAAGAACTTCATGCGGCGAATGTAGCTGCTGCCCTGCCTGAGGGGCGCGAGCAAGGATGCCTCAGATCTTCAAAAGGAGCCGCTATTCACCAACACCGCAGACCGCACACCACACCGCAAACCGCTGGTCTTGCAGACGGATACAACTTAGGTGTTCGAATATCGCGCTTGACCGGTTGCTCCTAAATTCGAGCCGCGATTCCCTGAACCAATGAGAAACCTTGCCCTTTCGCTCTCTCTCTTTTTGCACTGTCTCGGCGCGATCGCGCAAAGCACCTGCGCTACGGCCTTGCCGGTGGGCTTGGGACAAACGATCACGGGATCTGTGGACGGCGAGGCCAACGTGTATTGTGGCGCCTATCCGAGCGCTGCCAACGCCATTTGGTATTCCTACACCGCGACTGCGGATACTGCCATGCAACTCCGAACCTCGGGACCTGGTGGCTCAAATAATGTAGACACTAGGGTAAGCGTCTATTCCGGTTCATGCGGGACCCTGGAATGCCTTGTCTACAGCGACAATTACAACCCAGTCTCGGGCTATTCGCAGCTCATTTGGAGATCCGAAGCGGGCGCCACCTACTACTTCGCCTTCGACAACTATCATGATTCACTCATCTTCGAGCTGCACTTGACCATGGAGGACCGCCCGTTGATCTTCAACCGGATGGAACTGCCCGGGTTGGACGACCTTGACGTGAGAGGCATTGTGGACATGAACGATGATGGCCTCGACGATCTCGTAGAACCGGGCAACGACCATGTTGGGGTCAGGTATCAAACTCCGGCACCGGTCTTCAACGGGGTGAGCTACCCGACGACTTCTGCCGACCATCCGGCGCAATGGAGCTTGGCGGTAGGTGATTGGGACAGCAATGGCCACCGCGATCTGCTTTACGGAGGGAACGATGGAGCAACATTCATGACCGCCAATTCCGACGGTACCGGGTTCATAGAATGGAGCCCTCCGCAGTACATCCTAAGCCAGCGGACCAATTTTGCCGACATCAACAACGACGGACACTTGGACGCCTTCGTTAGCCACGACGTTGATGACAACGTTGCTTTCATCAACAACGGGCAAGGCCAGTTGGTATACTCGCAAGGGGGCTACGGTACCAACTGTGGCAATTACGGTTCGCTTTTCACGGACATCGACAACGATGGTGTGGTGGACCTGTTCGTTGCCCGATGCGGCTGTTACCCACCGGACCTGCTCATGCTCAACAATGGCACCGGGGTCTTCACCAACACGGCCCAAGCCCAAGGCTTCGGCGATCTGCACCAAAGTTGGAGCGGCGCATGGGGCGACTTCGACAATGATGGCGATATGGATGCACTTATCGGCAGCTTTGATGGCCAGGTGAACAAGCTGATGCGCAACGACGGGGCAGGCAATTTCACCAATGCCACGACCGGCAGCGGTTTCGATCTTACGACCGGCATGACCAGCGAGTGGATCACACACGACTTCAACAACGACGGCTGGCTGGACATCGCAGGGAACGATCTTTACATGAACCGTGGTGATGGGACCTTCCGTGTAGCGGCAAACAGTGTTGAAGGAGCCATTGGTGATATCGATAACGACGGCTTCCTGGATGTTGCAGCCTTCAGCCAGTGCTACAGGAACTACGGCAACGACAACAATTGGATCCGATTCAACCTGCAAGGCATTGCGAGCAATCGGGATGGCATTGGCGCGCGGGTAACGATCACCAGCGCATTGGGGACCCAGATCCGCGATATCCGCAGCGGGGAAGGCTTCCGGTACATGAGCTTCATCGGGGCACACTTCGGTCTGGGACAGGAC
>JBKJPT010000168.1:0-2734 GCA_046595075.1 Flavobacteriales bacterium
ATCGGGCGGAACGAAGTGATGATCGATCGCGAGACCGTGATCGAAGAGCAGCACGTGGACCAGATCGTGGAGAGCGGTGCCAAGACGATAATCCTGCACAAGGCGGGCATCAACGCGGCCGATTACGCGCTGATCTACAACACGCTGCAGAAGGATACCTCGAACTCCGAGAAGGAGGCCGTAGAAGTGATCTACCGCCAATTGCGCAACGCCGAGCCACCCGATCTGGAAACAGCGCGTGGTGTGATCGACAAGTTGTTCTTCAGCGAGCAGCGGTATGACCTTGGTGAAGTGGGCCGTTACCGCATCAACAAGAAACTGGGCCTGCAGAGCGAGCTCAGCGTACGTGTGCTCACCAAGGAGGACATCATCTTCATCATCAAGTACCTGATCGAACTGGTGAACTCCAAGGCCGATGTCGATGACATCGACCACTTGAGCAACCGCCGCGTGCGCACCGTCGGTGAACAGCTCCATAGCCAGTTCGGCGTGGGTCTGGCGCGTATGGCCCGCACCATCCGCGAGCGTATGAACGTGCGCGACAACGAGGTGTTCACGCCTACCGATCTGATCAATGCGAAGACCCTGAGCTCGGTGATCAACTCGTTCTTCGGAACGAACCAGTTGAGCCAGTTCATGGACCAGACCAACCCGCTCAGCGAGATCACACACAAGCGCCGGATGTCGGCCCTTGGACCTGGAGGTCTCAGCCGTGAACGTGCAGGCTTCGAGGTGCGTGACGTTCACTACACGCACTACGGCCGCCTCTGCACCATCGAGACTCCTGAAGGACCCAACATCGGCTTGATCAGCAGCCTCTGCGTGTATAGCAAGATCAACTCGCTCGGTTTCATCGAGACCCCATATCGAAGCGTGAAGGAGGGTAGGGTGGACATGAAGGGGGATGTGACCTACCTGAGCGCCGAAGAGGAGGACAATTTGATGATCGCCCAGGCGAACGCTCTCATCAACGACAAGGGGGAGTTCACCACTACTCGTGTGAAGGCCCGCTTGATGGGCGACTTCCCGGTGGTGGAACCCAAGGAGCTGCACTTGATGGACGTGGGTCCGAACCAGATCGCCTCGATCGCGGCTTCGTTGATCCCCTTCCTGGAGCACAACGATGCCAACCGTGCGCTCATGGGCTCGAACATGATGCGTCAGGCCGTGCCGCTGCTGCGGCCCGAAGCCCCCATTGTGGGCACCGGCCTGGAAGAACTCGTGGCACGAGACAGCCGTGTGCTGTTGGTGGCCGAGGGCGAAGGCACGGTGAAGTTCGTGGACAGCGATCGTATCATCATCGACTACAAGCGCACCGACGACGAGCGTACGGTGAGCTTCGATGGCGATGAGAAGGAGTACAAGCTCACCAAGTTCCTCAAGACCAACCAGAGCACCTGCATGAACCTGCGCCCCACCGTGCGCAAGGGCGATAAGGTGACGAAGGGCTACACGCTTTGCGAAGGCTACGGCACACAGGATGGCGAACTGGCCATCGGGCGTAACCTGCAAGTGGCCTTCATGCCATGGAAGGGCTACAACTTCGAGGATGCGATCGTGATCAGCGAGCGCGTGGCAAGTGAGGACATCTTCACTTCGATCCACATCGATGAGTACATCATGGAAGTGCGCGACACCAAGCGCGGCCTGGAGGAACTCACAAGCGACATCCCCAACGTTTCCGAGGAAGCCACCAAGGACCTCGACGAGAACGGCCTGATCCGCATCGGTGCCGAGATCAAGGAAGGCGACATCCTCATTGGCAAGATCACGCCGAAAGGCGAGACCGACCCAAGTCCGGAGGAGAAACTACTGCGTGCCATCTTCGGCGACAAGGCCGGTGATGTGAAGGACGCTTCATTGAAGGCCCCACCCAGTACTCGTGGTGTGGTGATCGACAAGAAGCTCTTCAGTCGCGCGGTGAAGGACAAGAAGACCAAGGGCAACGAAAAGGCCGTGCTCGAAGGGATCGACAAGGAGCAGGACAAGGAACTGGGCACCCTGAAGAACGAACTCGTGGAGAAGCTCATGACCCTCTTGGGTGGTGCAAGCTCCAACGGTGTCTTCAACAAGTACAAGGAAGAGCAGGTCAAAAAGGGCGTGAAGTTCAGCAGCAAGGTGCTCTTGAACATCGACTTCGTGACCGTGGATCCCACCGACTGGACCGCGGAAAAGAAGATCAACGAACTGGTGCGCCAGCTCATCCACAACTACAACATCCGCTACAACGATATCAGCGGCTCATTCAAGCGCAAGAAGTTCCAAGTGAGCATCGGCGATGAGCTCCCCGCTGGTATCGTAAAGCTGGCCAAGGTGTATGTCGCGGCGAAGCGCAAGCTCACCGTTGGCGACAAGATGGCCGGCCGCCACGGCAACAAGGGTATCGTTGCCAAGATCGTGCGCGATGCCGACATGCCGTACATGAGCGATGGAACGCCGGTGGACATCGTCCTGAACCCGCTGGGTGTACCCAGCCGGATGAACCTTGGCCAGATCTACGAGACCGTGCTGGGTTGGGCCGGTAAGCGCTTGGGTCGCAAATACTCCACGCCGATCTTCGACGGGGCCACTGGTGACCAGATCGATGCCGAGACGGATGAGGCTGGTGTTCCACGCAACGGCAAAACCTACCTCACCGATGGTGGTACAGGTGTCCCCTTCGATCAGCCCGCTACGGTAGGTGTGATCTACATGATCAAGCTCGCCCACATGGTGGACGACAAGATGCACGCAC
>JBKJPT010000213.1:0-9553 GCA_046595075.1 Flavobacteriales bacterium
ATTGATGATGAAGGCGTGACCATTGATGATGGAGCCGTGACCATTGATGATGGAGCCGTGACCATTGATGATGGAGCCACGACCATTGATGGTGACGGCGTGACCATAGCTGATAAATGCGCAGCTCGCATTCTCTCCATCACCGGCTCACTACCGTGATCATGGGAAGGGAGTGCGGTGGGTGTCAACGATCAGCGCGGCACCGGCCGGACCGGCAGCCTGTGCGCGAGCCAGCGCGGGCCGGCCAGGTGCTTTGATCGTTGCGCTTTTTTGGCTCCACCTTTTTGGCGACAAAAAGGTGGAAGAGAAATGTGCTCACCACCTTGTTCGGTCGCTGGTCAGATCCATTGACACGCGGTAGTATCTCCGTTCGATCAGCACGAGTCCAAGTTCTCTTGCACCTTTTCCTTAATGAACCCCGCATGTCATCTCGGGGCCGGTTTGTACCCCCACCGCACGCGGTAGCTGATCGCTCGGCATAGCGCCGCCACCTGTTGCGCATCAAGCCGCTTGTACTGATGCGAACAAGGACACTACACCCACTGCGCGCGCTTGCCTAAAGAAAGCGGTGGAGGCGAAGCACCATGCTGCTACACCAGCCGATGCGGCGCCGTATGCGGGTGTGCGGCCCATTCATCCTACCGTATCGGGGGGAAATGCACGTGGCGGGCAGGGGGAAGCGGCCCTTGTGCGCCGCGTACCGCATCGGCTTGTTTGCGGTCCTAACCAATGCCCGGCCTGGCTTACGGCCACAACACAATGGGACAATTCACTTTCAATGTGCGTCTCGGCATGTCCGGGATCACCCCAACGGCCCTGGTGGAAAAGGGACGCAACCACGTGACGATGCTCACGGGCAACGCCGCCTTCGGTACACCCACGCCCACCTTGCTGGTGCTCACCGCCGCGTGCGATGCGCTGGATGTGGCCAACCAGGCCTACGACTTCAACCGGGGCAAGACGGAGAAGGAGGCGCGCGACAAGGCCTTCGCCGAGCTGAAGGACCTGGTGCGCGAGCTGGCCGGCTATGTGCAGGCCAACTGCAACAACGAGAAGGACCTGATCCTGAGCACGGGCTTCGACGTGCGCAGGCTGCCTACTCCGCTGGGTGTGCGCCCCGCACCCGGCGATGTGCGCGCGCTGGTAACACCCTTCCCCGGCCAGCTGGAGGTGCGCTGGAACGGTGTGCGCGGCCGCCTGTTGTACGCGCTGTACATGACGGACATCGATCCGCTGGATCCAGCGGGCTGGAAACTGCTGATGCAAACCAGCAAAAACCGCCATACCGTGACAGGCCTTACGAGCAACACGGTGTACACCTTTCGTCTGCAGACCATTGCGTCGGCGGGCGTGAGCCCCATGAGCGACGTGGCCAGCGCGAAGGCCGCGTAGGAAGCACCCGAACATCCTTGCCCTGCTCTGCCGTAAGGTGGATGCGGGGCTGGGGTGATGGAGGGAAGAGAATGTAGAAGGAGGAATGAGGAATGTAGAATGAGGAATGAGGAATGTAGAATGTAGAAGGGGGAAGGAGGAAAAGAGAAAGCTGAAAAGGGAAATGGGAAATGCGAGGAACAACCAACATGCAAGCCATGCACACATCCGACAGTCGTACCCCAACAGTGCCCGTGAGCGTGCCACGCGAACTGAACAGCATGCGCCTTTCCACCTACGAGCGCGCGTACCTCGATTGGTACCACGGCGATCCGCAGAAACGTTCGTGCAAGCAGGCCCATGCCCACTGCACCGCCAATCGTGCCGCCGTGCAGGCCAGCACAATGTGCGGCTGCTTCTGTTGTGGCGCGGTGTTCCCTCCGGCGCACATCACCCACTGGCTCGCCGATCGCAACGGCGATACCGCGTGCTGTCCGCAGTGCAGGATCGATGCGGTGCTCGGTGATGCATCGGGCTATCCCCTCACGGTGGAATTCCTCGCAGCGATGCGGCGGATGTGGTTCGGGTAAGGAGACCACGGAGGCCGGAGAAAGCAACCACGGAATACATCCACAGATGTCGCCGATGAATGCAAGGACATGCTAGAGTTATTTGCGTTCATCTGCGCCGTCCGTCAAAGCGATCATTGCGCGGTGCTGCGAAGCAAAGCGAAGGACTGCGGAAAATGGCTGGCTTAGTCCTATGTGCTCGTGCCATTGGCAGCATGCTGCACGAAATACATCTCCATTTCTCCTTTGCCTTTCGCTTGCACCCCGGCTCGTACGCCGGGGCAGGCCGAGCCGCGGGGGGTGAAGGTGAAGGCTTGCGGAGGCACCACGGGCCCCGTGTGGATGCGCCTTACCCTGCCAGTGTCAATGTTGGACAACCAGACGAACGGTTTTCCCATTGGTAAGACCGACCAGGTACAGACCATTCCCCAAGTTGCTCACGTCGATCGTTCCGCTTGCGCTCTCAATGGGTTGTTCTTGCCCAATGACGTTCAGCACTCGTGCGTTCTTCAGCAGTGAAGCATCGCTCGCTTGAATACGTGTTGATGCCGGATTCGGGTAAAGGACGGATCCTGTCTGCGCTCCGGATGGATCGGGTACGGTAGTGCTGAGATCACCGAACACATCATTGAGCTTCGCGATGAACAGGTTCGGGTCCAGGCAGCACGACTGGAAGTTCCAATTGAGCCAGGGTGTAGAGCCCCAAGTAGTGCCGGTAAGGAAGAAGGTGCTGTCGTTGGCGAGGGCAAGACCAGAACCGACATCATCGGAACCACCACCCATCCGCGAGGCATATACGATGGCACCGTTGGCGTCATAGCGTGCTATGAAGCAGTGCGCGCTCTGGCTCACGATGTCCACTTGTATCCCGTCGAATTCCGCGTAGGGGATGTTGCCGCCGAGCAGACCGGTGATCACGGTGTTGCCCAGTGCATCGGCGATTATGTCGAATGCTTCGTCGTTGCGGATGCTGCCGCCGTGCTTCAACCATTGCCAGGTGCCATTGGCGTCGATCTTCGCGGTGAACACCGCATCATCGAACTCGCTGTTCCCCGCGAAAGTGGAAGTGCCGAAGCTCACCGAAAGCCCGCTCGCTTCACCCGTGATGTAGCTGTTCTCAGCGGCATCCAAGGCCAGCCCGTGCATATAGGAGCCATACGTTGTACTATTCCCGCCACCGGTGTTCAGCCATTGGCACGTAAGTGCGTCATCCAGCTTCAGGACATAAATGCTGAAGGGGGCTGCGGTCGCGGTGAAGCCGTCCAGGGCAATGTCGCCGAAGAACGCGCCACCGACGTAGATGTTCCCTGTGCCCACTGCCACCTCCACGGCAACGGCCTCTTGGTGCAAGGCGCTCACATCGTTCAGCTGCACCAGGTCCACCAAGGTGCCATCCGGGAGGTAGCGCGCCAAGATCCCGCCGTCGTAAATGAGTGTCTGACCCTCGAAGACGTTTGTTCCATCAGCGGTGCCCACCGCGACAATGCGCCCTTGGTCGTCGATGTCCAAATCGTTGAAGCCAGCGCCCAAGCCTCCTCCACCGCCATGTCGCATCCACTGGATGTTACCGTCCAGATCGTACTTGGCTAGAAAGGCATGCCGACTGTTGCTGGCGTCCGTGAAGGAGATCGTATCGAACGTAACAGTGGGGTTGGCGATCTGCGTGCGGAACGATCCGCAGACATAGACGGCGCTGTCCGCAGTCGACACCTTCACCGCCATCTCTTGCATGTCCACGAAGCCGGGCCCACCGAAGGTGTGCACCCACTGCACCAAGCCGTTCCCGTCGTACTTGGCGAGGCAGCCGTCCTGCATGGCGGCTACCGGCAGGCCGGAGAACTGGCTGTCAATGGCCAGGTGCCCGAGCACATAAACGTTGCCGTTCGCATCCGCATCCACGGCATCACCGCGTTCGTTCGCGCTGAAGGGTGTGGAGCCTGCATCATGCATCCACAGTACGGTTTGGGCGTTGACCGTGCCAAGCGCCGCGAAGGCGGTGATGAGCAGCAGGAGCGGGGTCTTGGAGTGCTTCATGAAAGGATGAGGGATGAGCGCAGTTGAGCTACAGCGTTCAAAGGTGGCTCTACGCTCGTCACATTGCGGGTTTATCTGCCAGAGCGGTCGATCGAGGGGATGGGCCCGAACGCGAGCGTGATCCCCAACGGTCCAGCCCCGGATCTGCACCGAGTGCATCGCCTTGTTGGAACGTAAGCTCGAAGAGTGCATCGTCCCGCGGTTGATCTTGTCCGCCCATCGGCCCTCCTGCACGAAGTCAGCCTTCGCTGAAGCTTCGGCAAATGACTTTCCCGTCGCTATGAGCTATGGCCAACGAAATACATCTCCATTTCCCCTTTGCCTTTCGCTTGCACTTTGCCGCGCGGGGTGAAGGAGAATACGGGGGCAGTTGTTGGTTGTTCGTTGTCAGTTGTCCGTGCGCCTGACAACTGAGAACTGACAACTGTGTCCTTCACCAGCGCATACGTCGCCTCGCTGATGTTCACCTCCCCCACTTCACCGCTGCTCTCCATGCGGCTCGCCGTGTTCACCGTATCGCCCCAGATGTCGTACTGGAACTTCTTCACGCCTACGATGCCCGCGACAACGGGGCCGGTGTGAATGCCCACGCGCATTTCGAAGGCGGGGAAGCCTTGGGCATCACGTTCCTTCTTACGACTTGTCATGAACGCTTGCATGTCCAGAGCCGCATGCACGACATCAGCAGGTGAAGATGTCTTCGGATCCGGCAAGCCACCCGCGCACATGTAGGCATCGCCGATGGTCTTGATCTTCTCGATGCCACGCGCGGTGATGATGTGGTCGAAGGCCTCGAAGCAGGTGTTCAATTCCCCCACAAGATCCTTTGGCGAGAGCTTCTCACTCGCTTCGGTGAAGCCTTTGAAGTCGGTGAAGAGCACGGTGACCTCATCGAAGGACCGCGCCTCGGCACGGCCCGTGGCCTTGAGTTCCGTGGCGATGTTCGACGGCAGTACGTTGTGCAGAACATGCTCGGTGCGGTGCTGGTCCTGCTCCACACGGGTTTTTGCCGCGTGAATGAAACGGTTGCGGGCATACAATGCTGCTACCACCAGGAAGAGGAGGAGACCCACACTGATGGCAATGTTGCGGGCGTTGCTCTTCTGCGATACTTCGTCCGCATGGGCACGGTCCACCATCCGATCCTTCTCGGCCTGGGCGATACTGTCCGCCTCCATTTGCCAGGCATACTCCATGCGCTGTAGTTCTTCGCCGGTCTTCTGTGCGCTGATACTATCGGCGAATGCCCGCATTTGCTCGTGGTAGGTGAGTGCAATGCTGCCCTGTCCCAACGCTTTATGCGCGTCGTAGAGGCACTCGCAAGTGGAGGACTGTAGTTCGAAATTGCCAAGATGAGCGGCAAGCTCCAACGCCTGCTGGCAAGTGACGATCGCCTTTGCATGTTGTCCGAGCTTGTTCTCTGTATCGCCCCGTAAGCTCAAGATCCCGCCGAGGAGTCCGTCGTCTCCGGAACCCTCCACCCGTTCCCGGGCCTGGGCCAGAACGCCCAAGGTCTTCTGTAGGTCACCCTTCCTGAAATGATCGACTGCTATGTTGAACAGGCAGATCGCCACGGAACGGTCATCGCCAAGGGCTGAGGACAACCTCATGCCCTCCTCGTATTTCGCCCGGGCATCGTCATAACGCTCTTGTTCCGAGAGAACGGCCGCTATGTTGACAACGGCTCGGGCCACCGCCTCCTTGTCGCCCGCCTCTTGGGCAAGTGCCATGCTCCTTTCAAAGTACCCCGTCGCTTTTGCGTAGTTCTTCTCCCTGAAGTGGACGCCGCCGATGTTGTTCAAGGAATTGGCCATCCCCAATTTGTAACCGATCCCTTCCTGGATCCGCAGGCTCTCCTGATAGGATTGCAACGCCTTGCGATCGTTGCCGCGCACCATGTACGTTATACCTTGGATGATCACCGCTTCACCCATGAACCGGCGATCGCCTTTCGCCTTCGCCATGTCATACAATAGCTGTGCGTAGAAGTACGCGCTATCCGGTTGGTTGAACGTGTAGCCTTCCCATGCGATCTTCCGCAGCGCCTCCATGCGGGTGCTGTCCGTGAGCGTAACGTCGCGCCACTTCCGGAACAGCGGTTCCAGATCGCCCTGTGCGAAGAGCGCAACATGACACACTAGGAAAGAAGATATGATGAACAGGAGTCGCTGCACGTGGCGAGGACGCGGATAGGTCTACCAAGTAACGGATACACTTCCAGAACAAGCCTGCCGCCGGAGGCTTCACTGTGGTTAGTTGCCCACGTGCACGAAATACATGTACATCTCCCCCTTGCCCTTCGCCTGCACCCCGGCTCGTAGGCCGGGGCAGGCCGAGCCGCGGGGGGTGAAGGTGAATGCCGGGGTAGTTGTCAGTTGTTGGTTGCCAGTTGTCAGGCTGCCGTCGCCCTGAGAACTGACAACTGACAACCGCATCCTTCACCAACGCGTACGTCGCCTCGCTGATGTTCACCTCCCCCACTTCGCCGCTGCTCTCCATGCGGCTTGCCGTGTTCACCGCATCGCCCCAGACGTCGTGCTGGAATTTCATCACGCCCACGAAACTGCGCATCTCCAGCGCTGCTTCCATCACATCCATGGCGTGAGTGGTGTTGGGAGTGGGCAATCCACCAGCGGCCGCGTATGCTTGCTCTGGCCCTACTGTCCATTTGTGCGAGCATCGGGATCGATGCGAAGAATGAGAATGAACAGGCGATCGTCTTCATCGGTTCTGGATCCGAAGCGAAAAGTCCATCGCGATCCAGGAGCGATCTTGAACGCGGCTCTACCTTGCCTTCAAGATCCCTCCAGGATCCAGCGGCCATCTTGCCGTAAGCCAGCCAGCATGAAGATCCTGATCGTAGAGGACGAACCCGAACTGCTTGGTGCCATGCGGCGTTCGTTGGAAGGCATCGGCATGCTGTGCTCTACGGCGAGCACCTTCCGGCAAGGCGAGGACAAGCTGGCGGGTCATGACTACGACGTGGTTGTGCTGGACATCACGCTGCCCGGCGGCAGTGGCATCGGCTTGCTCAAGCAACTGAAGGGCATATCCGCTTCCACGGGCGTGGTGATCGTGTCCGCCAAAGGATCCATGGAGGACAAGCTGCTGGGCCTGGACCTCGGCGCCGACGATTACATCACCAAACCCTTCCACATGGCCGAGCTGAACGCGCGCGTGCAAGCGGTGCTTCGCCGTCGCAGTTTCGGTGGGCGATCCATATTACAACTGGAAGAACTCGCGATCGACACGAGGTCGCGCACGGTGATGGTACACGAACACCTGCTCAACCTCACGCGCAAGGAGTACGACCTGTTGCTCTTCATGGTGGTGAACAAGGACCGCCTGCTCACGCGCGACGCCATGGCCGAGCACATCTGGGGCGACCAAATGGACATGGCCGATAACACCGACGTGCTGTACAGCCACATCAAGAACCTGCGCGCGAAGATCCGCGCTGCCGGTGGTGTTGATCGCCTGCGTACCGTGTACGGTCTGGGCTACACCTTCCGCAGTGTAGTACACGACGACCCCACCGAAGCACGATCATGAAGCTGCTGCGTCGCACCGGCCGTGATCACCTTAGGTACACCGCGTTGGTGCTGGCCGCAGCGGGCGTGCTGCTCTTCGTGGTGCTCACGCGCATTATCGCCGAAGAGACCGACGAGAAGCTCCTGGTGAACATAGCCCGCATCGAAGAGCGGCTTGCACAGAATGAAGCGGTGGCATCGCTTCCACCCGTGATGGAAGTCGTGGAGTTGGATGGCGTGCTTGAACGAGTTGACGTGTTGAAAGACACCCTGCTCTTCGATCCCGAGGAGGACGATGAAGAAGTGTTCCGCGAAGCGAGCGCCGTGCGCACGATCGAAGGGCGCAGCTACCATATCACCCTGCGACAAGTCGTGCTTGAACCGCACGACTACCTCGGCTCCATTGGCATCGCGCTAGCCATCGCCTTCGCGTTGTTGCTCATCGTTCTTGTGGTGATCCAACGACGCACCGCCCGTCGCATTTGGGATCCGTTCTACCGTGACCTCGAAGCCATCAAGGGCTTCTCCTTGAAGGACCAGCAGGCCATCGCCCTCACCACTTCCGATGTGGACGAGTTCAACGACCTCAACCGCGTGGTGAGCACCTTGATGGAGAAGGTACACGCCGATCACCGCATGCTGAAGGAGTTCAGCGAGAACGCCGCTCACGAGATGCGCACGCCCGTGGCCGTTATCCAAGCGCGCTTGGATGACGCCGCGCAGGACCCCGGACTTTCCAAGGAACAAGCGGCGGCGATCGGCGCGGCACAAGCCGCGGTGCAACGCCTCTCTCAACTGAACAGCGCCCTTCTGTTGCTTACGCGCATCGACAACCTGCAATTCGCCGAGCGCGTGCCGATCAATGCGGCCGAGGTGATCGACGATGTGTTGGAGCAATTGCAAGGGCACATCGCCGAACGCGGTATCCACATCACCTTGCACACAGATCGTTCGGTGGTCAGCGAGGGCGAGCCGACGCTCTTCCGCATCCTGGTGCTGAACCTATTGAAGAACGCCGTGGGCCATAACATCGCCAACGGATCGGTGGTGGTGTCGCTCACCGGCCACATCCTTCACATCCGCAACACCGGCCTTCCGATGTCCGGCGACCCGCAGCGCATGTTCGATCGCTTCGCCCGCGCCAGTAAGGAGAAAGGATCCATCGGTCTCGGACTCTCCATTGCGCAGCGCATCTGTGCAGCGCATGGCTGGAGCATCGACTACACAACGAAGGAGAACGAGCACTCCGTTGTCGTGCGCTTCCAACTCCAGGATCGCTCCAGCATCACTGCGTAAGATCGCATCGCAAACAACCACAACCTCATGAAAACCGCACTCACCCTTTCTGCGCTAACTGCACTTCTGTTCACCGCTTGCGGCAAAACGGAACCCGCCGCCACTCTTGCCGTGCCCGATGTGGCCAAGCGCGCCTTTGAGGCCGCATACCCTGCTGTGAAGGACGCCCAATGGAAGCACGATGAAGACGGCTTCGAGGCCGAATGGAAGGTGAACGGCATGCAGCACGCCGTTGTGTACGACGCGAAAGGCACTGTGCTGCTTACCGAAGAGCAAGTGACCGAGGCGCAGATGCCGACGACCATTGCACCATACCTCGCCGAGAATCATACGGGCATGGCCGTTGTGAAAGTGGGCATAGAACAGAAAGGCGGTGTAACCACCTACGAAGTGGAACTGGACAACGGTGGAAAGGAACTCGAACTGCTCTTCGATGCCGATGGCAATTACATCGGCACAGAGGCCGACGATAGTGCCGAAGAAGAAGGCGAAGAGGACCAGGACTAGGAGATCAGGGTTGACAGTACCCTGTTCACTGCCACCCGCTTTCTGCAACATGCCGGAGGCGGGTGGTTCTGTTCTTGTCAGGCTCGTTGCTCGAAATACATGTCCATCTCCCCCTTGCCCTTCGCCTGCACCCCGGCTCGTAGGCCGGGGCAGGCCGAGCCGCGGGGGGTGAAGGTGAATGCAAGGGGTAGTTGTCAGTTGTTGGTTGCCAGTTGTCAGGCTGCCGTCGCCCTGAGAACTGACAAC
>JBKJPT010000075.1:0-13506 GCA_046595075.1 Flavobacteriales bacterium
TGCCGCTGTAGTTGCCGCTGGGTTCGTAGTAGCCCTGGTTGCTCACCAACAGGTCCATGAGGCCGTCGCCGTTCTCATCAAAAAGCACAGGCAGGGCGCCTTCGCCGAGTTCGATCATGCGGTCCTGGAAGAGGTTCTCCTGTTGTAGGTCGAAGATGGGTGCAGCATCGGTGCCGGTGTTATGGTAGTACCACATGCTGCGGTAGTTCTGCACCAGCGAGAGCGCATTAGGGCTCACGATCAGGTCGCGTTTGGCATCCTTGTCCACATCCACATAGAACGAACCGGGGAAAATGGGCAGGTCCACCGAGGTATCGTAGCTGGGGAAGAGCGTGTCTTCGGCCACCATGATCGCGCTCACGACCGTACCGCCGTTGGTGAGGCCCACCACGTTGTTGAAGGAGATGTCGCCCAGCAGCAGGTCCTTGTCGCCGTCGCCGTCCAGATCAATGGGGGTTACGCTGCTGCCTGCGTGCGCCCGATCGTCGCTGCCGCTCACTTCATCGTCGATCCCGATCTCAGGAGCCGGCACATTGAAGCTGCATGGCACGTTGAGCGTTACGCTGTTGTCACCGAAGTTCTCGGCGAAGTAGCCCCAGCACTTGTTACGCAGTTCGAACTTCAGGCTATCACACGTGCCGTACAGTTCCATGCTCAGGTTCTTGTGGTACTCCAAATACGAGCCCAACAGGCTGAAGGTGATCACGTCCAGATCGCCGTCATTGTCCACATCGGCAATGCCCGGCAGATCAACCTGGCTCACGAAGAGGTTCGCCACCGATCCCGCACCGCTGGGCGATACATAGGTGGAGTTGACGCGGAAGGTGAACTCTTCAAATGAAAGATCGCCGCCACTGCTGGTGTTCTTGAACACCGAGAAGCCCGCTTGCGAATAGGTGAAGAGATCCTCCTTGCCGTCACAATTGAAATCGCGGAACATGGCCCAATCATGCAAGGCCCGGAAGGGCGCTACAAGATCGTAGTCGTGCGTTACGCGATAGCCCAGGTTGTCGGTTCCGCCGGTATTTATCAGTGTAACAAAGGTGTTGCCCATGTTCCCCACACGGTCGAAGAGGAATAGGTCCTTCAATCCATCACCGTTCAGGTCCACGCTGCTTGTCTGCACCATGTTGAGGCCACCGGCCCAGGCCAGATCCAGTGTGCTGCCCTGTCGTGTTACCGGGGTGTTGGAATCGAAGTACAGATCCCATTGTGCAGAAAGACACAGCGAGAAGGAGAGGAGCGCGGTGATCAGGGCGGACTTCAGGATGCTGTACATGTGGGCCGATGAGATGATGGACGTGGTGAAGACGCAGCGAAGGTCGTGATCGTTGTCGCCCTTGGACCTCCCATTCGATACACTTCTGCATGCGCTCTTGTTCGCGCACCGAAGGGCCTTTCCGTCAAGGCTTTCCGCGGTGCATTGGCCATTGGAGCACAACCCTATATTTGCCGCCCCTTATCACTACCCCCCTTCGATCATGCAGAATAAAGGCGCGCTATGGATCTTCACCATCCTATTGGCGCTCGCGTGCGCGTATCAGTTGTCCTTCTCCTTCTTCACGTCGAACGTGGAGAGCAAAGCCGCTGCTGAAGCAAAGCTCCAAGCGGACTCCATGCTCGCAGTCGCGGGCAACGAGGCCTTGGACCGTAGCCAGCTGGAGTTGGACTTCACCAACGACTACTTGCGCAAGCACGGTGGCGAGCAGGCTTACCCATTGCTGGGCTTCAGCTACCGCGAGTGCAAGGAACTGGAGATCAACTTGGGCTTGGATCTCAAGGGCGGCATGGCCGTTACCCTGGAGGTGAGCATTCCCGAACTGGTTGATAACCTCAGCGGCAAGAGCCAGCATGTGGCCTTCACCACCGCAATGGCCAAAGCCCGCGAGCGTCAGCTTTCGAGCTCTGCGGATTTCATCACCCTCTTCGCAGATGAATACGCCAAAGTGCCGGGTGCACCCCCGCTTTCGGCGATCTTCTTCAGCAGTGCAGGTAATAAGCGGTTCGATCGCGAGGGAAGCAACGCCGATTACATCGATGTGCTGCGCAGTGAGGCTGCCGATGCCCTCAATAACACCGAACGGATCCTGCGTACGCGTATCGACAAGTTCGGTGTGGCGCAACCCAGCATCCAAAAGCAGCAGTTCAGCGGCCGCATCAGCATTGAGCTGCCCGGTGTAAAGGACAAGTCCCGCGTACGCAAGGTGCTACAAAGCACCGCCAACCTCGAGTTCTGGGAGACCTTCGACAACACCGAGATCGGTCCCATCCTCGATCAGGTGAACACCCCGTTGAGCGCGTTCCTTTATCCTGAGTTGGCCGTTGCCGATAGCCTAAGCAAGGATAGCACCGCCAGCGATAGCACCACGGTTACGCCCGATTCCATGGCCACGGCTACCGCCGCTGTCGCAGACAGTTTGGATTTCCTCGATAGCCTGGACCTCGCTACTGATACCGCTGTTATTGATAGCGCCGCTGAACGGGCGAAGGCCCAGAAGATGGCGCCGCTCGCTGCCAAGCTCATGCGCATGGTGAATGAGCGTGGATATGTCGGTGGCCCGGTCGTTGGCCGTGCCATGGTGGACGATGTGGAAGCGATCGAGAAGTTGTTCGCAACCGAAGTGGTGCGCGCTGCGCTACCCGCAGATGTGAAACTGGCTTGGGGTGCCAAGCCGCAGACCTTGGACCTTACCGATGGTGGCACTGCCGATTTCGTGGACCTCTATGCACTGCGTGTGCCGCGTGTGGTCAACGGTGAACCCAATGTGAACAGGTTGCCCCGCTTGGATGGCAAGTCCATTGAACAAGCCGCACAGGACTATGATCTCAAGGGCGATGTGGAGGTGAAGATGAGCATGGACACCGAGGGAGCCGCCATTTGGCGCACCATGACCGGTGAGAACGTGGGCAAGTGCATTGCTATCGTGCTGGACGAGCAGGTTCAGAGCGCCCCTGTTGTGCAGGGCGAGATCCCCGGCGGACAAAGCAGCATTTCCATGGGCGGCGGCGACGTGAACGGCCAGCTACGCGATGCCATGGACCTTGCGAACATCCTGGAGGCCGGCGCACTGCCTGCTCCCGCGCGCATCATCGATGAAACCGTTGTTGGTCCCTCGCTCGGTAAGGAGAACGTGGACACCGGACTTCTATCATTCCTCGTTGCGTTGATCGCGGTGATGATCTACATGGCGCTCTACTACGCACGCGCCGGTAGGATCGCCGACATCGCACTGCTCGTGAACCTCTTTCTTCTGCTGGGTGCGCTGGCCTCCTTGCAAGCTGCCCTCACGCTGCCGGGCATCGCCGGTATCGTGCTCACCATGGGTATGGCCGTGGATGCCAACGTACTCATCTACGAACGTGTGCGCGAGGAACTGCGCCACGGCAAAATGCTCAAGAGCGCATTCGACCTCGGATACAAGGGTGCGCTGAGCGCCATCATCGACGGCAACGTTACCACGATGATCATTGCGGTGGTCCTCTTGATCTTCGGCAGTGGTCCTGTACAAGGCTTCGCCGCGACACTGGGCCTGGGTATCCTCACATCGCTCTTCACCGCACTCTTCTTGGGCCGCCTGATCACCTCGGCCCGCTTGGAAAAGGGCAAGAGCATCAGCCTGTGGACCGGCTGGAGCAAGAACATCTTTGTGAACGCGAACTACGATTTCATGGGCAAGCGCAAACTGTTCTATGCGTTCAGCGGGTTGCTCATCGGTGCTGGTCTGGTGAGCGCGTTCACCAATGGCTTCAACCTTGGCGTGGACTTCAGTGGCGGTCGCACCTTTATCGTGGAAATGAAAGGCGACGTGAACGTGGACCAGGTCCGCGATGCGATCATGCCCAAGTTCATTGACGAAAAGGGTGTACAGAGCACGGTGAACGTGAAGACCTTCGGCAGCGACCGCAAGCTGAAGATCACCACCAACTACCTCATCAACGACCCCGATACTACCGCCGATACCCGCGTGGATCGGCAGCTCAAGGCTGGCCTCGACGATCTGGGTGTGGGGTACGATACGGGTGATGGTTCCCGCAAGGTGGATCCCACCATCAGCGACGACATCAAGACCAAAGCGGCCACCTCGCTCATCATCTCGTTGGTATTGATCTTCCTGTACATCGCCTTGCGTTTCCGCAACTGGCAGTTCGGTCTGGGCGGTCTGCTCTCCCTGTTGCACGATGCACTGATCGTCGTTGGCCTCTATTCGCTGCTGTACAAGGTCATGCCCTTCGCCTTGGAGATCGATGAGGCCTTCATCGCCGCCATCCTCACAGTGATCGGGTACTCCATCAACGATACGGTGGTGGTGTTCGACCGTATTCGCGAGTACATGCGCGATCACAAACGCGATCCTTACGTGACGGTGATCAACAAGGCCATCAATGCCACGCTGGGTCGAACGATGAA
The DNA here is from genome assembly GCA_046595075.1 of Flavobacteriales bacterium. GTDB lineage: Bacteria > Bacteroidota > Bacteroidia > Flavobacteriales_F > PHOS-HE28 > PHOS-HE28. The sequence goes on from JBKJPT010000075.1 coordinate 4,409, forward strand.
CACATCGGGTACCACCCTGTTGGTGCTCATCGTGATCTTCATCTTCGGTGGCGAATCCATCAAGAGCTTCGTCTTCGCGCTGCTCATCGGCATTGGCGTGGGTACCTACTCGTCCGTCTTCGTGGCCAGTTCCGTGGTGGCCGACCTGTTGAAGAAGAAAGATCCGGCGCAGATCGTCTGATGTCGTACTACTTGGACCTGGAAGCCCCGCTGCAAGCGGGGCTTCCTACTTTTGGCCCCGTATGATCGCGCTCCTTTTCGATATCAGTGGTGGTGAGTTCATGCTCATCCTGGTCTTCATCCTCATTTTCTTCGGCGCGAAGGGGATCCCGGACATCGCCCGAGGCATGGGCCGTTTCATGCGGCAGGTGCGCGATGCCAGTAGTGAGGTGCAGCGCGAGATCAATCGTGGTGCCACGGAAATTCGGCGGGGTGCCGAAGCGCATCAACGCGAGTTCAGGTCGGCTTTGGAGGAAGCGCCCCCCCCGCACCGCGAAACCTCCAAGCCGGAAGAGCCGGTCTCCTCTCCGCCCACGACGGAGGGTTGAGGGTTTGGTTTCTGGCCCCCATACAATTTGTGGTTGCCTATTTCCATTGGCTGCTCTCCAGCCCATGTTGCTTGCCTAGCGCCAGACTAGCCATTTGATACTTGCCGCTCGCACCTTCTTCCGCTACCTCCCCCCATAATTTCAACACCTGTTGGCAAAGAATTAGTCCAAATCTGGACACACCCCCCATGATCCGGGTACATTCGCGGCCGAAAATCAAACTATTCCATGCCTACCCCCCATATTCGCGCAAAGGCCCTGAGCACCTTGCTGGATCGCCGACCCAAGCATAGCGAAGCCCCCAGTCAACGGATCAGCGAATTCTTCGGAAGCAGCGTGTTCAATGAAGAGGCCATGCGCATGTTCCTCACCGAGGATGCCTACTTCGCTGTGCGCCAGGCCATTCATCAAGGTTCGCGCATTGATCGCAAGTTGGCCGATCAAGTGGCCAGTGGAATGAAGGAATGGGCGGCCAGCAAGGCTGCCACGCACTACACGCACTGGTTCCAACCCCTCACCGGCACCAGCGCCGAAAAGCACGACGCCTTCTTCGAGCCCATCGGCAATGGCCGCAGTATCGAGCGCTTCGATGGTGGTATGCTGGTTCAACAAGAGCCCGATGCCAGCAGCTTCCCCAGCGGTGGCATCCGCAACACCTTCGAGGCACGCGGCTACAGCGCATGGGACCCTAGCAGCCCTGCTTTCATCATGGGTCGCACGTTGTGCATCCCCACCATCTTCATCAGCTACACCGGCGAGGCACTCGATTTCAAAATGCCGCTGCTGCGCGCGATCAAAGCCGTGGATGAGGCAGCTACGGCCGTGTGCCAGTACTTCGACAAGGATGTGACCAAGGTGACCTGTACCCTTGGTTGGGAACAGGAGTACTTCCTGATCGATGAGGCGCTGTACATGGCCCGTCCGGATATCATGATGACCGGCCGCGCCCTCTTCGGGCACAGCCCGGCAAAGGGCCAGCAGTTGGAGGACCACTACTTCGGCAGCATTCCGGAGCGCGCTCAGGCCTTCATGCGCGACTTCGAGACCGAGAGCCTCAAGCTGGGCATTCCGGTGAAGACCCGCCACAACGAGGTGGCCCCGAACCAGTTCGAATGTGCGCCGGTCTTCGAGGAACTCAACCTCGCGGTGGATCACAACATGCTGCTGATGGACGTGATGGAGAAGACCGCCCGTAAGCACGATTTCCGAGTGCTCCTGCACGAGAAGCCTTACGCGGGAGTGAACGGCAGCGGTAAGCACAACAACTGGAGCCTGGCCACTAACACCGGCAAGAACCTTCTGCGTCCTGCCAAGACACCCAAGGAGAACATGCTCTTCTTGGCCTTCTTCGTCAACACGATCAAGGCCATACACAGCCACGCCGATGTGTTGCGCGCGAGCATTGCCAGCGCCAACAACGACCACCGCCTCGGGGCCAACGAAGCACCGCCGGCCATCATCAGCGTGTTCATCGGAGACTACCTCACCCGTCTGCTCGATGGTCTTGAGCAGAACATCAAGGGTGCCATGAGCCCCACCAGCAAGACGGAACTCAAGCTGGACATCGGGCGGATCCCGCAGGTGATGTTGGACAATACCGATCGTAACCGCACCAGCCCCTTCGCCTTTACAGGGAACAAGTTCGAGTTCCGGGCTGTGGGCAGCAGCGCGAACTGTGCCGCTTCAATGACCGTGTTGAACACGATCGTGGCCAACCAATTGCGCGAGTTCAAGAAGACCGTGGACGCGCTGATCAAGAAGGGCACCAAGAAGGATGAAGCGATCTTGCGCGTGATACGCGACTTGATCGTGGACAGCAAGGCCATCCGTTTCGAAGGCAACGGTTACGGCGACGAGTGGAAGAAGGAGGCCGCCAAGCGTGGGCTCAACAACATCACCGACACGCCTCGTGCGTTGGACGTGTGGGGGAGGAAGGAGACCAAAAAGCTCTTCGCCGACATGGGCGTGCTGAGCGGGGTGGAATTGGATGCCCGCCACGAGATCGAACTGCACAGCTACGTGCTGAAGATCCAGATCGAAAGCCGTGTGTGCGGTGATCTTGCCGTGAACCACATCATTCCGGCAGCGATCAGCTACCAGAACCGACTGCTGGAGAACGTGCGCGGCTTGCGCGAGGTGCTCGGGGCCGAAAAGGCCAAGAAGGCAGCCGCAACCCAAGTGGAGCTGATCGAGGAGACCAGCGAGCACATCGGCAAGCTGAAGACCCTAACCGATGCCATGATCGAGGCCCGCAAGAAGGCCAACACCATAGAGGACCACCGCGAAAAGGCTATCGCTTACTGCGACAAGGTGAAGCCATACCTGGACCAAATACGCAACCATGCCGATAAGCTGGAACTGCTCGTAGACGACGAACTCTGGCCCCTGCCCAAAATGCGCGAACTGCTCTTCACCCGCTGAGCCGAGGGCCTCGTGGCCGCCACAACCCACGTACCGCTGAACGGCCTGTTCCAACCACTTGGAGCGGGCCGTTCCGCTATATGGGTATCTGTATATCTTCGCCGCGACCCGATTGGGACCAACCACCACCCGATGATCACAAGGAAGATACTGGCCTGCCTCTCCCTCTGCCTCCTGTTCACCAGCGCGGCTGTCGGACAAACAAACCGCCTGGCCGAAGAAGCGGACGATGCCTTCAATAAGGGCTACTACTTCAACGCCATCGAGCTCTACAAGAAGGCCTACACGGTGGAGAAGAAGGCGCCGGTGAAAGCCGAGCTGATCTTCAAGGTGGCAGAGAGCTACCGCATGCTGGGCGATGTGCAGCAGGCCCAAGTGTGGTACGAGAAGTCGATCAAGGCCCAGCTCAATGATCCCGTAGCCTATTACTGGGTGGGCGAAATGCAGAAGCAGCAAGGTCTCTACGCCGAAGCGATCGCGAGCTACAACAAGTACAAGGAGAAGAAGAGCAACGACCCCCGTGCCGATGCCGGTATTGCCACCTGCCAGATGGCGCAGAAATGGAAGGACGACCCCACACGCTACACCGTGGATCCCGAAGTGTTGCTGAACACACCGCAATACGACTTTACACCCGCCTTTGCCGACAAGAAGAACGAGACCATCATCTTCACCAGTTCACGGCCTGCTGCTACGGGCAGTGACCCTGATGCCATCTCGGGTGAATCCTTCACCGATCTGTTCTCCAGCTCGCGCGACCGCTTGGGCAAATGGGGCGAACCCGTGAAACTGCCCTTGGAGATCAACACCGAAGGCAATGAGGGCGCACCCATCTTCAATGCCAAACGCACCGTGATGTACTTCACCCGCTGCCCCTACGAGAAGAAGAAGGTCTTCGGCTGCGACATCTGGATGAGCAAACGCGTGGGAAACAACTTCAGCGCACCCACCATGATCGCTCTCAAGCCTTCGGGCGGCAAAGAGGATACCCTCGTGGTCGGCCACCCCGCCTTGAACGATGATGAGACCATGCTCGTCTTCACTAGTGATGCGCCCTTCCCCGGCCGTCTGGGTGGCAAGGACCTGTACATGATCCGCTTGGATAAGGATGGCAAGCCAACCGGGACACCGCAGAACCTTGGTGCCGAGATCAACACGCCGAAGGACGAGATGTTCCCATTCCTACGCTTCAACGGCAACCTCTATTTCAGCAGCACTGGCCACAACGGCATGGGCGGAATGGACATGTACATGGCCGAGAAGACCGGGGATGGCGCATGGGGCCACACCGAGAACATGAAGTCGCCCTTGAACAGCGCCGCAGATGATTTTGCGATCGCGTATGATGGCGAGTTCGATCGCGGCTTCTTCACCACCAACCGTGCAGGCGGCAAAGGCCAAGACGATATCTGGCGCTTCTACATGCCCGATCTCGTGTTCGCCCTGCAAGGCAATGTGTACGACAAGGTCACCGGCCTGCCGATCGAAGGCGCCAAGGTCAGCGTGGTGGGCACCAACGGCAGCAACTTCAGTGCGCTCACTGATGACAACGGTGGCTTCGCCTTCATTGAGAACGGCAAGGACCGCTATATCAAGGAAGAGACCAGCTACAGCATCCTCGCCGAGAAGGAAGGCTATCTCGTAGTGCGCGACCAGATCACCACCGTGGGCCTCACCGAGAGCACCACATTCGTGAAGGAGTACTTCCTGCAGCCGATCGATCGCGTGATCAAACTGCCACAGATCCTGTACGATGTTGACCAGTTCTTCCTGCGCCCTGAAGCGAAGGACAGTTTGGAAGTCCTCTACACTACGCTTACCGATAACCCGAACTTGGTGATCGAGCTGCGATCGCACACGGATGCACGGAAGACGAACAAGTACAAGGGTGGCAACTTGGAGCTTTCACAGTTGCGTGCTCAGAGCGTGGTGAACTACCTCATCGAGAAGGGTATCGATCCTGCACGCATGGTTCCTGTGGGCCGTGGCCCCGATGAGCCGCTCGTGACCATGGAGCAGATCAAGGCCATGGCCACCAAGGAGGAAAAGGAAGCCGGGCACCAGACCAACCGCCGCACGGACTTTAAAGTGATCCGCACCGATTTCGTACCGGGCACCGGAAGTGCTCCTCCGGCCCCTACGCCGAACAATTAGGTGGAACCCCTGTGGAAGAGCATCCGCCGCATGGTGGATGCTCTTCTTCATTTCAGCCCTCACCTTCGCGGGGCTACCACGAACCACGATGGCCGATAGCCGATACGAACAACGCGGTGTCTCCTCCAGCAAGGAGGATGTGCACAAGGCGATCGCCGCGCTCGACAAGGGGCTTTTCCCAAAAGCCTTTTGCAAGGTGGTGGCCGATGAACTCGCCGGCAGCGCGGAGCATTGCATCGTGATGCACGCCGATGGCGCAGGGACCAAGAGTTCGCTCGCCTACGCGTATTGGAAAGAGACCGGTGATATAAACGTGTGGCATGGCATCGCGCAGGACGCTGTGGTGATGAACCTCGATGATCTCCTCTGTGTGGGCGCCACCGATGGGATCCTCCTCAGCAGCACCATCGGCCGCAACAGGCGCTTGATCCCCGGTGAAGTGATAGGTGCGATCATCGAAGGCACGGAGCGTTTCCTGGAGAGAATGCGCTCGCTCGGTGTGGGCATTAGTAGCACCGGCGGTGAAACGGCTGATGTCGGTGACCTTGTGCGCACCGTGATCGTGGACAGTACCGTGGTGTGCAGGATGGAACGCAGCAAAGTGATCGACAACGCACGGATCCAACCCGGAGATGTGATCGTGGCGCTCGCGAGCGATGGACAAGCCACCTACGAGGACAGTTACAACGCGGGCATGGGCAGCAACGGCCTCACCAGTGCGCGGCACGATGTCTTCGCGCAGGAGCTTGCCGCGAAATTTCCCGAGACCTTCGACCCCGGGACTCCTGAAGCACTCGTTTACAGCGGACAGGCCAAGCTCACCGATCCGTTGCAAGGCACGCCGCTGGACTTCGGCAGGGCCGTGCTCTCGCCTACGCGTACTTACGCGCCCGTTGTGCAGCAAGTGCTGAAGGCGATGCGGAACGAGGTGCATGGCATGGTGCATTGCAGCGGCGGTGCGCAGACCAAGGTGCTGCACTTCGTGGAAGACCTGCGCATCATCAAGGACGATCTTTTCCCCACGCCGTCGCTCTTCGCTGCGATCCAGCGCATGAGCGGCACTTCCTGGCAGGAGATGTACAAGGTCTTCAACATGGGGCACCGCATGGAGTTCTATGTTCACGCTGCCCGCGCTGCGGAGATCATCGCGATCGCGAAGTCGTTCAGCATCGAAGGCAAGGTCATCGGCCACGTGGAAGCTGCTCATGCGAAGGAGGTTGTCCTTACCAGTGCCCACGGCACCTTCACCTATCACTAACGATATTCCACAGCGCCCTCTGGGGCTTAGCGCCTCTGCGTTCTCATGTCCGACCTCCTCTCCAAACTCTCAACCCTTCACGATCGGCGTGAAGAGATCGGCAAGCAACTCGCCGATCCCAGCGTGATTGCAGATCAGAAGCGCTTCGTGGAACTCAATCGCAGCTACCGCGATCTGGGCCCCATCTCGCTCGCGTTCTTCCGCTTCAAGCGCATGCACGACGATCTCGCCGGTGCAGAAGAGATCCTTCGCATCGAAAAGGATGCGGAGATGCTGGACATGGCGCGCGCCGAACGCGAAGAGAACCGCGCGGCCATCGAAGCCATGGAGGAGGAGGTGCGCATGATGTTGGTGCCGAAGGATCCGAACGATGCGCGCAACTGCATCATGGAGGTCCGCGCAGGAACGGGCGGGGACGAAGCCAGCATTTTCGCTGGCGATCTCTTCCGCATGTACAGCCGCTACATCGAAGGCCGGGGGTGGAAGATCGAAGTGGCCGATGTGAGCGAAGGCAGTGTGGGTGGGTACAAGGAAGTGATCTTCAACGTGATCGGCGACGGCGCTTATGGTGTGCTGAAGTTCGAAGCGGGCGTGCACCGCGTGCAACGCGTTCCGCAGACCGAAGCGCAAGGGCGGATCCACACCAGCGCGGCCACGGTGAACGTATTGCCCGAGGCGGAGGAGTTCGATGTGGTGGTGAAGGAGAGCGATGTGAAGATGGAAACTGCACGCAGCGGTGGTGCGGGTGGCCAGAACGTGAACAAAGTGGAGACCAAGGTGCGCCTCACCCACATTCCAACCGGTATCGTGGTGATGTGCCAGACCGATCGCAGCCAACTCGGCAACCGGATCAAGGCCATGCAGATGCTGCGCACCAAGCTCTATGATGAAGGCTTGCGCAAGATCCAGGAAGCAGAATCCAATCACCGCAAGAGCCAAGTGAGCAGCGGGGACCGTAGCGCGAAGATCCGCACCTACAACTATCCGCAGAGCCGGATCACCGATCATCGGATAGAGCTTACTGTACACAACCTGTCGGAGGTGCTCAATGGCGACCTACAGGATGTGATCGATGCGCTGCAACTGGCAGAGCGCACCGAGAAGTTGAAGGCCGAGGCGGGGATCTGAACGGTTGCGACCTTCGCACCCGATGACACGCACCGAACTCGTAGCCCGCATCCGCAGCAAGAAGAGCCTGCTCTGCGTGGGCTTGGACACCGAAGAGCATCTCGTCCCCGATCACTTCAAGCAGGAGAGCCACCCCGTGCGCGCCTTCAACGAGGCGATCGTAGAGGTGACGCACGACCTCGCCGTGGCCTACAAGCTCAACCTTGCGTTCTATGAAGCGCTCGGCGATCAGGGTTGGTTGGATCTGGAAGCCACGATCGCATACATCCGCAGCAAAGGCGATTGCTTCATCATCGCCGACGCCAAACGCGGCGACATCGGCAACACCGCGCGCAAGTACGCGGAAGCTTTCTTCGATAAGCTGGGCGTCGATGCCGTTACGCTTTCACCCTACATGGGCCGCGACAGCATCGAGCCATTCCTGAAGCGACCGGGCAAGTGGGCGATCGTGCTGGGCGTCACCAGCAACAGCGGCGCCGAGGATTTCCAGTTCATCGCAGACGCCAATGGCAAGCGCCTCTTCGAAACCGTGATCGAGCGCACCGCGCAATGGGGCACACCCGATGAGCTCATGTTCGTCACTGGCGCCACACGCCCGGAGATTCTCGCACAAGCGCGCTCGCTGGCACCGCATCACTTCTTCCTGGTGCCGGGTGTGGGTGCGCAAGGCGGCGACCTGAACGCCGTGCTCGATGCAGGCATGACCACCGATGGCGGATTGCTCATCAACAGCAGTCGCGGAGTTCTCTTCGCTGGAGCAGGGGAGGAGGCGATCGCCATGGCACGCCGTGCCGCACTGCAATTGCAGCAGGCCATGGAAAGGAAGATGAAGGAGCGCGGAGTGATATGAATGGTTTATTTTGACCATAAGGCATTTCCCTTCTCCTTGGGAGAGTGGCAGGGGTGAGGTGTATTTATCTTCCTCGCGTGCGATCTTTCTCTTCACCGGATATCCTTCTCGACCCGACCTTTCCCTATGGCGAGGATCTCCTACAGTTCATGTGGGAACAGCGCATGTTCCAGCAACACGCGTTGCGCACCACCGATGGCCGTGCAGTGGAAGTGATCAAGCCCGGCCGCATACAGCACGACAGTGGACCCGACCTGGTGGATGCGCAGTTGCGGATCGATGGGCAGTTGTGGGCCGGCACTGTTGAAGTGCATTTGCGCAGCAGCGAATGGAATGCGCACGGGCATGCACGTGATCCGGCCTATGACAATGTTGTGCTGCACGTGGTGTACGAGCATGATATCGAGGTGAGCACCTTGCGCGGCCAGGTTCTGCCCACTGTGGAATTGTTCCCACGCATTTCCACGGACAGCATCGCACTCTACCACACGCTCATGCGCGGCAAGGGTTTCGTGCCGTGCGCGGGCATGATCTCGCGGGTGGATCAAGGACACATAGGCCCTTGGCTGGAAAGTGTGCTTGTACAGCGGCTAGAGCGCAAGACGCTGGAGGTGGAAGCATTGTACAAGCAACTACAGAACGATGGTGCTGCAACGCTCTACCACATGCTCGCGCGCGCCTTCGGGTTAAAGGTGAACGCCGAACCCTTCGGCATGCTGGCCCACGCGCTGCCGCTGAA
>JBKJPT010000291.1:0-10371 GCA_046595075.1 Flavobacteriales bacterium
GGCCTCGCGCCGAAGCAAGGTCCGAAGCGGTTGGATGTCCACTTCTTCACGGAGAACGGTGCCGTGACCTGTCGTGTGGAGGACAACGGTGTTGGGCGATCGGAGAAGGCACCCACGCCCGGACGAACCTCGCTGGGGTTGAAGCTCACAGGGGAGAGGCTGGAGCTGCTCACTGAGCGGATGAAGAGCGAAGGCGGGTTCTTGATGGAGGATCTGAGGGATGCTTCAGGAGTTCCGCTGGGCACGCGTGTCAGCTTAGTTCTACAACGCGATGCGGGGTAACTTGCCACCATGGTGCGGGCGTTGATCGTGGATGATGAGACGGAAGCTCGTGCGTCGTTGCGCTCTATGCTGCAACGAAGGGCACCGGAAGTAGTGGTGTTGGCGGAAGCCTCATCGGTAGCGGAAGCGAAGTCTGCGATCGCGCAGCACAAACCACAACTTCTCTTCCTGGATGTGCAGATGCCCGGCGGCGATGGCTTCGAGCTCTTGAAGCAGCTTGGTCGTTGGGACTTCGACGTGGTCTTCACCACCGGCAGCAGCCGACACGCCATCCAAGCCATCCGCTTCAGCGCGTTGGACTACTTGGTGAAGCCCGTGCTCGGCGATGAGTTGCGTACCGCGATCGACCGACACCTGGCGAAACGCTCGACAAGTCCCGAAGTGCAAACGCAGCTACTGCACAACGTCACGCAGCCCGATGAGCGCACCATGAAGCTCACCCTCACCAGCGGCGACCGCAGCTACTTCGTGGATCCTGCGGCAGTCACATGGTGCGAGGCTGACATCAACTACACCAACCTGTACTTGCAGGATGATCGCCGCTTCGTCTCCGCGCGAACGCTGAAGGATTACGAGGACATGCTTACGCCGCTGGGCTTCCTGCGCACGCACCGCAGCTACCTCGTGAACCGCGCTCACATCGATCACCTCGACAGGGCGGGCTTCGTGGTGCTGCGCAATGGCAAGCGAGTGGAGGTGGCATCGCGGAGGAAGGAGGATGTGGCTCGCGCGTTGGCGGGGTGAGCCCCTCTTCCTGGGAGAGTGGTTGGGGTGAGGTACGCTCGATCAACCATTTCCGCGCTCGATCGATCCTGCTTGTTCCGGAACATGCACCATGGTCATTTAGCGCATCCAAAACCTGTTCACCATGCGCGGACTGCTGCTCCTTCTACTGTTCACGGCTCATCTTCGGACCATCGCCCAAAGCGGCGGCAACTACACCTGCGCGCTCGCTTATCCGTTGGAGGTGGCCGCTTCCAACGTGCAGTCCTTTTTCGTGCCGGTGTTCGCGAAGGACTATCCCAGCGCTGTGCCCGAGCCGATCACCGCATGCAGCGGGAACACCGTCCACGGTTCGGCGTGGTTCACCTTCATCGCTACCGCTACTACGCACTGGATCCGCACCGAGGGCGAGGGTTTGGATGACTCCGGTATGGAGGTTTTCAGTGGGAGTTGTGGTTCGCTTACCAGCATTGGCTGCTTCGCTCCGCTGAGCACAACACCCATGGTTTCGGGGTTGTCCGTGGGAACCACCTACTATCTGCGCGTGCTGATGATCCCGGCGGCCAGCTGTGGAGCCACCAACTGCCAGGGCTGGGTGGCCGTGGTATCCGCCCCGCTGCACGACGAGTGCGCCAATGCCATCGAGTTACTGGTGCTACCCCCAACGCTGGGCGTTCATCCCTCCATGGAGATCAGCACGCTGGGCGCTACCCAATCGCAGTTGGCGTGCGCGGGTAATGGCGCAGCGAACGACGATGTGTGGTATCGCTTCATCGCCACGGACGCGGTGCATTTCTTCCCTGTCAGTGATCTGTTCGTCCCCCCCGGTGACAATATTGCCCTGCAGTGGTTCAGCGGCGCTTGTGGCAACCTCACGAGCATAGGCTGCGGCGTGGCCTCGGTCACGGGGCTTACCCCCGGCCAGCCATACTACATCCGGGCATACAGCGAGAGCATCGATCCGGTGGTGAGCCTACGGAAGGTCGCGGACATGTTCGCACCATCACCCAACGATGAATGCACTGGCGCAGTGCCCATCACGGTGGCCGAAATGGATGATGCACCCGTGCCACTGGATATCAACACGCTGACCTGCACGCCAAGCACAGTGCCGTGCGGTACCACGGACAGGGATGTGTGGCTCACCTTCGAGGCACCCAGCACCAGCGTGATGGTGGTGAGCAGCACGTCGGCACATCATGCCGCGCTCTTCAGCGGAACGTGCGGGGGGCTTGTCTGCGTGTCACAGGGCTCGTTGGCCCCTGATCGGGAATTCAATGGCCTTACGCCCGGAACAACCTACCACCTGAAGATCGGCTCCACCAACTTGGGCACGAGGAACACACGCGTGTGGGTCTTCTCCACGGCCACGAACACAGCATGTGCCGATGCCATCGACCTTGCCATACAGACCGGTGCTATTGACTGGACCGAAGGCCACAACTACGGAAGTTCGCTTGATGTTTGGTACAGCTTCACAGCTACCGCTGCCCGGCACTTCGTGGAGGTGCTCGCCACCTCGACGCCACTACCCATGCACGCCCAGGTGTACAGCGGCACCTGTGGGTCGCTCACGAGCATCGCATTGTCAAGTGATATGTCAACGCCATTGGCGATCAATGGACTGGTCGCCGGACAGCAATACCTGATGCGAGTGAGTTCGACCAATGAAGCAGGCTTCCGTGTAGCGGTGCGCACACCCATGGCGAACGATGATTGCTCCGGGGCTCTGCCGTTGACCTACTCCACCGTGGCTGACTTTGGCACTGCGCTCGTTCGCAGTAACGAGGCATCGGACGGCACGGGAGGATGTTCACCCACACGCGACCTGTGGTACCAGTTCACGGCAGCATACAGTGAAGCGGGTATCGTGGCGGCTGCGCAAACCTTGAGCAACAACTTCACGCTCGAACTCTTCAGCGGCACGTGCGGCACGTTGACGAGCCTGGGTTGCTTCGCCAATACAGGGAGCGCAAGGGCGCGCTATAGTGGTCTCAGTGTCGGCAGCTCCTACTTCCTGCGCGTGTCCATGACCAATGTGTCGATCTTCCAACCCCTGCTTTTCGCGCCGAATGCGAACGACGGGATAACCGGTGCGTTGGCCGCACCATGGGGCACCCAGTTCGCGCAGCCCTTGTACGAGGCGTGGAACTATGCGGCCACACAGAGCTATGCCACCCACTGCACAGGAGCCTTGAATACGGACGATGATACTTGGTTCCACTTCACCGCCGCGGCTTCTTCGCACACCATCACCGCCGAACAACGCAACGATCACTTCTACGAGGATCCGCTACCGCAGGCGTTGCAGATCGAAGTGTACGACCAGTTCTCCACCGACGACGCCACGCTGGATGCCAATATGATCAGCTGCGGCAACAGCCCGCGCGCGATGAGCGGCCTTACCATCGGTCAGCAGTATTGGTACCGCGTGTACAGTGTGCCCAACGGTCCGGCGAGTACCTGCGCGTTCACTACGGTCGTTTCCGGCACGAGCAACGACGAGGCAAGCGGCGCCATGGAACTCGCCTATGGCAGCGCGTACACGGCGCTCTTCGATACCGACGGTGCCACGCAAAGCCTGCCCGGCGCGGATTGTACCGTGGATGATTTCGCCGATGACGACATCTGGTTCAAGTTCACCGCTACTGCTTCCCCTGCGCGCGTGGTAGTGGGCTACCACACCGCCGACCTCACGCTCCAACTTTTCAGTGGTACACCCGGAAACCTCACCAGCATTTCCTGCGATGACAACATGCTGGTATTGCCCACGCTCACGAGCGGACAGACCTACTACGTGCGCCTTTACAGTTGGGCGGACAACACACAGGTGGCAGGCCGCATCGGACTGTACACCACGCCATCGCTCACCGCGAACACCTGTGTGGACGAGACCTGTCTCGGACCCGCACTGCTACCGAACCCTTCCATTGAACAGGGCGAGCAGTGCTACGCCGTGGTCGGGAGCGCCTTTGTCCAAGAGGGTAGTGGCATGACGCTCGCTCCGGGTTGGCCCTGGTACCAGTTCGGGTCGGCGGATGCGTTCAGCAGTTGCGCGGACTTCGACCACAAAGCGGAAGCACCCGCCTTGCAGGCGTCGGGTGGTGGTAACCCACGGCGGCTCGTCCCGCGCAGTGGCAAGGGTATGGGTGGCGTGTACGCCAAAGACATCCTCCCGTACTTCGAGTACATGGAAGCGCCCCTCTCCGAACCCCTGGTGCCGGGCGAAGCTTATCTGGTTTCCTTCCATGTGGCTACGGTCGGTGGCAGCGTGCTCTGCCTGGATGGCATCGGTGCGGCGCTTACGGAAGGTCCGGTCGTTGGGGCGGATCACACGGATCCCCTGCCCATCACCCCGGATGTGATCACGGACGACATCATCTGCTCATCGGACTGGACGAACATCTGCGGCATTGTGTTTCCGACATCCGCAGTGGACCATATCACGATCGGGGAGTACCGCGCGTTGGGTGAAGTGGCGTCCTTCGGGACATACGCGGGACAGTCTTCCTACTACTTCATCGACGATGTGGTGGTGGCCTTGGTGACCGATCCCGGTTGCATTACCGGCCTTGGCGATGTGCCGCCGTTGTATGAAAGCGCGAGCGGCGAAGGCGATGACCTGCGGGTCTATCCGAACCCGGCGAGCGATCGCGTGAACATTGTTTGCGATGCGGGCTTGTTCGGTCAGCGCGGCGTGATCGAGGTGTTCGATGCAACCGGCAAGCGCGTGCATGCGGAGCAGGTGGCATCGTTGAGTGCGGTGCATCCGCTTGATCTGTCCAGCGAGTGGCGCGAAGGCTTGTATCTGTTGATGGTGCGGGTGGAAGGGCAAGCTCCGAGAAGTTCGAGGGTGGTGGTGAAGCGATGACGACCGTCGGTGCGTGAGTTCACCCACCGGTACCGTCTTCAAGAGATCATCGGAAAAGCCGCGCGTTCCTTGTTCGTGGTCATGGCCTTCTTGGCGCGTTTCACCCAGGCCGATGGGCCGAACACCAACGATACAACGCCCCAAACGCCGGACAACAGGCCGGTGAGGAATGGTAGCGCCTAAAGCGTATCCACGATCATACGCAGGCTGCGGTCGGTGCGGCCGAGGTTGCGTTGAATCGGTAGGACAGGGCGGTGAGGAAGCGGCTCATGGTGATCAGCATGTGATGGTTCACCACTGATAATGGCCAAGGCCAATGGTGTGATACAATGGATCCGATGCTCGTCTCCGATCGAACCTTCGCACCTTTGCGCTGTCCTCACGCAGATCCCGGCCGCATGATCCAGCGATACGCATTCGCCCTGCTCATTTCAGCCTGTGCGCTGTCTACTGCGGCCCAGCCCACCCTCCTGCCCTCCATCGGCATTGGCACACTTCCAGCGGATAGCGACCCCATCTGCACGCTACCCACGCAAACACCGCCCATCAACAGCAGCGGAAGGCCAGAAGGAGAAAGTGCCGCGGACTTCACGCTGTACGACATGAACGGAACCGGTTTCAATTTGGAAGATGCCCTGCTTCTAGGCAAGCCTGTTCTCATGATCAGCAGCAGCTACACCTGTCCGGTGTTCCGCAACAAGGTGCCGGTGATCAATGACGTGGTGGCCATCTACGGAAGTCAGCTCACGACCGTGATCGTGTACACGCCCGAGGCGCATCCCTACCTCGACATCAGTCCCTACTTCGCAGCGGTGAATACCAGTCAAGCGAACATCGATGCCGGGATCCTCTACGAGCAGCCCGAAACCTACGGCGAGCGCAAGGCTGTGCTGCAGGAGTTGCTGGACAGCATGCAGATCGATGCGCCGATCTACCTCGATGGACCGTGCAACGAATGGTGGAACTACTACGGCCCACAACCCAACAACGCGTACCTGATCGCTACGGACGGCAGCATCTTCCGCCATCACGACTGGTTCCACAAAACGCCGGACGACATCTATTGTGACATCGACTCATTGTTGGGCCTGCCCACCGATTGCGCGCAGACCTTCGGGGGAAGCTTCACAGTACAGATGGTGAGCAACGACACGCTCTGGGGCGATGCCGGGAATACGATCACCGGTCACGCCACGTTCACCAACACCACCGCCGAGGATTGCCTCGTGCGCATCGTGAAGCTGCAGGTGGACATGCCCGGCGGTTGGACCAGCTCGCTCTGCGCCGATGTATGCTACCTGCCCGATGTGGATACAGCGATCGTGGTGCTGCCCGCCAACAGCACCATGGAGTTCTACTACTACTTCTACACCACCGTGCCCGGTATTGGCTACACGCGCGTGGGATTCCGCAACGAGAGCGATTTCGGCAACAACTTCATGCGCGACTTCTGGGCGGTGGCGGAGGAAGCGAACGGGCTCGGTGAAATGGCTGATGGAGCAGCTTGGTCCGTGTTCCCGAACCCGGCCAGCGATGCGGTGAGCTTTACGGGACTGCCGCCCAACGCAGCAGTCGAGTGGCGTGACCTGTCGGGGCGCCTTGTACATGTGGGAGAGGCCGCCGAGGCGAATGTCACGGGCCTTGCTCCTGGCATCTATGTCCTTCGTCCGGCGCTTAACGGCGTGCTGTTCTCTTCGCCGTTACGCCTGTTTGTTCGTTGAACCCCATCACTGGTTTATCGGCCTTCATGTGAACGCCCGAACTCCAAGTGGCTAGGTTCCGGTCTGCGGCAGTTGCTCCGCCCACATCGCGGTCGGCACCGCGCCCCCGATGTTCACGGGGATAGGACCGCGATCGTTGGAAGCGCTATCACCAGCGAGTCGTTGGCCCCAGGTGTCTTCATTCTCCAGATGCCTTGGCGTCATTGGTAAGTGTAGCGCTTCCGCTTCGGGCCGATGGAATGGATGTGGCGTTCGCTCACCTATGGCGAGGTGATGAAGATGCGGAGGTGATCTTTGCGTTGTGCGTATTCATCTGCTTCTTGTGCTTCTCGGATCTTCGGGCTGCGGTCACCTGACGCCCGCCCCGGACCAAGTTGAGGGGAGGTCGCTACAACTTCTAGTTCAACCATTGGGCGATGTGGACCCTTCGCACATCGATAGCATAGTTGCTGCGTTGTCAGCGGGGCACCATGCGGTGGTGCATGTGGCGCAACGGATCGAACTACCGGCTTCGGCATACACGGCGATCCGATCACCGCGCTACCGCGCCGATAGTTTGATCTCGTGGTTGCGCATGATCAAGCCGGACAGGATCGATCTCATCATCGGTCTTACCGCGCAGGACATCAGCATCACGAAGTACGATGCAGCAGGCAGGCTCAAAGAGCCCGCGAGCAAGTACCGCGACTTCGGCATCTTCGGCTTGGGCTATATCGGCGGTCCCTCATGCGTGGTGAGCATGCGTCGCCTCGGCAATGGCAAGAGCGTGCGCTTCTTCGATCGCTTGCAGAAGATCGCCGTGCACGAGGTGGGGCACAACCGGTCGCTGCCGCATTGCACCGATACCACCTGTGTAATGTGCGATGCCGTGGAGCGGATCGCGAGCATCGATGCGGCCGGCCAGTCGTTCTGTGCGGCCTGCACCAGTCTGTTGGCTCAGGACCGGTAGTGCGTTTCACACCGGTTATTAGCTTGCCCGCCATGGAAGCGATCCTTTTCGTGTTCGTGCTTGTGCTGATCATTTTGCAAGCGATCACGCTCGGTCGCATGGGCGGTTTGGGCAGCGAGATCCGCCATTTGCGCGAACAACTCGCTGAGCATCTACGCGGGATCGTAAAGCCGTCCGCACCAACAGAACCGGTGCAACGGACCACGGAACACGTAGCGGTGGTGCCACCGCCTGCGGCAATGCCACCAACCAAGGTGGAACCGTCCATGCCAGTGGAGGATGCTGCAGCACGCATGCGCGCAGCCTTCCCCGGAAGCGGTGCAACCACCCCACCTTTAGCCACGCCACCTCCGCTGCCGCCGCCGGTGATCGCACCACCGCCGCGCTACGTGCCGCCACCGCCGCGCCCCACCTTCTTCCAGCGCCACCCCGATCTGGAGAAGTTCATCGGCGAGAACCTCATCAACAAGATCGGGATCGCGGTGCTCGTGCTCGGCATCGGGCTGCTGTTGAACTACGCGATCGGCAAAGGGCTCTTGAACACTACGGCACAGACGCTGATCGGGCTGGGCGCGGGTGGCCTGCTCGTGTTCTTCGCGCATCGCTTGCGCTTGAATTTCCGCGCGTTCAGCTCCGTGCTCGTGGCCGGTGGCATCGCGATCTTCTACACCACCATCGCGATCGCCTTCCACAAGTTCGGGTTGATCGGTCAGATCCCCGCCTTCATCATCATGATTGGCATCACCGCGCTGGCCGTCGCGCTCACGTTGGGATACGACCGCAAGGAACTGGCGGTGATCTCATTGCTCGGGGGCTTCGCCGCGCCCTTCCTCGCGTCCAGTGGCGATGGAAATTACAAGGTGCTCTTCACCTACTTGCTGATCCTCGATGTGGGTATGCTGGTGCTCGCGAACTACAAGAAGTGGTACGTGATCAACGTGCTCGCCTTCGGTCTCACCGCGCTCATCATGGCGAGATGGGCCATCACGAACTACGCTTCCTTGGAGCAACCGCCGGCGCTCATCGCCTTCGCTTTCGCCACCGCTTTCTTCCTTGTGTTCTTCGCCATGAACCTGCGTTTTAACCTGCGGCACAAGCAGGTCTTCAGCGCGCTCGATCACACGCTCCTGTTGGTGAACACTGCGGCGTACTATGCGGCGGGCATGCACTTCCTCAGCGACCTATCCACGCGTGTCACGGGTTTGTTCACCGCGTTGATCGGTCTCTTCTATCTGTTGTTCGCGCTCTACTTCCATAAGAAGGAAGGCGTGCCCAACACATTGAAGATGCTTTTGATCGGACTGGTGCTCACCTTCATCAGCTTGGCCGCGCCGGTGCAATTGCAGGGCAGCTACATCACCTTGTTCTGGGCGGCCGAAGCCGTCCTGCTCCTGTGGTTCGCGCACCGCACCAGCTTGCGTTTGGTGGAGCGCGCCAGCATGCTCGTGTTGGTGCTTATGGCCATCAGTTTGTACATGGATCTCTTCGATGTATACGTGCATCCCTTCGGATGGGAATTGCGAGTCGTTCTTAACAAAGGCTGGATCACAGGTATGGCGGGCGCCGCTTCTTTCGCGGGAACGGTGTGGTTGCTGCGCCGTAGCGATGGCACGGTGCGCATGGCCATGGGGATCACGCGCGCAGGGTGGTGCAAGATGGCAACTGTGGCGGGCCTGTTGGTGCTGTACGCGGTGAACCTGCTGGAATTGCGCGAGCAGTTGGTGCGCGTGGTGGACCCCTCGGTGATCGGCCTCGCCAGCACCGCATGGACACTTTTGTTCCTGATCGCAGTGGAGCGCACCATGCGCCGCGGCGCCGCGCAACAGGCGCTCTTCCTGCTGTTCGTCATCATTGGTGCTTGGTACATCACCGGCCACTATCACATCAGCCGGTCCGCGCTTTGGCATCACATCAATGTTCCCGAAGCGCAAGGATTCGTCGTGGTGCATGTCATCGCCTTCGCGCTCATGGTGATCATCGTGGTGCGCATCGCCATGCTCGCGCGCAAGTTGATCATACGGCCTTCGTCGGGGTGGAACACGTACTTGTGGTTCATCTCCATTTTCCTGGTGGTGCTCGCCAGTCAGGAACTCGATCATGCCATGGTCCTGGGCCAAGGCGATGCCGGCGCGCTGACGGATGCACGTCGCGTGGGTTACCCGATCCTGTGGGGCGTGGGTTCCTTCCTCTTCATGTGGTACGGTATGCGGCAACGCATGCGCATCATGCGCGTGATAGCCCTCTGCCTCTTCGCGGTCACCTTGCTGAAGTTGTTCCTCATCGACCTGCGCAACCTCAGTGAGGGTGGTCGTGTGGCGGCTTTCATTTTCCTGGGCGCGTTGTTGCTCGTGATCTCCTTCATGTACCAGAAGTTGAAAGGCCTTTTCGTGGACGATGCACCAAAGAACATAGCCGATGATGCAGGTCCTCAAGCGTAATCTCTTCCTGCTACCGTTGTTGTGCAGTGGGGAACTGATGGCGCAATCGCCGAAGTGGAGCGCTCTCGTTCCGCCGATACCTGCGGAAGGCTTGTACGCGATCACGCTGAGCGCCGAACTGCTCGGTTGCTCGAAGGCGGATCTCGGCGACGTACGCCTGCTGGACAGCACTGGCGCGCAAGTGCCGTATGTGATCAAGGGGGTATGGAAGGCAGCGGCCTTTCCGCAGTTTGCACCATACGTGCTGCTGCGTAACGAAGTGCTCGCCCACAGCACGGTGATCGAACTGGAGCGCCCCGAAGGCGAAGCACTCGACCAATTGCACATCTGGATCCGTCCGCTCGATGCCGAGAAGAAGGTGCGCATCACCGGTAGCGACGACCGCAC
>JBKJPT010000297.1:0-5696 GCA_046595075.1 Flavobacteriales bacterium
CGCGCGAGATGTAACGCTTCGCTGGCCAGGCCATCGCTCACATCGATCATGCTCGTGGGCTTCACGCCCATCGTCCTCAACAACTCAATGATGTCTTTGCGCGCTTCGGGCTTCAACTGCCTTTCGAGGATGTAGTCGTGGCCGACAAGATCGGGTTGTGCGCCGGTCTCCTTGAACACGGCCTTCTCACGCTCCAACACCTGCAAACCCATGTAGGCTCCGCCAAGGTCCCCGCTCACCACCAGCAGGTCATTGTCCTTGGCACCGCTGCGGTATACGATGTCCTCCTTCTTCGCTTCGCCGATGGCCGTGATCGAAATGACAAGTCCGCTGGGGCTGCTGCATGTGTCGCCGCCCACGAGGTCCACACCATAACTCGTGCATGCGAGTTGGATGCCTTCGTAGAACTCATCAATGGCCTCCACTGGGAAGCGATTGCTCAGTGCGAGCGAAACCGTGATCTGCTTTGGTGTTGCGTTCATGGCGTATACATCGCTCACGTTCACCGCCACGGCTTTGTATCCAAGGTGCTTCAACGGCACATAACCAAGGTCGAAGTGGACGCCTTCCACCAGCATGTCGGTGGTCACTACTTGATGCAGTCCCTGCGGGTCGATCACCGCCGCATCATCGCCGATCCCTTTCACGGATGAAGCGTGTTTCAGTTGCACACGCGAGGCGATGCGCTCGATGAGGCCGAACTCGCCCAAGGCGGACAGCTCGGTGCGGGAAGTGGTGTCTGACATGGCGGCGCGAAGGTGTCACTCTCGGCTGTCATTCCGGTTGTCATCGCGATCGTCATTCCGGGCTGACCCGCCCTCCGGGCTGGGATCTCGCGAATGCTTCCGCTTCCCTTGTTGACGGTTCCTATCTTCTGAGGCCCGCGATCGACAGAGAAAACGTCGATCTATCCATGTACCTCAACTGCCACAGCTGGTTCAGCTTCAAGTACGGCGTGATGAAGCCGGACGCGCTCCTGGAAGAAGCGCAGAAGGCCGGCGTGCGCGTGCTCGCGCTCACCGACATCCTTTGCACTGCTGGGATCCCGGATCTGGTGCGCGATGCGAAGCGCTTCGATGTAAGGCCCGTCGCTGGGATCGAGTTCCGCCAGGGACCGCGCTTGCTGTACATCGGCATTGCGAAGAACAACGCTGGCTACCAGCAGTTGAACGAATTGCTCAGCCCGCACTTGCTCGATGGCGAAGCGATCCCTGAACGCGCACCGCTTCTCGGCTCAGTTCGAAGTGACGGCGCTGATGTGTTCTTCATCTACCCGTTCAGCAATGCACCTGCTCAACTGCGCGCGAACGAGCGCATCGGCATTGTACCGCGCGACCTCACGCGCTTACCGTTCTCGCCGTGGAAGAACCGCCCGCAGGATCTTGTTGCGTTGATGCCCGTCACCTTCCGCAACAAGAAGGACTTCAACGTTCATCGCCTGCTGCGCACCGTGGCAAAGAACACCGTGGTGAGCATGTTGCCTAAGGAAGAACTCGCTGCGCCCGATGAATGCTTCCGCAGCGCGGAGGAGGTGAAGCACATCTACCGCGACTTCCCGTTCCTCTTGCGCAACACCGAAGAATTGCTGGAGCAATGCAGCATCGCGTTCGATGGCAGCGACAAGACGCGCGCTGTCCTCGGCGAAAGCGCAGCGCATGATCGCGAAAAGCTGCACCGCGATACGCTTGAGGGGCTGCGATACCGCTACCCGAATGCATCGCCCAACGTGATCGCCCGCATGCACCACGAGCTCGATGTGATCGAGCACATGGGCTTCATCAGCTACTTCCTCATCAATCAGGACATCGTTCGTTTTGCACGCAGCAGGAACTTCTTCCACGTAGGACGCGGCAGCGGCGCCAACAGCCTAGTGGCTTATTGCCTCGGCATCACCGATGTGGACCCCATCGAGTTGGACCTCTACTTCGAGCGGTTCATCAGTACCGCGCGCAAGAAACCGCCAGACTTCGACATCGACTTCAGTTGGAAAGACCGCGATGAGGTGTACCGTTACGTCTTTGCGAAGTACAACGGCGAGGGCATTGGTAACATCCATGCTGCGCAGATCGCCACCTACACCACCTTCCAATGGCGCGGCGCGATACGCGAACTCGGCAAGGCCGTCGGACTTCCGCCGGAAGAGATCGATGCACTCAGCGAAGGCGATCGCGGTTACTATGCGCGCGGTCGCCCCAGTGGGCGTGCCACAAGCGTTGACCTCGACAAGGTGGCGCAGGCCGTGATCCGTTATGGGAAGCACTTGCTGGGCATGCCGCATCATCTAGGCATTCATGCGGGCGGTATCGTCATCACGGATAAACCAGTGACGCACTATACCGCATTGCACCGCCCACCAAAAGGATTTCCGGTCACGCAGTTCAGCATGCTGGAAGCGGAGGATCTGGGCCTGCACAAGTTCGACCTGCTCAGTCAACGCGGGCTCGGACACATACGGGATGCGGTGGAATTAGTGCATGAAAAATGTAGAATGAAGAATGTAGAATGTAAAACGATGGAGCGCGGTGCTTCCCCGGAAGACCTTTTACATTCTGCATTTTGCATTGCTCATTCTACATTCCGCGCAGCGGTCGACATCCACGACATCCCGCGTTTCAAACAAGACCCGGCGATCAAGGACCTGATCCGCACAGGCAACACCATCGGCTGCTTCTATGTGGAAAGCCCGGCCATGCGCATGCTGCTCAAGAAGCTGAAGGTGGACGATTACCTCGGCCTTGTCGCAGCGAGCAGCATTATCCGTCCAGGCGTTGCAGAGAGCGGCATGATGCGCGAATACCTCCTGCGCCACAACGATCCCGAGCGCGTGAAGCAGGCGCCCAAGGAGCTGTTGGACATCATGCCCGAGACCTACGGCGTGATGGTCTATCAGGAGGATGTACTGCGGGTCTGCAGCCAGTACGCGGGACTGGACCTGGAAGAAGCGGATCAGGTACGACGCGGCATGAACATCCGCTACCGCGATAGGCCGGAGTTCAAAGTGGTGCATGAGAAGTTCTTCGCCAACTGCAAGCAGAAGGGCTACCCCGAAGGCCAGGCCGAAGAGGTTTGGCGCCAGATCGAAAGCTTCGCCAGCTTCAGCTTCGCGAAAGGCCACAGCGCCAGCTATGCGGTGGAGAGCTATCAGAGCCTCTACCTGAAGGCGCATCATCCGCTGGAATTCCTCGTGGGCGTGGCCAACAACTTCGGCGGTTTCTACCACACCGAATTCTACCTGCATGAGGCGAAGCGCGTGGGCGCGACGATCGAAGCGCCCTGTGTCAACACCAGCGAAGAATACTGTTCGCTCCACGGCACGCGCATCTATCTCGGCATCGGCAATGTGAAGAGCATCGAGTCCGAGGTGCGGCAGTTGATCCTGCACGATCGCGAACGCAACGGTCCATTCCACGACCTGCAAGATCTGCTGAAGCGTGTCCCGCTGCATGTGGAGCAGGCGCGTTTGTTGATCCGCGTTGGGGCATTGCGCTTCACGGGCAAGAGCAAGCCTTCGTTGCTATGGGAGCTTACGCTCTTGCACCGACCCGCTGCGGTGAACACCATGTGCGACCTCTTCATCACCAAAGTGGAAGAGCCACGCCTGCCCGATCTACAGCACTACCCCTTGGCCGATTCCTACGATGAATTGGACCTGCTCGGCTTTCCGCTGTGCGATCCGTTCACGCTGGTGGGTGATCCCGGGGAAGTGCCCCATGCACCACGGATCCTCCAGCGCGATATGCACGCACATGTCGGGAAGCACGTGAGCATGCTCGGCTACTTGATCCATGTAAAGGCTACGGATACGCGCCATGGTCAACGCATGACCTTCGGCTCCTTCATCGATACCGCAGGCGACTTCTGGGACAGCTCGCAGTTCCCCGATGTGGCCGCGCGCTACTCGTTCCGTGGGCGTGGCGAGTACCGTCTCACCGGCGTGGTAGAAGAAGAGTTCGGCCATGTGGCTTTGCGCACGCAACACTTCGAGAAGCTGCCGTGGAAGGCGGATCCGAGGTATGGGGAGAAGTAGTGGGATAGATTTGGGTCACTCAAAATACAAAGTGAACGACCATCAACATACTGGACGGAACAAGAGCATTCCAGCGCTAACCATCACTGCGGGCTTCATGCTGTCGCTGCTGGTCCTCTCAGGATGCGAAGCACCGACCAGCGAGCTGCGTTACGAAGAGATCGGTACGGTGACCTTCAGAAGATCCTTTGCCGGACATGAAAATTGGACCGGAAGCGAGCTCGACTCTGCGCAGAAGTCGAACCCAACGACCATGACTGATCCTGGGGCAAGCGATTCACCCGCGTTCAGCGCTCTCCAAGAAATGGGCTTGACCGCGGGTGAGGAACTTCTTCTCGACAGCACTGGCCAAGACCTAGGGGATACGATCATTCTCCATGATCAAGGTCGAGGGGCCGATACTGTGCTCCTCGAACACGTAACCGGTCGCGCACGTACTTGGGTCCGCATCAGAAACGGAGGCGTAGTTGACCAGGACACCGTTGAGTGGATCAATGGCGTTTCAGGCCCGCTCTTGTTGGAACCACCCATCAGCACACATCCGTATTTCGCACTCGTGCAGTACTACTACATCATGAACGGGGACAACTACGAGGTGTCGGTCTATCGAAAGGTGGATCCCTGATACGCGGAGAAGTAGTACTTACATTTGGATCATGTCAACCGCTGAACTCCGCAAGCGCGTCATCGCACGCGTGAAGACCTCGAAGGACGCCGCGTTATTGCGTGCGGTGGATCGGATGCTGAAAGAGGCTGGGAAGGAGATCGCGCCATACATCACCACACCGGAGCAGAAGAAGTCCATTGCAAAGAGCCGTGCCGCACTGAAGAAAGGCCGCGTGCGTACGGCGGCTGAAGCCGACAAAGCCATCCGGGAATGGCTCGGCAAGTAGTCTGGACCGCGCCTGCTGAAAAGGACCGGAAGGAAATCCTCGCATATTGGCTGGAACGAAACGGAACTCCAGCCTACAGCGTGAAGCTCTTTGATCGCTTCAATACGGCTATCGCGAGAACGAAAGAGCATCCGTACATCGGTCGCCCGTCGGATATCAAAGGCATACGGGTCTTGTCCGTATTGGACTACCTGATCTTCTACGAGGTCATGGCGGACGCGATCGTGGTCCATCACCTATGGGATGCGCGGCGTGATCTGCGCAAGTTGAAGTTCTGAACACGGCCATCGGCGTTGCGGAAGAAGAGTTCTGGCACTACTCGCTACGCACGCAGTACGTGGAGAAGGTGCCGTGGAAGCCGGATCCGAGGTATGGGGAGAAGTGATCGAGCGCATGCCGGTACTTTTGGGCCATGCGTTCACTGCTCCTCTTCTGCACGACCATTCTCTTTGTCTCTGCCAACGCCCAGCAATGGAACTGGGCCTCGGACGCAGGCGGTGGCGGCAACACCGACTTCTGCTTCGGCATCGCCACCGACAGCCAGGGCAATGCGTATTGGGTGGGCAGCGTGAGCGGCACGGCGGACTTCGGCTGCGGAGCGCTTTCGCCCGGCAACACCATAGCAGGTTTCGTGGCGAAGGTGGATGCGAACGGCGTATGCCAATGGACACGTGGCATCACAACCAGCTTCTATGATGCATGGGTGTATGGCATCGCCATCGACGCCGAGGACCGCATCTACATCACCGGCAGTTGCCAAGGCACTGCCGATTTCG
>JBKJPT010000015.1:0-7646 GCA_046595075.1 Flavobacteriales bacterium
GAGTTCGCCATGCACCACCTGCCAGCGCTTACGGAGTTGAGCGCCAAGCGCGATAGAAAGCAGCTGTCAAAGTTCCTGATCGACCTAACGGAACGTTACCTGCATCCTGCCATCAAACCCTCAACCCGCGAGCGCTAATGAGCCACACTATCACTGTCGCCCAAGGCGATGGCATCGGACCCGAGATCACCAGTGCGGTATTGCGCGTCCTCGAAGCGGCACAATGCGGCCTCACATACGAACACCTCGACGTAGGCGAGAAAGTGTACCTCAGCGGCAACAGCAGTGGTATTCCAGCCGAAGCATGGGACGCTCTGCGCCGCAATCCGGTCTTCCTGAAAGGTCCGATCACCACACCGCAAGGCGCGGGTTACAAGAGCCTCAACACCTCACTATTCGCAAGAACCACATTTCGTCATGCGGAACATCGATAAATGGAAACCGAGCCGCCTTCGAAAAGATCCGCGAACGGGCCGTTTTACAACGCACCGGGTCTATGGCGGCTCTGCCTATTTGGCGGATCTGCAGAACAGTGTGTACTTCCCACTGTTCTCTGATCACTTGTCCGGATCGTTACTTGATGTCGGCTGTGGACCAGTACCTTATTTCGAGGTGTATCGTCCGCTCGTGTCCGAGAATATCTGTGTGGACCATCCCGGTTGCGTGCATGGCTTGGAGCATTTGGACCACTTGGTGGATCTGAACGCAGAGGAGCGGCTTCCATTTCCGGACGAGCGTTTCGACTCGGTACTGGCAACGGACATGATCGTCCACATGCATCGCCCGGAGCAGTTCGTCCGCGAAGTAGCGCGTGTACTTCGCCCGGGTGGCAAGGCGATCATCACAAGTACATTCGTCAATTGGATGGGCGAGTATCCCAACGAGTACTTCCATCCTTCTGGTCCCGGGTTGCGCATGCTTGCCAACTCCGCCTCCTTGGAGGTGCTCCACTTGGAATCATACGGTGGCCATGCCGATGTGTTCATGGATACGCTCAATAAGTTCATGGCATCCGGTCACGCGCATCGATTGTTCCGTTTCATCGCATGGTCTGCCCACCGGTTCGGATGGCCTGCTCGCGACCGCGTGAGCACACGCGACCGGTATGCTGTGGGCAATACGATGGTCGTGCGCAAACCCATCTCTGCATGAGCAATGCGGCCTGGCACGAGAAGGCGGAAACGA
Source organism: Flavobacteriales bacterium (assembly GCA_046595075.1). Taxonomy (GTDB): domain Bacteria; phylum Bacteroidota; class Bacteroidia; order Flavobacteriales_F; family PHOS-HE28; genus PHOS-HE28. The sequence goes on from JBKJPT010000015.1 coordinate 1,186, forward strand.
TGCACCTGCGCTCTACTCCAACATGAAGAACTGGTCCGCACTTCCGGAACGCTTCGAAGGCCGCACCCTGCGCGTTGCCACCCAGCACGGCAAAGAGGGTGTCATCGGTCCGGCCTTATCGACCGTACTGCCTCTAGCTGGTTACAAGGCCATCCCCAACGTGGACACCGATCGCTTCGGTGCTTTCAGCGGTGAAGTCCAGCGCATCCATGATCCATTTACCACCGCCATCGCCAAGGCGAAGCACGGCGCAGAGGTGTGTGGCATGGACCTGGTGATCGCTAGCGAAGGCTCCTTCGGGCCATACCCGCTTTCGCCCTTCGTCAGTTGCAACGAGGAGATCCTGGTGCTTTACGATGCCCTCGATGGTGCCGTCTTTGAGCACAAGTTCCTCTCGCTTGATACGGTCTTCGGCGGGGAGGCTTGCACATCCCTAGCCCAGGTCAGAGCCTTCGCGCAGCGCATGAAATTCCCTGAACACGGGATGGTGGTGCGTACCAAGGCGAAATGGGAGCGCGGCCATAGACAGGAGAAAGGCATCCACGATGAGGGCCGCCTCATTGCGGAAGCTGGCGAGCTCCTCTCCGCACAGGGCACGGTGTGGGTGGAAACCGATATGCGCGCCATGTGCAACCCTACGCGGATGAAGGTGATCGGGGAAACCGCGCAACGATTCGCCAAAGAGTTGGCATGTACATGTCCGCAGTGTGGCCACTTCTTCTTCCGGATCACCGGGGCGCAGTCCGGTTTGCCGTGTGATCTGTGCGGCTGGCCCACGGAGAGCATCCGGTGCTTTACGCGGCAATGCCGATCATGCGGTCATTCGGAAGAGGAGGCACGGCCCGACTGCAAGCGGGTGGAACAGCCGCAGTTCTGTGCGAACTGCAACCCTTGACGTGCAGCGAAGCAGCTTGACTTTCCACTGCTTTCCTCGCACCAAGGCCCCCATATACAAGATGACCGACCCGCGCAATTGCCGTAGGTGTTCGTTCTGTGTACTGCGTGAAGCGCCAGCACGCAACAGCACCATACATTGTCCTTAAAGAAAAGACCATGAACGACGGGCAACTCTTTGTAAAGATGGTCTTGGACGCGTGGACCCGGGAGATCGGTGCCACGAACGCTTTGCTCGAGAAGCTCTCTGACGAGCAGCTGATGAAGGAGGTGTCACCAACGCGGAACCGGGGCATCTACCTCCTCGGTCACCTAACGGCCGAGCACGACCAGATGCTTTCGCTGCTCCGCTTCCAAGAGGCGATACATAAAGAACTGAAGCCGGTGTTCATGGATGCCCCGGACAAGACGGTCGCCACATTGCCTGCGGTTCCGGAGCTCCGCGCGCAATGGAAAACCGTGAACGACGCGTTGATGGACCACATGAACCGTCTTTCCGCAAATGAGTGGTTCAACCGGCACGCCAACATCTCGGAAGAGGACTTTCCGAAAGAACAGCACCGCAATCGGTTGAACGTTGTGATCAGCCGAACGAACCACTTGGCCTATCATCGCGGACAGCTGGTGTTGCTGGCGGGCCAGTAGTGATGATTCGATGGGGATCGGCTGGATCACGATCTTTCGCCGAATGGAGAGCACCGGATCCCCCAAGACCATCGCTTACCGGCCTGAGCGAACGGATGCAGCGACCACCGTACAGCGCTCCGCACAATTTCTGGAGTTGATGGATGGGCGCCGGAGCGTGCGGCACTTCAGCAGCGATCCCGTGCCGCAAGAAGTGATCGACAACATGATCCGCACCGCCAGCACGGCCCCCAGCGGGGCGCACAAGCAACCCTGGACCTTCTGCGTGGTGACCGACCCGCAGTTGAAACACCAGATCCGCGAAGCGGCGGAAGAGGAGGAGCGCGAGAACTACAGCGGCCGCATGCCGAAGGAATGGCTGGAGGATCTGGCTCCGCTCGGCACGGACGCGGACAAGGAGTTCCTCGATGTCGCGCCATGCCTGATCGTCGTATTCAAACACGCGCACGACTTGAAGTCCGATGGTTCGCGCCGCAAGAACTACTACGTGGAAGAGAGCGTTGGTATCGCCTGTGGCTTCCTGCTCGCTGCCCTGCGCAACGCGGGACTGGTCGCGCTCACGCACACACCGAGCCCCATGAACTTCTTGGCCAAGCTGCTCGGGCGCCCGGACAATGAGCGAGCATTCCTGTTGATCCCCGTCGGCTACCCGGCGGAGAACTGTGAAGTGCCGGATCTGCGCCGCAAGGACTTGGAAGAAGTGATGGTGCGGTACTGACGATCCGGGTGTTCCGTCCGGATCCGGCTTCGCTACTCCAGGATGAAGCGGCCATCGAACACTCGACCCTCGCTCACCGCTCGATAGGAATACGCACCGGCCGAGGCACCGGGCAAGGAGATCCCGATCACCGACCCCGTGATGCCGATGCGTTCGTGGACCGATCGCCCGGACGCATCCCAAATGAACAAGTCCGTAGTAGCGCTGCTGGGCACGTTCAGCACCAGCGTGGCCTCACCATTCATCGGAGATGGAAAGAAGAGCTGTGCGCTTTCCGTCAACTGATCGAACAGGACCGACTTCACCGAGGTGAACCCTTCAGCCCCCAGCTTCACCCTGTAGTACACCGTTGTGAATTCCGGCGGAAGAGGATCGGTCCATGCGTACGGAACAGGGTCCGCTGAACCTCCACAGATCCCCTCGATCCGATGCACTGCGGCGAAGCTCGTCCCATCGGTGGAGCGCTCCACATCCTGGCCATCGCACGAGCCGCCAAGAAGGCTCCAATCGATGCGGATGGCACCATCGAGCTCGGTGAGTTCATAGTGCGCGATGAAGGGATGCTCCTGCGCTGCGAGCAACAGCGGACAGCAAAGCGCCAGAACCATGGGTGAACGTGCAACGGCGAACATGAGCGCTACAAAGATGCGGTCGACCTATGGGCTTCCCAACGCGGCTGCGATCATCTCATTGGGATAAAGCTGACAAGTGGCGTTGACTGCATGAAGAACCACCGAACATGCAGACCTTCGTGCATCATCCCGCTTATGCCACGCATCCTGCATACCAGCATTCCGATCATCGCCGTCGTTGGCTTCATGCAAACGGCCACAGCGCAATGGACCTGGACCGCCTTGGCACCGCTTCCGATGCCCATGGCCAACCACGCGGTATGCGCGGCTGAGGTGAACGGCACTTGGAACGTGTACGCCTTCGGTGGCATCACCACGGGGCTAACCCATGCGGACATTCACCGGAGCGCGTTCCACTATGACGTGGATGCGGCGGCCTGGTCCGCACTTCCGGATATCCCGGACACCTTGGGCAAGATCGCTGCGGCAGCGAGCGTTGTCGGCACTACAGCCTACGTGATCGGCGGGTACCATGTATTCGATGGTGCGCCGTTCGAACTCAGCTCCAACCGTGTGCATCGCTTGGACCTGCTCACCAACACCTGGCTCGCGGATGGCGCACCCGTGCCGGTGGCGATCGATGATCAGGTGCAGGCCGTGTGGCGCGACAGCCTCATCTACGTGATCACCGGCTGGAGCAACACCACCAACGTGCCCAACGTGCAGGTGTACGATCCCGGGCTGGACCAATGGAGCGTGGGCACACCGGTGCCGAACACCAACCTGTACAAAGCCTTCGGCGCGAGCGGCACCATCATCGGCGACACCATCTACTACTTCGGCGGGGCAAGCACCGCGAGCAACTTTCCAGCGCAGGACAAATTGCGCATCGGTGTGATCGATCCGCTCACACCCACCAGCATCACGTGGCTGCCCGCGATCACCGGCGGCTTAGGCCCGCGCTACCGCTCCGGTTGTGTGGCGGTAAATGATGCTCCCACGTGGGTAGGTGGTTCCGCCGTGAGCTACAACTACGATGCGGTAGCTTACAATGGCAGCGGTGTGGTGCAACCAGCGACCACGATCCAACAATGGAACGGCGGCACGATGGTGGGCCCCGGACAAACGCCGCCGCACATCATGGACCTGCGCGGTATCGGTGCGTTGGATGCGGGCAATTTCATCTTGGCCGGAGGCATCGGCCTGTCGGCCACGGTGCTCGATAGTGCGTGGTTGGTCACTTACAGCGACGTGGGCGTTGAAGAAGCGCGGGAGACGACCCTGCTCGTATCCCCGAACCCGACCGCTGGCCTGTGTACAGCAATCATCCCATCACCATGGGTCGGTGCACGCTTCATCGTACGTGATGGGTCGGGGCGGATCCTATCCCGTGGATCATTACAGGGCGATCGTTTCGAACTGGATCTGGGAGCCTATCCATCCGGTGTCTATGTGGTGGAGGTCGCTCGTGGCGTTGTGCGCATCAGGGCTCGTGTTTGCTTGAGCAAAGCTTGACGGAACGCATGCGAGTATCTTCGTTGCATGGCTAAGTGCAAGACACTCAACTGGCAACTCGCCCCAGCACTCGAGTCCAAGGACCACGTCCGCATCAACGAGCAATACGAGCTCTATCAACGGCAAGTGGCAGAAGCTCAAGAGCGGGAAGTACTTCGACACCATAAACGCCGCCAATGAGCAGAAGCACGCGCGCATCGCGGAGGCCAACGGTGGTGCAGTGTTGTTCATCGACCCTGACCTTGGCCATGGCCACAAGTGGACACAGTGCTTCCCGATGGGCGGATGAGCCGTGAAGAGCCGGGAGATGACATGTAGGGTCCTGACCGATGCATCCCATCTATCGGCTAGGCATAGTGGCCTCGTTGCATGATAGGTGCAGTCCCGACCGCGCAGGTGATAAGCACACCTTGATGCAAATGACCGCGACCGCATTATCACCATCATCATTCCCACGTACAACGAGGCGGGCTTCATCGGCCCAACGCTGGCGCGGTTGCGGGCGATCTCTGGGAAGGTGGTACGAGAAGTGATCGTAGTGGATGGCGGCAGTACCGATGGCACCGTTGAGGAGGCGCGGCAAGGTGGCGCGCGCGTGTTGCGTTCGGTGAAAGGACGCGCCGTGCAGATGAACGTGGGAGCCGCTGCGGCCACCACTGACCAGTTGTATTTCCTGCATGCTGAAACGCTACCCCCGGCCGACTTCGCGGCACTTATCACAGAAGGGTTCGAACAAGGTGCGGTGGCGGGTTGCTTCAGGCTTTCGTTCGATCATGACCATTGGTTCATGCGGGCGAACTGCTGGTTCACGCGTTTCGATGTGCAGGCCTTTCGCTACGGAGATCAGAGCCTGTTCGTGCGCAAGGAGGTCTTCGATCGAGCGGGTGGTTTTGATGAGCGCTTGATCATCTTCGAGGACAACGAGATCGTGCGCCTCTTGAAACGATATGGTCCGTTCAAGATCCTCAGGGCCTCGGTGCGCACAAGCGCGCGCAAGTTCCTGGTGAACGGCGTCTATCGCATGCATGCGATCTTCTACCTCATGTACTTCCTCTATCAAGCCGGATGGTCGCAGGAACGACTCTTGCATACCTATCGTAAGCTGATCAAGCAGGACAAACTCTGAACGATAGAGCCCAACGACGCGAACTCCGACGTACCTGCTAGCCAGGGGAGTTCCGCTCGGGCGGTCGTTGCGGGTTGCTTTCGCTATCCTGCCGCCGAAGATCACTTCTTGAACTTCATGATGAACGATAAGGCAGCCATCACGGACTGGTCCACATTGCGTCCAGCGATCACATAGCTCAATTCACCAACATATCCGAAGCGGTCGCCGATCGGGCGGTAGTACTTACCTCCGACCTTCACGTAACTGACGCCAAGTTCCTTGAACGTGGTCGGTGCCAAGTCGCCTGCGCCCAGATAGTCCTTGCCACCGTAGGCCTCTTGGGCTTTCACGTAGGCCTCCCAATAGTGGCTGGAACTCGCTTGGCCAAATCGGAAGGTGCCGGTCAATGCGTCGGGTGTAGGGCCCTCGGTCACGAACTGCCCGCCGACCACGCTCGTGAAGTAGCCGCTTCCGGCGGTGTACTGCAACACACCCATCGGGATCAGGCTGGTGGCCTGCTGGCCAATTGCACCCAGACCCTCGGTCTCATAATCCATCAATGGAACGCTTGCACCAAGCGCGGCACCGAAGCTGATCTTTCCCGAACCGACAGGTGCCTTTAGCGGCAGCCATTTCACGAACAATTGGCCATCCTGAAGCCCGGAGCTTCCGTTGCTCACGATGAAAGGCACGCTCAGTTGAACATCGAGATCATCAGTAAGCCCGCGCGCAACGAAGAGCGAGACGGCAGCGCGGTATCTGGAGAGGGAAGCGGTGCCCTCCGCCAAGTAATAGGCCAAGCCTTGGTCGTAGCTCAGTGAACCGACAAGGTCCATGTTGCCTTTTCCCTTGTTGAAACCGTCAACTTGAGCGTTCGCGAAAGGGATCGTAACGAGTGCGAACAAGAGCTGGAGGAGAATGGAATTGCGATACATGGTTTCTTCGTTTGGTCAGCGGGCGTGGTTGCCATTGTCACCGGTTTTTCCAACCGTGCCTGGCAGGAACTTAT
>JBKJPT010000078.1:0-11296 GCA_046595075.1 Flavobacteriales bacterium
GGAGCGGGGGACACCGTGATCGCCGTGGCCGCGCTGTGTCTGGCGCAGAAGCTTCCGTTGTCGACCATCGCTGCATGGAGCAACCTGGCAGGTGGATTGGTGTGCGAGCATGAAGGCGTTGTCCCGGTTGATCGCGCTGAACTCCTGAACGAGGCGGTGCGCCTTGGCCTCTGATGAGCACCGTAAAGCCCTACTCCGCCAATGGCTCCAAGCGCGAGCAGGTCGAGCACATGTTCGATGCCATTTCGCCGAAGTACGACCTCCTCAACCGCGTGTTCTCCTTGGGTGTAGACCAACGATGGCGCCGTAAGGTGATCCGCCTGATGTGCGCCGAACCGGTGCAGTGCGTGCTGGACGTGGCTACAGGCACGGCAGACCTCGCCATGCTCGCCGCACATCAGGTGCCAAAGGTCATCGGTGCTGACATCTCTGCAGGCATGCTGGAGCATGGCCGGGAAAAGGTCCTTGCCGCAGGCCTCGCGGATCGCGTGCAGTTGGTGCAGGCCGATGCTGCGGATCTTCCTTTTCAAGATGCTTCCTTTGATGCCATCTCCGTGGCCTTCGGTGTGCGCAACTTCGAGGACCTCGAGCGCGGCATCACCGACATGGTGCGCGTGCTCAGGCCCAATGGCCGCCTCTTCGTGTTGGAGTTCAGCAAGCCGAAGAACAACGTGCTCGGTGGACTCTTCCGATTCTACTTCCACCACGTAATGCCCGCCGTGGGCCGCATGGTGAGCAAGGACAGCGCCGCATACACCTACCTGCCCAAGAGCGTGGATGCTTTCCCGGATGGCGAAGCCTTTGTGCGGATATTGGATAAATGCGGTTTGCGCGAGGCGAAGGCTGAAGCGCTTACGGGTGGGATCGCGACGCTGTACGCGGCGCGGAAGTGAGTGCTAGAAAGTAGAGTTTCCTTCGGAAGAGCTTGGTTCGTTTTGAACGATATGAAGTCCCCATTGCTACACCCGTTCACCCTAGCACTTCTTGTGCTTGCTGTGGTAACACTCATCACCTTGAGTCAGTTCTGGATTGGATCGCATGAAGACCTGTTGCGCATGAGGCAGGAGAACTTCTGTGGTCTTTTCTTTCAGCGGTGGTTGGCGGCATTGGTCGTTGCTGGCGTGTTTCTTCTCATGCATGCTATACACCTTTTCAAATTCATGGGTAGGCCGATTGATACCATGAAAATGGCGCGATGGCAGGTTCTCGCCTTGCTCGCCACGACGTATGCGGTGGTATCAGCTATCGTGACTATTTGGTTCGTCACAGGTTGAGGTAACCCCACTGAAGCTATTGGCACACTCCAGGACCAATACCTGCGCAAGGTGTCCGTCACACCTCCGCACGGTCTCCGGAGGAACGAGGTGACCTTCGGCTCGAAAACCGTAATGCGGTCCCACGATAGCCAGCCTACATTTACACAACGAAATCCTGCGCCATGGACATCGCACTAATGAAGCTGGACCTGATCCAACGCCTGATGTCGATCTGGGACGAAGCCGCCTTGCAACGGGTGGCCAAGGCCATCGAGACCGAAGCACCTGAAGTGGGTGAGGACTTCACCGCCGAAGAGATCGCCGAGTTGGACCGGCGTCGTGCCGCATACCAGCGCGGGGAACTAAAGACCTACACGATCGAGGAATCCATCAGCCTCTTGCGTGAAGCCCAGGCTAAGGATGAAGGAGTATGAGGTGATCGTTCTTCCACAGGCACAAGCCGAGGCCGACACGATCCGCAAATACCAGAATACAGTGGCTTTGGAACGTGGTGGACGGTTCATGGAGGCATGGCACGGTTGCCTAGCTCAACTTCGGACGGATCCTTCATACCAAAAGCGCAAGGGACCTTACCGGCATGTCTTACTCGGTCATCTGCCGTACCGTGTCTCATTCGAAGTTGACGGGAACAAGGTGATCGTGTTCCAAGTCCGCCACACAAGCCAAAAACCAAGTCGCCAATTCGGTCCTTGATCCATTGAAGCACGGTCCCTTGGATCGAGCCACACGATCACCGCACACAAGGATCGCTTCCTACTTTCGTTGCCTAGCTCATGATCCTTCGCGCGCGCTCCTTCGTTCTCGGTGCCTTGCTCCTTTCCCTTGTCCCCACGTTCGCGCAAAAGCGCATCGTAACGGAGAACCTGGCCAACTTCGATCTGCGGCGTTTGCACTTCGGCTTCCTACTCAGCTACAACACCGGCGACCTCTTCATAAAGCTGAAGCCCGACGCTCCGTTCGCTGATTCGCTGCTGGTGCTGGACCACATCAAACAGCCGGGTTTCAACCTCGGCATCGTGGCATCGCTCAACGTGAACAAGAACTTCAGCGTGCGGGTGCTGCCCACGTTGTCCTTCCAAGAGCGCATGCTACAGTACCAGTTCCGCAAGCCCGATGGCGGCGTCGTTTACTTCCAGAAGCCGGTGGAGAGCACCTACGTGGAACTCCCTATTCTGGGCAAGTTCCGCAGCGATCGCATCAACAACTTCGCGGTGTACTTGATCGGTGGCGGCAAGTTCGCGATCGACATGGCCAGCCAGAAGGACGTGAATAACGCGCTGGACGAGGACGTGGTGGTGAAACTGGCCAAGTATGATTACGCAGCGGAGGTCGGCGGTGGCTTCGACATGTTCCTCCCCTACTTCAAGTTCGGGATCGAGCTCAAAGCCAGCTTCGGCATCCCCAATCTGTTGATCGACGACGACACGCGCTTCAGTCGGCCGATCGAGAGCCTGCGCTCCAAGGCGTGGGTGCTCACCTTCACCTTCGAGGGTTGAGCACGCAGCACACGGTGGACATTGCATTGTCCCCTGTGGAAGCGGCGGATCCGGTGCTCGTGCGCCAGGCCGCCGAAGAAGCTGCCGGTATGAAAGCCGGAAGTGCGACCACATCACGCATTCTGAAACGTTCCATCGACGCGCGAAGCCGTTCGCCACGCATCCGCTTACGCGTGCTGGTGGGGATCGACGTAGCCGATGAGCCAACGATCGCCCCACCCGCGCTGCCTGATATAAGCGGCGCAAAGGAGGTGATCATCGTAGGCGCTGGTCCTGCCGGATTATTCTGTGCCCTGCGTTGCATCGAGAACGGACTGCGACCGATCGTGCTTGAACGCGGCAAGGATGTGCGCGCACGGCGGCGCGATCTCGCCATCATCAACCGCGACCACATCGTGGATCCCGACAGCAACTACTGCTTCGGCGAAGGCGGCGCAGGTACTTACAGCGATGGTAAGCTCTACACCCGAAGCCACAAGCGCGGCGATGTGGAAGGCGTATTACGCACGCTCGTGGCCTTCGGCGCTTCACCGGACATCCTCATCGATGCGCATCCGCACATCGGTACCAACAAGCTGCCGGCGATCATCGTCGGCATGCGCGAAGCGATCATCGCAGCGGGTGGCGAAGTGCGCTTCAACAGCCGCCTTACCGATCTGCTGATCGAGAACAGTGCCACGCGCGGGGTCACGCTCGCAGATGGCACAGCGTTGCGTGCGGATGCCGTAGTGCTCGCCACCGGACATTCGGCCCGCGACATCTTCCATCTTCTGCACAGCAAGGGCGTACGCATCGAGCGCAAGGACTTCGCGATCGGTGTGCGCGTGGAGCATCCGCAGTTGATCATCGATCAGGCACTATACCATTGCGCGGTGCGCGATCCATTGCTTCCGCCAGCGAGCTACGCGCTGGTACAACAAGTGGAAGGCCTCGGTGTGTACTCCTTCTGCATGTGTCCGGGCGGGATCATCGCACCCTGCGCCACCGCGCAGGACGAAGTGGTGACCAACGGGTGGAGCCCGAGCAAACGCAACAACCCGTTCGCGAACTCGGGCATCGTGGTGCAAGCGCCGGTCCCAGCGGACACTGCGGATCCATTCGCTGGCTTGAACTACCAGCGCGATGTTGAGCATGCTGCCTGGAATGCAGGTGGCGAGCGGCAGTCTGCACCTGCCCAACGGCTGGATGATTTCATTCAAGGCCGCTTCTCGCAGGACCTCCCGGAATGCAGCTATCCACCGGGCATTGTCCCCTACCGTGTGGATGAACTGTTGCCGATCGCCATCGCATCACGCCTGCGCGAGGGCTTTGTGGAGTTCGGCAAGAAGATGCGTGGCTACCGCACCAATGAAGCAGTGGTGGTCGCTGTGGAATCGCGGACCAGTTCGCCGGTGCGTATCCCGCGCGATCCGATCACCTTGCAACACGCTGATGTAAAGGGACTCTATCCCTGTGGTGAGGGTGCGGGATATGCAGGTGGGATCGTGAGCGCCGCCATGGACGGGCAGCGCATCGCCGACGCGATCGGCGTTCAGCTCGGCACGCCGCGCTGACGTAGGAATTCCATGCACAGCGCGCTCGCGGCAGAGGCCACGTTGAGCGACTCGGCCGCACCTGCACGCGGTATGCTTATGGCCTTCGCATTCACGGAACGCACAGCATCCGATGGCCCGTGTGATTCACCACCGAGGATGAGCACCCCAGGCCGTTTCAGATCAAGGTCGAAGACGCTCTCGCCTTCCATGGTGGCTAGGTAGAGCGCGGCGCCGTTCGAGCGCAACTCTTCCAACATGCGCGGCAGTTGCACGCGGTGTACTTCAACACGCAGGAAGGAACCCATGCTGGCCTGCACGCACTTGGGGTTGAACTCATCCACGCAGTCCATGCTGCACACCACGCGTTGCACACCGAACCAATCGGCGATGCGCAACAAGGTGCCCATGTTGCCGGGGTCGGCAATACCATCCAGGGCGATCACCAGTTCATCGGCGCGCAAAGGCGCGAAGTGCGATCGATCCGGAAAGGGTACCACGGCCACCACTTCGTTGCCATGCTCCAAGGTGCCCATGCGGTCCATGTCGTGCGCGGCCCAAACCTGCGCGTGCGCATGCCGAAGCCGATCAGCGATCTGCGCCGTACAGTGGATCGCTTCCACCGGCCAGCCACTGGCGAGCAGCTCGGTCACGAGCTTAGCGCCCTGCACCAAGAACACACCTTCTTCTTCACGGTACTTCTTTTGGTGAAGTGCACGCACACGTTTCAACTCGGCCTTGGTGCTCACGACGCGGATATATTTGGCACTGCCCGCTCGCGCTGTTGCGCAAGCGGCGCGCAAAGTAGTCCGACCGCGCTCCTCTCCCGTTGGATCGGGATCTTCCACTTGCTGACCAAGCAACGGCATATCGCAGCAGGCCTCGTGGCGTTGGTGGCCCTCACGAGTTGCGACCCCACCCGTCGCGTGCCACAGGGCAGTTACCTGCTCAAGCGCAACCACGTGAAGGTGGCCTCCAATTCGGTGGAATCCTCGCAGCTGGAACTCATCGTGAAGCAGAAGCCGAACAAACGTATCCTGTGGGTGCCCCTCTATCTCTACAGTTATAACCTCCCCGATCCGGATAAGATCCCCTTGTGGCAGGCGCGCAAGAACGCGCGCATGGACCGCAAGAACGCCAAGCGGGTAGCGCGCGGCAAGGAACCGAAGCCCTATAAGCGCACCCGCGCCGAATGGCTGCGCGAAACGGTGGGCGAGGCACCTGCCATACTCGATACCGCACTCGTTGACCGCAGCAGCGAACAGATCAGACTGTACATGGTAAAGGAAGGGTGGTACCAGGCCACCGTGCGCGACACGGTGCACCACAACCGGCGGAAATTCCTGAGCAGCAAACGTGGAAGACCATACAAAAGGCCCAAGGTCGACGTAGAATACATCGTTGATCCAGGACCGATGTACCGCTACCGGAACATCGATTTCCAGGTGAACGATCCGGCGATCCATGCGATGGTGCGCCAAAGTTGGAGCAACACCTTGCTCGACTCCGGGGCACGTGCCGACGCGGATGTGGCCGACGATGAGCGCACCCGCGTGACCAATATCCTGCGCGACGATGGCTACCTCTACTTCACGCGCGAACTGGTGCGCTACGGAGCGGATACCACGGTTGGCGACCACCAAGTGGATCTGGTGATGCGGATCGAACGCCCGATCAGCGGAAAAAATCGCGGCGTGCAGGGCACCCCAGAAGGCACGCGCTACATCCTGAAGGACGTGCATGTGGCCACCTACCGGCAACCGCGCGGCACCGGCCTGTTGCCTGTGGACACATTGGAATACAACGGCTACAGTTTCCTGTACCGCAACAAGCTGGAGTACCGGCCGAAGGCGCTACTGCACCCGATCTTCCTGCGGCCCGGCGAACTCTATCAGCAGACCAATGCCTCGCGCACCTACCGCAGGCTCACGGGCCTCAACGTCTTCGATCGGGTGGATATCGCGTACGACACCACCAACACGGGAGCGCCTGGCCTGGCGAACACACGCATCACGTTGATCCCCGGCAAGGAACAGAACCTCTCCCTCGAGGGCTTCGGTACCAACCGAGGCGGGGCTTTGGGCACACAGGTCAGCATATCCTACAAGCATCGCAACCTCTTCGGCACCATGGGGTCGCTGCTGCTGCAATCGAACTTCGGCCTCGAAGCACAGCAACAGATCACTGGCGCTTCTTCCACCAGCAACGAAGCCACTGGCGGCGTGGGCACTGGATCGCTCTTCAATACCGTGAGCGTTGGACCCGAGATGACACTGGGATTCCCATTACGCATCGGATCCGATCGATCGGGCGGCGGTCGCCTGTTGTTCAACGCGCTATACAACTACCAGCGACGACCCGACTACACACGCGAACTGGCCAAATACTCCGGTGGCATCCAATGGAGCGAGTCGCTGGCGAACACCATCGGAGTGTTCCCGCTGGAGTTCAACACGATAAAGATCCCGCACAAGTCCGATGCGTTCGAAGCGTACTTGCGCGAAGCCAACGATCCGGTGCTGCGCGATAGCTACACCGACCACTTGATCGTAAGCCACCGCGCCTTCTTCACGCACAGCACACCCGAGGGCGAACGCAAGCGCAACGCGTTCTTCGGCCGCGCCGTGTTCGAACTGGCTGGCACGCCCTTGCGTTGGATCCACCAATTGGGCGATGCTCCGCTCACTACCGACACCGCAGGCAACTCGTTCCACACACTGGCCGGGATACGCTACGCCGAATTCATGAAGCTCGATGTGGAAGGCCGCTGGCGGCGCACCCTGCACGACAAGAGCAGCGTGGCTTTCCGCGCCGCCTTCGGTGCCGGGCTGCCTTACGGCAACCTCAGCGTGCTGCCTTTCGAGACCAGCTTCTTCGTAGGTGGTGCCAACGGCCTGCGTGCATGGCGCGCGCGATCCATCGGCCCGGGATCATATAGCGCACCGCTCGTGGCCTTCGATCGCATCGGCGAGATCCGCATCGAGGGAAATGCCGAATACCGGTTCAAGCTCATCGGCTTCTTGGAAGGCGCATTCTTCGCCGACGTGGGCAACATCTGGAATTTCAACGAGGACGAGCGGAAGCCCGGTGGGGACTTTTCAAAGGAATTCATCAGCGAGGTGGCGGTGGGCACCGGCGTGGGCGCGCGCCTGAACTTCAATTTCTTCATCGTGCGTTTCGATCTGGGCTTGCAGACCAAGGACCCCTCGCTGCCTCGCGGTGAACGATGGCTCTTTCAACCCAAGGAAGAATACAATGCATCGGTGGCAGAACTGATCGGCGCGCCTTATAGCTATAAGCCACAATTCAACTTCAACTTGGGGATCGGTTATCCGTTCTGAAGAAGTTGGCAGTGGGCAGTCGCTGCTTGTTGCCCACTCCCAGTACCCACTTCCTCCCCGCACCCCTTACCTACATTCGCGGCCTCGAAACGAACGGCCATGTCCACCCTTACAATGAGCAAGATCGAAGAGCTTCTTGGCGCCGACGCCAGCAACCTGTTGGGCCACCAGTGCAAGACCATCGACAAGGGCCAGTTGAACCTGCCCGGCCCCGATTTCGTGGACCGCAGTTTCGCCCTCAGTAACCGGAGCCCGCAGGTCATGCGCAGCATGCAAGCGCTCTACGGCACGGGGCGCTTGGCCAACACCGGCTATGTGAGCATCCTGCCGGTAGACCAAGGCATCGAGCATAGCGCGGGTGCCAGCTTCGCGCCCAACCCGGCCTACTTCGACAGCGAGAACATCGTTAAGCTGGCGCTCGAAGGCGGATGCAACGCAGTTGCAAGTACCTATGGTGTACTGGGAAGCGTGAGCCGCAAGTACGCGCACAAGATCCCCTTCATCGTGAAGATCAACCACAACGAGTTGATGACCAACCCCAACCAGTTCGACCAAGTGCTCTTCGGCACGGTGGAGGGCGCATGGGATATGGGTGCTGTTGCCGTTGGCGCCACGATCTATTTCGGCAGTGAGCAGAGCACACGGCAGATCACCGAGATCGCCAACGCCTTCCAGCACGCGCACGAACTGGGCATGGCCACCATCCTCTGGTGCTACCTGCGCAGCCCCGGCTTCAAGGTCGATGGCAAGGACTACCACACCGCTGCGGACCTCACCGGCCAGGCCAACCACTTGGGCGTGACGATCCAAGCGGACATCATCAAGCAGAAACTGCCCGAGACCAACGGCGGCTACAACGCCATCAGCGGCTATGGCAAGACGCACAAGAAGGTGTACAGCGACCTCAGCAGCGATCACCCCATTGACCTGTGCCGCTACCAAGTGGCCAACTGCTATATGGGCCGCATAGGCCTCATCAACAGCGGTGGGGCCAGCAGCGGTGCCAGCGACATGGCCGAAGCCGTTAAAACCGCCGTGATCAACAAGCGCGCCGGTGGACAAGGGCTCATCAGCGGTCGCAAGGCATTCCAGCGTCCCATGACCGAAGGCATCGGCTTGCTCAACTCCATCCAGGACGTTTACCTGGACAAAGGGATAACCATCGCCTAACAGAAGGCTCAAGGCTGAGCGCTGAAGGTGAAGTAAGAGGAGCGCCACGAGCGTTCAGCCTTTCGCGTTCAGCGCTCGACCTTCAGCGTTCTACATTCGCACCCATGGGTTGGTTCACACGCACCAAGGAAGGCATCACCACCTCCACCGAGGAGAAGAAAGAGACCCCCGAGGGACTTTGGTACAAGTGCCCGAGTTGCGATGAGATCATGACCTCAGAAGACCACGAGGACAACCTTTGGGTCTGCAACAAGTGCCAGTACCACGAGAAGATCGGAAGCGAAGAGTACTTCGCCATCCTCTTTGACGATCACAAGTTCACGGAGATCGGGGCCGACCTCATTGCTGGTGACCCGCTCGCATTCGAGGACACGAAGAAGTACACCGACAGGCTGGCCAAGACCCGCAAGGACACCGGCTTGAACGACGCGTTGCGCGCCGCTGAAGGAAAACTGGACAAGCAGTACGTGGTGATCGCCTGCATGGACTTCCGCTTCATTGGCGGTAGCATGGGCAGCGTGGTGGGCGAGAAGATCGCCATGGCCGCCGACCAAGCCCTGAAGCGCAAGTGCCCGCTCATCATCATCAGCAAGAGCGGCGGTGCACGCATGATGGAGGCTGGCTTCTCCCTGATGCAGATGGCCAAGACCAGCGCAAAGCTCTCTTTGTTGGCCCGGAAGAAGTTGCCGTACATCAGCATCCTCACCGACCCCACCACGGGTGGCGTCACGGCCAGCTTCGCCATGCTGGGTGACCTGAACATCGCCGAACCCAAAGCGCTGATCGCCTTTGCCGGACCCCGCGTGGTGCGCGAGACCATTGGCCGCGACCTGCCCGAGGGCTTCCAGACCAGCGAATTCGTGCTGGAGCACGGCTTCCTGGACAAGATCGTGGAGCGCAAGGATCTGAAGGCCACGCTGGCGCGGTTCTTCAGCATGTTCCGGGGCTGAGGATCAGGATTTTGCCAAGCGGGTGGCTCGTATCGGTTCTTCACCTATTTTCGCGCCCTGTTTCCAACGACCATGTACCTGACCACGGAGGCCAAACGGGCCATTTTCAACGAGCACGGCGGTTCTGAGAAGAACACCGGTGGGGCTGAAAGCCAGATCGCGCTGTTCACCACGCGGATCGACCACCTGACCGGGCACCTCAAGACCAACAAGAAGGACCACGGCACCGAAAAGGCGCTGACGGACCTCGTAGGCAAGCGCAAGCAATTGCTGAACTACCTGCGCACGCACGACATCGAACGCTACCGGGCCATCATTGGCAAGCTCGGTCTGCGGAAGTGATACAAATACATGGAGCCGCGAAGGCGGTACCTGTGATGAATTCCTGATCGAAGGGGGCGATCGCGAAGAGCGGTCGCCCCTTTTCATTCCACGTAGGGGCCCACCATGGTCCACCCGATAAAAGAGATACCAACCAAAAACACGGCGCGAAAGGCGCGCCCAAGAACATGAAGCCACAAGCAATTACCAAGACCATCGACATGGGCGATGGCAAGATCATCACCATCGAGACCGGGGTGCTGGCCAAGCAAGCCGACGGGGCCGTTACGGTCCGCCTCGGAGATACCATCCTGCTCGCCACCGTAGTGGCCACAAAGGAAGCCCGCGAGGGCATCGATTTCCTGCCCCTGCAGGTGGAATACCGCGAGAAGTTCAGCGCAGCGGGTCGTTTCCCCGGCGGCTTTTTCAAACGCGAAGCACGCCCCAGCGATCACGAAGTGCTCACCAGCCGCTTGATCGACCGCGCGCTGCGTCCGCTCTTCCCCGATGATTTTCACGGCGACACCCAAGTGGTGATCACCTTGATGAGCTCCGACAAGAAGCACCCGGCAGATGCCATCGCCTGCCTCGCTGCATCCGCGGCTTTGGCGGTGAGCAACGTTCCATTCGCCGGTCCGGTGAGCGAAGTGCGCGTAGCCCGCATCAACGGCAAGTTCGTCCTGAACCCGCTTGCCACCGAGATGGAAGGCGTGGACATGGACCTGATCGTGGCCGGCACCAAGAGCGACATCCTCATGGTGGAAGGCGAAATGCACGAGGTGCAGGAAGCCGACATGATCGAAGCGATCAAGCTGGCGCACGTGGCCATCCAGAAGCATTGCGTGGCCATGGAGGAACTTAGCGCCATGGTGCCCAAGAGCCAGACCAAGCGCACGTACAACCACGAGAACAACATCGCGGAGATCGGCCAGAAGATCCACGACTTCTGCTACCAGCAGTACTACGACATCGCCATGGCACCTAGCGCCAAGGAAGAGCGCATGGACAAGTTCGCCGCCATCAAGGAGGCCTGCCTCGCCACGCTCGCCGACGAAGAGAAGACCGACAAGGCCATGCTCGCGCGCTTCTTCAAGAAGACGCAGAAGAAGGCCGTACGCGAAGTGTGCCTGAGCCACGGCAAACGCCTCGATGGTCGCAAGACCAACGAGATCCGCCCCATCTGGGCCGAAGTAGACGTACTGCCCGGCA
>JBKJPT010000098.1:0-54857 GCA_046595075.1 Flavobacteriales bacterium
GGATCGACAAGCTGTATGTGAAGTACCGCTATCAGCCGATCGCGAAAGGGCAGCGGCTCATGGATCTCTACAGCAAGGAACTGCTCACGGCCGAGCAGAACTATTTGTTCCTGCTGGAACAGGACAAGGACAACGCGACGATGATCGCTTCCGCTGCGGAGAAGCTTGCACTGCTGGGCTTTTCCACCGACCAGCTGAATGAATTGAAGCGCACACGGATCGCCGACCCCAAGGTGGCCGTGTACGGTGCGTACAGTGGCTATCTGATCGAGGACGATCCCACGCTTTCCACCGGAGCGAAAGGCGGCATGGAAGCAGGCGCGCCGCAAGAAGAAGCGATGCGCTTGCGCGAAGGCATGTACGTGGCGAAGGGAAGCACCGTGTTCCGCATCGTGAACACCAGCACGGTCTGGGCCTCGCTCAACCTGCATTCCGGTGATGGACAGGACCGCGTGCGCAAGGGCCAGAACATTGTTCTACGCATCGATGGTCTGGACGGCGATAGCGTGCCGGGCACAGTGGCTTTCCTCGAACCGGTCTACCGCGAAGGGCTCGCCACGCTCTCCCTGCGCGTGATCGTGCCGAACGCAAATGGGCACATCATCGTCGGAAGCCGGGTATCGTCGGTGATCACTGGAGACCCCGTGAGCGGTTCCTTCATCCCGGCATCGGCCGTCGTCAGCACCGGAGAACAGCAAGTGGCCTTCGTGAAACACGGTGCGCGTTTCCATGCGCGCAAGATCCAACTCGGTGTTCGCTCCGGTGAATGGGTGCAGGTGCTGGCGGGCATCGCGCCCACCGACACGCTTGCGGAGAACGGCCAGTTGCTCATCGACAGTGAAAGTTTCGTGCGCACAACAGGGAACGAACCATGAGAACCCTCACCATCGCGCTACTTCTTCTGATGCTGTTCGCATGCGACAGCAAGGAACCCGAACAAGCCATGCCCGCCATGGCGGATATGCCGGGCATGGAGGGCATGACGGACACGTCAACGCTAATCGCCGCGCCGGATAGCGGTCTTCACCTCAGCGATCAGCAGATCCTGCTCGGCAACATCCATGTGGATACCGTGGCCGTTCACTCCATGGGCTTGGACGTGCTGCTCAACGGCACGCTGGCGGTGGATCAGGATCGCATCAGTATGATCAGCACGCGCGTGATGGGCCGCGTGGACCAGCTCTTCGTGAAGAGCCTCGGCGAGCGCGTGGAGAAAGGACAACCGCTGTACGCCATCTACAGTGAGGACCTGAATGCCACAGTGAACGAACTGCTGCTGGCGCGCGACAAGTCGCAGCAACTCACCACGGGCATCATCGACTTGGGCCAGCTGGTGCAGACCGCGCGCAACAAGCTCCTGTTCTACGGATTGAACGAAGCGCAAGTGGATGAATTGGCGAAAGCGGAAAAGGCACCGGTGCTGATCACCTTTCTCAGTCCGGTCAGTGGCATCGTTACCGAACTGTCGTTGCGCGAAGGTGACCGCGTGATGGAAGGCGGCGGCATCATGACCATCGCGGCCCTCAATACCCTTTGGGTGGAGGCGCAGGCCTATCCGATGGATCGCAAGCGCATCCGCCAGGGCATGTCTGCGGAAGTGCGCATTCCCGCCCGACCCGGACTCACGCTGTCGGGCACGATCAATTTCCTGAACCCGGCGCTTGATGCCGCCACCATCATCGATCCCGTGCGCATCGTGATCAACAACACCGATGGCGAACTGCGCCCCGGCATGCAGGCGTACGTGCGCATCATCCTTCAACAGGATACAGTCCTCGCCGTGCCCACCAACGCGGTGCTTTGGGATGGTCAGGGTGCCACCGTGTGGGTGCGCACGGGGCACAACATCTTCAAGAGCGTGATGGTGAAGACCGGCATGGAAGCGGATGAACTCACGGAGATCATCAGCGGTCTGCAACGCGGCGATGCGGTGGTGATCTCCGGTGCCTACCTGCTGAACAGCGAGTACAAGTTCAAAAGCGGAACGGATCCGATGTCGGGGATGAAGATGTAGATCGGGAACCCATGGAACGGCACTTGCCCCTGCGGCTTGTAAGTCTTTCCCGCAACCATGTAAGGCCCACCGCCCTTGGCGAACCTTTCTTTGCACTCTATTCCACAAAACCCCTGTGAACACGCACACCATCACCCTCCCGATCCTCGACATGAACAGCCCGCATTGCGCCACGTGTGTGAAGAAGGCCATCACATCTGCCGGCGTAGTGAGCAATAGCTTGCGATTCAAATTGGCGAAGCTGGACAAGTGATCTCAACAGAACCAACGACATGAATTCTTCAACCCTGTTCCTCCTCATTCCGATGGCCGTGCTGTTCGGTAGCTGCGGGTCGATCGACAATGCCGCTACTACCGCGGTGCTCATCAACGGAAACTGCGGCATGTGCGAGAAGACCATTGAAGCCGCTGCGGATGTGGATGGTCTCTCCACCGCCGATTGGGACAAGACCACGCGCAAGGCGGTGATCACCTACGATAGCACGCGCACCACTTCGCGTGCGATCCTTCAACGCATCGCTGCTGCTGGTTACGATAGCCAGGAGTTCCTGGCTAATGATGCAGCCTACGAGAACCTTCCCAACTGTTGCCAGTACGATCGAACGGGTACGGCCATTGCAGCACCGGACCCCAAGGATGCACGCAAGCACCATTGAACCAACAACCTCTATTCCGATGAACACCATGAGAACCTCCTTCTTGCCTGTCACACTCGTCGGTCTGTTGATGTGGACGGGCTGCGCCGCGCAGATGAAACACGCCAAGTCCGAAACCGTGCGCATCAATGGCGACTGCGACATGTGCAAGACGCGGATCGAGAAGGTCGCCTTCGTGAAAGGCGAAGCACAAGCTGTGTGGGACACCGATGCGAAAACAGCCGTGGTGACCTACGACAGTACCCGCACCACACTGGACGCCGTACTACAGCGCGTGGCGCAAGCAGGCTACGACAACCAAGCGTACCGCGCGCCAGATCCTGCTTACGCCAGTCTGCCCGGTTGCTGCCAGTACGAACGTGCGAAGCCGCGCAGCACCAGCGAAGAAGCCAACCAACAACCCGGACATGTGCATCACGATGCCCATGCCGATGTACCAGCACCAACACCCGCGACCACACAGAACGTTGTTGACCCCATCAAGCCGGTCTTCGATGCCTACTTCGCGCTGAAGAACGCGCTGGTCGCATCGGATGGCGCCAAGGCGAAGCAACATGCTGAAGCCTTGGACGGTGCCATGCACTCCGTGGATGCCACCAAGTTGACTGCGGCTCAACAGGCCATGTGGACCGAGGTGATGACCGCGACCATGCCTTCCTTGCATCCGTTGAGCGAGACAGCCGACCTGGAGAAGCAACGCGCGTTGTTCGTGAAACTCGCCGCACCCATGGCACAACTCGCCAAGGCCGTTCCGCAGGAGGCGGCCATCTACGTGGATCATTGCCCCATGTACAACGGTGGCGCCGACTGGCTCAGCTTGGAGAAGGGCATCAAGAACCCATACTACGGCTCCGCGATGATGACGTGTGGTAGCGTGAAGGAAACGATCGCGAAGTGAGGGCGGCCATCGCATTGTGTGTGCTGTTCTGCGGATCAGCGATCGCGACTTTCGCACAGACGGATCATACCAGGCCGTTAGGCAGTTCGCTGATCGAAGGCGACTTCACCCCGAAGACCACGCGCTACGAACTCACCATCAGCGATACGCTGGTGAACTTCACCGGCAAGCCACGCAAAGCCTTCGCAGTGAATGGTCAGTTGCCGATGCCCACGCTCACCTTCACCGAAGGGGACACCGCGTTGATCGTGGTACACAACGCCATGGCGAAGGAGGAAAGCTCTTTGCATTGGCACGGTCTGATCTTGCCCAACCAGTTCGACGGCGTGCCTTACCTCACCACCGCGCCGATCAAGGCCGGAACAACGGTCGAGTACAAGTTCCCGTTAGTGCAGAACGGCACTTACTGGTACCATTCGCACACCGATGTGCAGGAACAGAACGGCATGTACGGCGCGCTCATTATCCACAAGCGCGAAAAGCCAATGATGCCAGAACATGTCGTTATCCTCAGCGAATGGACGGACATGAAACCGAAGGAAGTCCACCGTCGTCTTCACAGTGCGAACGATTGGAGCGCGATCAAGAAGCAGCGGATCCGGCCGGGCACGGTGCAGAGTTACAGCGATGCGATCAAGGATGGTGCGTTGGGCATCAAGATCACCAACGAGTGGAAGCGCATGAACGCCATGGATGTGAGCGACGTCTACTACGACCTGCTCTTCGCCAACGGCAAGCCCGTGGATGAAGCACCGCAGTTCAAGGCTGGGGAGCGTGTGCGCGTGCGGTTGATCAACGGGGGCGCGAGCAGCTACTTCTGGATCACCTACGCCGGTGGCAAGATGACCGTGGTGGCCAGCGATGGCATCGATGTGGAGCCGGTGGAAGTGGACCGCTTCATCATGGGTGTGGCCGAGACCTACGACATCATCGTCACACTACCCGATGACAGCACTGCGTACGAACTGCTGGCCACCAGCGAAGACCGTGTGCGTTCCACTTCAGTGTGGCTCGGGTCAGGCATCAAGCAGTTGGCCATGCCGTTGGCCCCGCTCAAGTATTTCGCCGGCATGGAAATGATGAACGGCATGATGAAGATGAACGGCAACCTCGATGACATGGGGATGAACATGAGCCTTCAACAGATGGACATGAACGTGGTGATGTACCCCGAGATCACGGGTGCGCCGCAAAAGAAGGCGAAGAGTGATAAGATGGATCATCATGAAATGCATAAGGACATGGACCACGGCGCGGGCGGAATGGGCGATATGTACAAGAGCAATGTGCTTTCGGACATCGTCACGCTCAACTACGCCATGCTGCGCGCGCCCAAGAGCACGGCCATGCCACCGGGGCCTTTGAAGGAGATGCGCTTCGAGCTCACCGGCAACATGAACCGATACCTGTGGGCCATCGACAACAAGACCGTGTCGGAGACCGACCGCATCCTGATCCGCAAGGGCGAGAACGTGCGCATCATCCTGCACAATAACAGCATGATGCGGCACCCCATGCACCTGCACGGCCACTTCTTCCGCGTGGTGAACGGGCAAGGGGATCATTCGCCGCTGAAGAACGTGCTGGACATCATGCCGATGGAGACCGATACCATTGAGTTCGCGGCCACGGAGGATGGCGACTGGTTCTTCCACTGCCACATCCTCTACCACATGATGAGCGGCATGGGCCGCGTGTTCAGCTACGAAGGCACGCCCCCCAACCCGGCGCTGCCCGATGCGAAGAAGGCCGCCCGACTCTTCGCCCGCGACGACAAGGCTTGGCACTTCATGGCGCAGAACGACTTCGCCACGAACGGCAACGATGGTGAGGCCATGTACATGAACAAGCGCTGGAATCTGCAGAGCGAATGGCGCCTGGGCTACACGGAGATGCACGGCCAGGAGGTGGAGACCCATTTCGGCCGCTACTTCGGCAAGATGCAATGGCTCTTCGTGAACGCCGGCCTGGACTGGCGGACGCGTGACGGACACGGAGGCAAGGATCCGGAGGACAACCTCTTCGGGCAGACCAACACCAAGAATAGCCGGAGCGTGGGGCACATCGGTTTCCAATACACCCTGCCGATGCTCCTGGTCCTTGACCTGCGCATCGACACCGATGGCCAGCTCCGCTCCCAACTGATGCGTGAGGACATCCCGCTAACGCCCCGTCTGCGCCTGGACCTGATGGGCAACACCGACCTGGAGTACATGGCCGGCTTGCGCTATGTGTTGGACAAGACGTGGGCAGTTAGAACCCACTACGATAGCGACATGGGGCTTGGGGTGGGGGTGACAGTGAACTACTAGCGGCCCTCGCACCTCGTGCGCGTGGCCGGATGCTCATTCGCGCACGAAGCGGAACACGTGCGAGGTTGCGCCGTTGCTCGGGTCGGTGACCAGAACCGCATAGGCCCCTTCTGCAAGCGAACCAAGTGATATGGTTTCGCCGATGCGAACGGACCGAGTGAACATCATTCGGCCTACTGCGTCCATCAATGTCATATGCATAGAACTTCCAAGGCCCCAAGGGATGCCGCTGGGCGCAAGCGAAAGGGTTGAAGTGCTTGGATCATAGTGGACATGGTGGTTGTTCTCTTGGCGTTCCCCCAGACCGATGGATAGTGCGCTGGCAATAGCCCCCTCCACATGGCTTTGAGTTGAGGGGATGTAACCGTGCTGTACCAGTAGAACTTGGTGGTCGTTGCCCGCGAGTACCACGATCGTCGGCATACCGATGCCGCCATAGTAGGCCACCTGATCCGCGCCGTTGGCGAACGTGGCCGATGGCGTGAATCCATTGTCCATGTCCCATTCCTCCATCATCGCACAGGTGTAAGTATCGCTGTATCCCCAAGCGTACCACTTCACCAGGCCGGGATGTTCCAGCTCATGGGCGTTCAGCACATTCTGAAGTACGTTCCCAGCGTCGATGCACGGCGAACAAGCGACCATGGCGAACTCGAGGATGATGATCTTACCACCATCAAGCTCATCGAACAGGTGATGGCTCGTTCCAGTGCAATCATCCAAGGTGAAGTCCAAAGCTGTGGATTGCGCAGTGCTCGCCAACGTGGAAAGCAACAAGAGGCAAAGGCATAAGGGGCGCATCGGATTTCTGGTTTCGCGGCAGGCCGAAGATGGTGAAGTTCGCACTTGCGCGCTGAGAAGTGGGGCAAGCTGCTAACCTTTGCACCCATGTACGGAAGCATTAAGCAGCACCTCGCCAGCGAACTCAAGTCCATTGAGGACGCCGGGCTTTTCAAGCGCGAACGCGTGATCACCAGTGATCAAGCCGCGGAGATCACCGTCAATGGCAAGCAGGTGCTGAACTTCTGCGCGAACAACTACCTAGGCCTTTCCTCACATCCCGAAGTGATCGCCGCCGCGCATGCGGCGCTGGACAGTCATGGTTTCGGCATGAGCAGCGTGCGTTTCATCTGCGGCACTCAGGACATCCACAAGGAACTGGAGCAGAAGCTCGCCGCTTTCCACGGCACAGAGGACACCATACTCTACGCCGCCTGCTTCGATGCCAATGGCGGCGTGTTCGAACCACTGCTCGGAGAGAACGACGCCATCATTAGCGATGCACTCAACCACGCCAGTATCATCGATGGCGTGCGCCTTTGCAAGGCCATGCGCTACCGGTACGCCAACAACGACATGGCCGATCTGGAGGTGCAGTTGAAGACCGCGCGTGCCGATGGTGCGCGCCACATCATCGTTGTTACCGACGGCGTCTTTAGCATGGACGGTATAGTGGCCGACCTCAAAGGCGTGTGCGACCTAGCGGACAAGTATGATGCGCTGGTGATGGTGGACGAGTGCCATGCTGCCGGCTTCATTGGCAAGACCGGTCGGGGCAGCGTGGAGCATTGTGGAGTCATGGGCCGGGTGGACATCATCACTGGCACTTTGGGCAAGGCGCTGGGCGGCGCCATGGGGGGCTACACCACGGGTCGGAAGGAGATCATCGAAATGCTCCGCCAACGTAGCAGACCCTACCTCTTTAGCAACAGCCTGGCACCAGCCATCGTGGGTGCGTCCATCAAGGTGATCGACCTGCTCAGCGCCAGCACAGAGCTACGCGACCGGTTGGAGAAGAACGTGGACCATTTCCGCACGGGGATCGAAAAGCTGGGCTTCAAGACCCGCGGTGCTGGAGCGGCCATAGTGCCCGTGATGCTGGGCGATGCCAAGCTGAGCCAGGTGATGGCCGATGAACTTCTGAATGAGGGCATCTATGTGATCGGATTCTTCTTTCCTGTTGTGCCCAAGGACACTGCCCGCATACGCGTGCAGTTGAGCGCAGCCCACACCCCAGCCCAAATAGACCGGGCGCTTGCGGCCTTCGGCAAGGTGGGCAAGGCCCTCGGGGTGGTATAGGCCGGTCGGGGTTGAAGTATTTCCGGATCCAACCACTCTTTGTTCGTTTCCGGGAAATGCCTCTATATTCGCACCCCGTTTTCAAGGACCTACCTATTCAATCCCAGCAGCCCCGTGGCATCTACAACACACATCACCAGCATGGCCAACAAGGCCACCGTTCAACAGGAATGGTTGCTGGTCGACGCTGAGAACGAAGTCCTTGGTCGCCTTGCCAGTAAGGTGGCCATGCTCGTTCGTGGCAAGCACAAGACCACCTTCACTCCGCACGTGAACTGTGGCGATCATGTGATCATCCTAAACTCCGAAAAGGTGCGCCTCACGGGCACCAAAATGGAGGACAAGGAGTACCAGCGCTACAGCCTTTACCCCGGTGGACAGACCCGCACCAAGGCCAAGGACCTGAAGGCCCGCAAGCCCGAAGCACTTCTCGAGATCGCAGTGCGCGGCATGCTCCCCAAGAACCGCTTGGGTCGTCGTCTCTTCAACAACCTGCATGTGGTGGTGGGCAACAGCCACAAGCACGAAGCCCAGAAGCCCCGCAACTTCGACCTGAACACGCTCAAGTAAGATGGCCACTATCAACAGCCTCGGTCGCCGCAAGACCTCCATTGCCCGCGTGGTCCTCACAGAGGGCAAGGGCACCGTTACCGTGAACGGACGCGACGGCAAGGAATACTTCCCGATCACCATGCAGCAGTTCAAACTGCTGCAGCCTTTCAAGCTCACTGATACCGTGGGCAAATACGATGTCACCGCTACCGTTGGCGGTGGCGGCATCACCGGCCAAGTGGACGCCGTGCGTTTGGGCATTTCCCGCGCATTGGTGAAGATCGATGCCGAGCACAAACCGAAACTCAAGGCCGAAGAACTCATGACCCGCGATCCACGTGCTGTGGAACGGAAGAAGTTCGGGCGCAAGAAGGCGCGCAAGCGCTTCCAATTCAGCAAGCGTTAAGGTCCCTACGCTTGTTCAGGATCCAATTCGGACGGACTCACCTCACGGTGGCTACCCTCCGAATGCCTGTGTCAACGGGAACAAGGAAAGTGAACTAAACAAGAGGAAATGGCACGTATCGAATTCGACCGTCTGCTGGATGCTGGTGTGCACTTTGGCCACCTGCGCCGCAAGTGGAACCCCAACATGGCCCCTTACATATTCGGGGAGAAGAAGGGTATCCACATCATCGACCTGAACAAGACCAGCGCGAAGCTGGAAGAAGCTGCTGCCGCGATGAAGCAGATCGCTCGCAGTGGAAAGAAGGTGCTCTTCGTGGCCACCAAGAAGCAAGCGAAGGACATTGTCACCGAAAAAGTGAAGCCTACCGGTATGCCCTTCGTAACCGAGCGTTGGAGCGGTGGCATGCTCACCAACTTCGGCACCATCCGCCGCACCATCAAGAAGATGGCCACGATCGACCGCATGAAGATCGATGGCACATTCAACAACATGAGCAAGCGCGAGCGCCTGCAAGTGAGCCGCCAGCGCGAGAAGATGGAGAAGAACCTGGGTTCCATTGCCGACCTCACTCGCTTGCCCAGCGCGCTGTTCATCGTGGACATCGTGAAGGAGCACATCGCCGTGGCGGAGGCACGCAAGCTCAACATCCCCACCTTCGCTATGGTGGACACCAACAGCGATCCTACGCTCGTTGATTTTCCGATCCCCGCCAACGACGATGCTACCAAGAGCATTGAGTTGATCGTGGACACCATGATCGCCGCCATCAACGAAGGCATGGAGGAGCGGAAGAACGACAAGACCGTCGTGGACGAAGGAACCGAAGAGGATGGTGAAGCCGTGGAAGGAGCGGAAACGCCTGCACCGGTAGCCGCTGCGGAAGTTCCCGC
Organism: Flavobacteriales bacterium; assembly: GCA_046595075.1. Classification (GTDB taxonomy): domain Bacteria; phylum Bacteroidota; class Bacteroidia; order Flavobacteriales_F; family PHOS-HE28; genus PHOS-HE28. The sequence continues at coordinate 9,811 of JBKJPT010000098.1, forward strand.
CACTGAAGTAGTTGCTTCGGAAGCGATCGTTGCCGAAGTGCCCGCCTCCGCTGCCGGATCGGACAGCGAGGAGAACGCCTGATCCAAATTTCCTACGGGCTGTATGCGCTGAGCGAAAGCGAGGCACGGCTCCAACCCAAGATGTACGGGTCGATGATCATCGGCCCCAACCCAACCAACCAATGAGCACCATGGTCATTACCGCCGCCGATGTGAACAAGCTGCGCCAGATCACCGGCGCGGGCATGATGGATTGCAAGCAAGCCCTCTCCGAGGCCAATGGCGACTTCGATGCCGCCATCGACATCCTGCGCAAGAAGGGCCAGAAGGTGGCAGCTAAGCGCGCCGATCGCGATGCCAGCGAAGGACAGGTCATCGGCCTAACAAGCACCGATGGAAAGCGCGGCGTGCTCGTCTGCACCAACTGCGAAACCGACTTCGTGGCCAAGAACGCCGACTTCGCAGCTATGGCCAACCGTATCACCGCGATCGCATTGGAGAAAGGCGCCGACAGCATCGATGCGCTGAAGGCGATGGCCTTCGATAGCAATGGCATGACCGTAGCCGAGAAGCTCATTGAGCAGACCGGTGTGATCGGCGAGAAGATCGAAGTGAGCGCCTGCCACTTGATGAACGCTGAGTTCGTTTATGCCTACAATCACCCTGGCAACAAAGTGGGTAGCCTCGTGGGCCTGAGCAAAGCAGGCTTCGAGAACGTTGCCAAGGACGTAGCCATGCAAGTAGCAGCCATGGGCCCCATTGCGCTGGACAAGGCAAGCACCCCGCAAAGTGTGATCGACAAGGAACTTGAGATCGGCAAGGAACTCGCGATCCAAGAGGGCAAGCCGATCGACATGGCGGAGAAGATCGCTGCTGGGCGCCTCAACAAGTTCTTCAAGGAAAGCACCCTGCTCGCCCAGGAGTTCATCAAGGACAACAAGCTCAACGTGGAGCAGTACGTGAAGAGCGCCGACAAGGACCTTACGGTCACCGGCTTCAAGCGGCACTCACTTACGGTCTAATGCACATCACCAACGCATAGGAGAGGGGGGCTTCGGCCTCCCTTTTTCTTTTTCCTTTGAGCCGCACTAAAGAACAAATGGCCAACCCCTACAAACGCATCCTCCTGAAGCTCTCCGGCGAAAGCCTCATGGGTAGTCAGGCCTATGGTATCGACAGTGTTAGGCTGGAGCAGTATGCCGCCGAGATCAGCGGCATTGTAAAGCAGGGTGTGCAGGTGGCGGTGGTCATCGGCGGCGGGAACATCTACCGCGGTATGCAGGCCGCCGGCAACAACATCGATCGGGTCCAGGGCGACCACATGGGGATGCTCGCCACCATGATCAATTCATTGGCGATGCAGAGCGCCTTGGAGCATCAGGGCCACAATACGCGACTGCTCAGTGCGATCAAGATGGACACCATAGCCGAGCCCTTCATACGCCGCCGTGCAGTTCGCCATCTGGAGAAGAGCCGCATCGTGATATTCGGTGCGGGGACGGGCAATCCGTATTTCACCACAGATACTGCCGCTTCCTTGCGGGCCATCGAGATCGAAGCCGATGTGATCCTCAAGGGCACCCGTGTGGATGGTATCTACACCGCAGACCCCGAGAAAGACAAGACCGCCACCAAGTACGACCGCATCTCCTTTACGGAGGTCTATGACAAGGGACTGAACGTAATGGACCTCACAGCCTTCACGCTCTGCAAGGAGAACAACCTGCCCATCATCGTCTTCGACATGAACAAGCCCGGCAACCTAGGCCGCTTGATCGCGGGTGAACATGTGGGCACCTTGGTGGAGCTGTGAACGAGTTGTTCGCGAACATTGTCCCGCCGTTAATTTCGCGCTCGGGTTCGCCGAAGTCTTAACGAGAGAGCACCAATCACAAAGCCATGATCGATACCGCAGCCACCATGAAGCAGTGCGAGGAGCACATGCGCAAGGCCGTTGAACACTTGGAATTGGAGCTCACCAAGGTGCGCGCTGGTGCCGCAAGTCCCATGATGTTGGAAGGAGTGCGCGTGGACTACTATGGCCAGATGGTGCCGCTCTCACAAGTCGCGGGCATCAACACCGGCGATGCGCGCACGCTCTTCGTCAAGCCTTGGGAGAAGAAAATGATCGACGCGATCGAGAAGGCGATCATCGGTGCAAACCTCGGTTTCAATCCCAGCAACAACGGCGAGAGCGTGATCATCCATGTGCCCATGCTCACCGAAGAACGCCGAAAGGCCTTGGTGAAGACGGCTCATGCGGAGATGGAGCACGCCAAGGTGGGCATTCGCAGCAGCCGCCAGAAGGCGATGGACGCGATAAAAGCCGCGAAGAAGGACGGCCTCCCCGAGGATCACGCGAAGGACCTGGACGGTCAGGTGGAAAAGCTCACCGCTACCTACAACAAGAAGTCCGAAGAGCTGCTCGCGCTGAAGGAGAAGGACATCATGAAGGTCTAGGCGCAAGCCTTGATGGTACAGTGAAGGAGGAGAAGGGTGCGAGGGCGCGCCTCTTTCACGAACACGCTATTCAGAACCGGTAGCTCACAAAGCCTTTCAAGAACAAGGGTGTGCCCGGCGTGAAGTGTAATTCGCTCACCGGCTCGACTTCGTTCCTCAAGCGGCTCGCGGTATCGAACTGTGCCTGGTTCCATTCGGCGTTGAGAATGTTCTCCGCGCTGGCACCGATCTCGACCTTGGAGAAGCGATAGCTCACGACCGCATCGATGAGGAAGTAGCCTTTCGCAACGACCGTGTTGCTCTCGTTGGCAGGTCGGTCGGCGATGTGGCGGTAGCGCAGGCTCGCACTGAAGCCTTTGTCCTGCTTGTACGCAAGTCCGCCTATCGTCGTGAAGCGCGGAGCAAGAGGGATGGCATTCTCTCCTTCGGACGGTCCGATGACCTTGCCATCCACTGCGTTCATGTCCAGATCGGCGAAGAGGTGACCGGTGAGCTGGTAGCGCACGCTGAGGTCGATCCCCATGCGGCGTGTCGGATCACTCGTCTCCACCACGCCACCGTCGCCCACGTACACCAGTTCGCTTTCCAGGTAGAGCGCGAAGAGGGCCGCGTTCACCAGCATACGCGGTGCAGGTTTGAAGGTGGAACCTAGGTCTGCGCCATAAGCGCGGGGGAGCGTGCGGCTCGCATCGCTCACCACCACCGCGCGTGCATCGTTGCTGTGGAACCCGATGCCCGTGCGCAAGTACAATTGCACACGATCACTGACCGCGTAGTTGAAGTTCAGCTTCGGACTGATGCGTTGCAGGGTGGCTTTGCCAGTGAGGCTATCGACCCCTCGCGAGTCGGCGTACATGAACCGGAACACGTCCAGTCGGGCGGCCGGGTTGATGGAGAAACGCTCTGTGACCTCAAGCGTGGCGTCCACGAAGGCGCTCGCGTTCAGTTGGTCCACCGTGCCGGCAACGATGGTGTCGTAGACCACGCGCTGCACGGTGTTCTTCAGGGCGATGTCGGCCATGTCATATCGTGCGCCCACGCCTGAACTGAAATTGAGCGGCATGCTACCGAGATGCGTGCGTTGCGTGTAGGAGCCGGTGTAACCGCCGATCATGCGATCATCCGTCTGGTTGATCATATCGCCGTTCACACTGTCCGTGGCGAAGAAGGTGAAGTTGCTGTACAGGTTGAAGTCGTATTTCACGAAGTAGAGCTGGTTCTTGATCAATGCACCATTGCGCAGGCCATTGGACACCGTGGCGTACACGTTGGTGCGCGTGGTGTTGCCGCCTTCGTTGTTGTCGATTGCGCCGAAGCGGTCGATCAAGCCGCTTTCCACGGCACGCTGTGGGATCTGTCCGCTCGCGTTCCATGCTGCGCCGAACGTGCTGGCACCCAGCACGAGCCGTGTGCGTTCGCCCAACAGGCCCGTGTATTTGCCGAAGAAGTTGAACCGACCGAAATCCTGTTTGCTCTGGAAGTAGGCATCCGTGCGCGCGTATTCACCGGCGATATAGAAGTTCTCCTTGCGTTGACCGAACAGGTGCTTCTTGTCGAGCACATTGAAGAGACCAACCGCGCGGAATGTGTTGAACATGCCTCCTTCCACCTTCAGTTCTGTGCGCTCCACCCGGTCGCGGGTCATGAACTCCACCGTACCGCTGGTGGCGAAGTCGCCGAAGCGCGCATCGTAAGGGCCCTTGTGTACCGCGAGCTTTTCGATCGTTTCTGGTATCGTGAAGTGCAGGTCGGCGTAGCCCTGGCCGTGCGCATGGCTCACCATATTCACTGGCATGCCGTCCACGCTCACCTGCAGATCGGTGCCGTGGTCTATATCGAAGCCCCGGAAGAAGATCTGTTCGGCCTTGCCACCACCGGCGTGCTGCGCAATGAAGAGCCCCGGCACAAGCGTCAGAAGGTCTTGTGAAGTGTTGATCGGCCGCGTGCGCATGTCCAACGCATGGATCACTTCGGTCTGTGACGCGGCCTGGTCGGGGGCTACGGTAACCTCCTTGAGATCGATCGTAGAGGCCACTAGCTGTATCGACAGGTCCATATCCTTACTCAGTGTGACATGCTGCTCCGCGGGCGAGAAACCCAGCGACTGCACTTTGATGGTGTGCTCGCCTTCGGGCAGCTTGGTGAAGGCAAAGTGGCCGAACACATCCACCACTGCGCCTACATTGAGGTCGGTGATGATCACACTCGCGCCTATGATAGGATCGCCACCACTGTTCTGCACCGTGCCGGTGAGACGATAGTTCTGTGCCGAAGCGAGGAGGGCGAGCGAGGCGGCAGATGCAGCGAGCAGGATCCGTAAGTGTAGCGATGGTTGCATGTGTGTATTCCGCTTCAGCGGAGGGAGTTGGTTCTGGTGGTAGGGTGATCCATGTACAAGATCAGGGATCCCATTGGATCGGTCAGGTGTAGAAGATCCGCTCCACGGTCCAATAGCCTGCTATGAGCATTATCACAGCCGAGAGGGGCACCACGATAACGCGGCGGTAGTAGGGCTTCTCCCGGAACCAAAGTCCGAAGAGCAGGAAGGCGAGCAGGATCACGGTGATCTGTCCAAGTTCAACACCCACATTGAAGGTGATGAGCGTTGTGAGGAAGTGCTTGGGCGGTAGGCCGAGTTCGGACAGCGCCCCAGCGAAACCCAGACCGTGGATGAGGCCGAAGAAGAATACTACGCCGATACGTGATCTGCGCAATCCCTGCGAGATGATGTTCTCCAGCGCGACCACCATGATGCTTATGGCGATGAGCGGCTCTACGATCGCCGGTGGGGGGGTGATAACCCCGTACATCGCCAGTCCAAGGGTGATCGAGTGCGCCACAGTGAACGCTGTGGCCTGCCAGAGGATCGGCTTCCACTTTGGACTGAGCAAGTATAGGCTCAACACGAAGAGGATGTGATCGAAGCCTAAGGGTAGAATGTGCAGATAGCCCTGTTTCAGAAAGTACCAGCTTGCTTCAGGACCGGTGAGCAATTCCAACTCGTTGAAAGCCACGTGTGCGCTGGCCGGCAGCGCCGCAAGGAGCGAAGCTCCAAGAGTGAGCAGGATCCTATGTCCGCTTGTAGTGAGCATGCGAATGGGCGATGGAGCCGATCAGTTGCCCAGCACGAGCCGCGCCTCTTCGGCGAACGGATGGTGCTGGTAGGGATCCAACTTGAAGCTCTCGGCGATCAGCGCCTTGCCTTTGGAAGCGTCGCCGTTCTTGGCGGTGATCAATCCATCTAGGCATTGCAAATACGCATCGTTGGAGTTGGTGCGCTTGGCACGTGCGATGAAACCCGCAGCGGTCGCAGCATCGCCTTTGGCGTAGTGGATGGCCGCTAGTGTCCCGTTCACATCGTTGTTGTTCGCGCGGTGCGTGGCTTCGTGTTGTGCATTGATCAGTGCGTTCTCCAGGTCCTTTGCGAACTCCAGCTGATAGCGGGCCATTTCCAAGCCCACTTGGTGGCTATGTCCTTCGCCACCCTTGGCTAGACCGGCTAGCACGAGCCCAGCGTTGCGCACAGCCTCGTCGCGCAGATCGGTCTTGTTTTGTGCGCTATAAACGCGCGCCAGTTCTTGGTGGAAGCCCGCGTCCGGCATCAAGGCGATGGCCGCGTTCAGTTGTTTCTCTGCTTCGGGATAGTTCTTCAGTTTGCCCGCCACACGACCAAGCGCTGCGAGCGCGAACGGGTAGTTAGGTCGCTCGGCCAGTGCTTGTTCGTACTGCTGTTGTGCGGTTGCTAGATCCCCAGTGCGTTCGCTGAGGCCTCCTAGTTGCACGCGGCACCAGCTGTGGTCCTCGCTGCCGGGATAGCCCGCCTGCACGGCCATGTCCATGGCTTGCATCGCGCCGGGCACATCGCCATGGATCTCGCGCAGGTAGCTCACGCGGCTGTAACTACGCAGGTCCGGACGGATGGTGACCATCTTGTCGCTCATGGCAACGGCCGTGGCGTAATCGCCCAGCTCCACATTGGCATCCACGAGAATGCCATAGTTGAACGCGCGGTGGGGATCCAGCGCCACTGCTTCTGCGCCCAGGGTGAGCGCCTCTTGGAATTCGTGCTGGCTCAATTTGATGAGCGCCTTCAAGGTGAGCGCCTCGCTACGCAAATTCACGCTGGGTCCGGTCTTGGTGGTTGTCTTGGCCAACACACGATCCAAGATCGTGAGCGCGGCGCTGTAGTTGGGCGCGTAGTTGCCGGTGATGCGTGCTTCGGTGATGAATACCTCGCTAAGCTTCAACCAGCTCTTGAGGTCATCGGGCTGTATGCCCAGGTGTTCCTTCAAGGTGGTATACGTGGTGCGTAGGTTCTCCGCCTCGCCCGGCATACCGGTTTGGACGGTTCGTGCAGGTAGATCGGGAACGAGCGACGCGGTTGCGTTCGGCATTCGCGCATTTGCTCCACTGCTGTCAGTGCAGGAAGCGAGCATTCCGCAGAAGCCAATAATGAGAAGGGAGTTGAGAGTTTTCATGGCGGTGGTGGTTGTATGGGGACCGCTTTGCCCCGGAGCACTGACCTTACGGGGTCGGTGCTCCGGGGGAACGGTGGTTTTGGACTACTGCTTCGTCAATTTCATTGCGCCCAACAGCGCGCCTTGGGCGTCCACTGCTTTGGCCAGATAAGTGCCCGCTGCGATGCCGCTCGCGTCCCATGTGATGGTGCGCGTGCCGCTACTCATTTTGCCAGCGAACGGTGTTGCGATGAGCTTGCCGGTCACGGAGTAGATCTCCATGCGCACGACGCCATCAGCCTTCAGGTTGAACTGGAAGGTGGTGCGATCAGCGATCGGGTTCGGGAACGCGGTGAGTAGCACAGCGCCGCCGCTCAGGTCGTTCACGCCAACAGTGCCGTCGCTCGGATCGAGAATGGCAGGCTGCGTGTAGTTGATCGCGAGGCCACTGCAATCGCCAGTGCCGCGGTTCGGCGCTGCCAAGTATGGGAACTCCGCTTGGAAGGGCTGATCGTTCGCATCGATGCCGGTGCTGTACGTGAGCACATCCATCAGGTCCTGCGTTACGGGGTTGGGGTCGCCATTGGTGTAGTCATCGTACCACAGACCGATCGCGGCCAGTGCCACGCCTCCTACTGCTTGCAGCTCAATGCGCGTTACATCATCCTCCAGGCGACGACCGTTCGGGAAGCCGTCCATGTTGGGGATGAATTGCAGCGAAGCATCGGCGTTGTACAGCGGATCGGTAAGGCCCGAGACCGCAGCGGCAATAATACCCAGAGGGCTAAAAGCGGGATCATTGCGCTGCGTCACTGGTACCGCCATGTTCAAGCGTAGCATATCGCCACCGTTGGGCAGGAAGTTGTTGATGAAGGGCTTGCCCACGGCGAGCGGGTTGCCCATTTTGCCGGTGGCGAGTTGATACGGTGCCAGGTTCGGCACGCCGGTATGGAAGATCGGCCACAGGTCCACGCTGCGTGGGCTGTTGTCCGCAGGAAGAAGAAGCGTTCCGAAGATCGCATCGTCCAACGCGGTGCCAGCAACGGCAGCGGTGTTCTTCAAGGGCCACAGGCCGCTTTGCCCGTTGCCAAAGTCGAAGCCCTGCAAGCTGTTGCGCTGAATGCGCAGCGGCGCGAAGGCCGGCACGGCACCGCCGAAGAGATCATCATCCATGTACAGCGCCAGTTCGGGGTTGTAGAAGTAGTTACCGAAGGTGCCAATGTTCGCGAGGTCTTCGTAAGGCGTCAAGCCGTTCCACAGGTCCTTGCTGCCGATGGGGATCACCACTTCGTTGGTCAAGGGCATACCCAAGCGCGATACCTGTACCCAAGCACCCATATAGTCCTGTGTGCCATCGGTGTTCAGCGTGCGCATGGTCCGGCGACTTGCGCTGGCCCAAACACCGATCACGAAGTCGGGGTCAAGGATGCTCGTAGCCGAACTCACGCTCAATCCGTCCTTCTGCAAGGTGCTGATCGGGATCTTCAGCACGATCGCGCTCACGTTCAAGCAGGCAAGGCCGTCCTTCGGCGTGCCGTTCTGCCGGGGCAGATCGCCCAGGTCGAACACACCCGCTAGGTCCACATAGAAGGGATCGTCCACCGGACCGCAGAACACCGTTTCGCCGGTGCTCGTTGGGTGGTAGGCGCTCGACATCAGTTGGGCGTAGTTCGTGTTCAAACCCGCAGAACCCGTGATGCTGCGCGCACCGATATTGTTGGGCGGAACAATGCCGTTCAACTTGATCGCTTGGAAGCTCGCGCCTCCATCTATGCTGCGCTCCAGCGTGTAGGTCGTCTTCAGGTTCTGTTGGCCCAAGCGTACGTTGAAGAAGGTGCTTGGGTCCTCATTCTCCTTGAAGAAGGTAAAGCGGTAGATGATGTCATCACCGGCAGTGGTCACATCATTGTCGATGTGGATCTCGTACCGGATGTTCTGCCCGAACGAGTAATAGTTGGGTCCGCCGTGGGGCAGTTGCATCGGAACGTAGTTCGCGATGATGATGATCGAGTTGGGATCATCAGGGCTGCGGAAGGCGTACACGTCCGTGTTGTCGGCCAGCGGATCATTGGCGATCAGCGGTGCCTCACGGTGGCTGCTGGCGCTGGCCACGCTCGCTAGGAGCAGGCCGCCGACCAGAGCGAGGTTCTTGAGTTGGTTTTTCATTTTGTGAATGGGTTGGGGCGCGAGACCTCTCGCCCATACCTGGGCGCAAGCGGCTCTTGCCATGGGCCGATCAGATATCCGTACCCCTCCAAGGAGCGGCCACGTAAGGGAATGTGTTTCCAAAATCCGCGTCGTTCGCTTCCACGCCAGTGCTGTATTGGAGCGTGTTGATGAGCAGGTTCGTCACCGGGCTTTGGTTGGGGTTGCCAGCGTTGTAGTCGTCCATCCACAGGCCAATTGCGGCCAGTGCGACACCACCCACGGCTTGCAGCTCAATGCGCGTTACGTCATCCTCCAAGCGACGCCCGTTGGGGAAGCCGTCCATGTTGGGAATGAACTGGAGCGAAGCATCGGCGTTGTAAGCAGGATCGGTGAGGCCCGAAACCGCAGCTGCCACGATGCCGAGCGAACTGAAGGCAGGGTCGTTACGCTGGGTAACAGGCACCGCCATGTTCAAGCGCAGCATATCGCCACCGTTGGGCAGGAAGTTGTTGATGAAGGGCTTGCCTACGGCGAGCGGGTTGCCCATTTTGCCCGTGGCCAATTGGTATGGAGCCAGGTTGGGCACGCCGGTATGGAAGATCGGCCACAGGTCCACGCTGCGTGGGCTGTTGTCCGCAGGAAGAAGAAGCGTTCCGAAGATCGCATCGTCCAATGCGGTGCCAGCAACGGCAGCGGTATTCTTTAAGGGCCAAAGGCCGCTTTGCCCGTTGCCGAAGTCGAAGCCTTGCAAGCTGTTGCGCTGGATACGTAGACCAGCAAAGGCGGGTACCGCTCCACCGAACTGATCGTCATCCATGTACAGCGCCAGCTCCGGGTTGTAGAAGTAGTTGCCGAAAGTGGCCAGGTTCGCGAGGTCCTCATAAGGGGTGAGTGCGTTCCAGTAGTCCTTGCTGCCGATGGGGATCACCGCTTCGTTGGTCAAGGGCATGCCGAGGCGCGACACTTGCACCCAGTTGCCGCTCTCGGAGTAACCGCTGGCATCAAGCGTGCGCATTGCAGGGCGACTTGCACTGGCCCATACACCGATCACGAAATCGGGATCGAGGATAGTGGTGGCCATGCTCACGTCCATGCCGTTCTTCTGCAACAGGCTGATGGGGATCTTCAGACAGATGCTGTGCACGTTGGTGCGTGCAACACCGTCGCGCACAATGCCGCCGTTGTTCTGGCGGGGTGCATCACCCAAGTCAAAAATGCCACCGAGGTCCACGAAGAAGGGATCATCAGCTGGGCCGCAGTAAACGGTCTCGCCAGAGCTGGCGGTACTGATGGCTGCGATGATCAGCGATTGATAGCTCGCAGCTCCCAACCCTGCACCGCCTTCGATGCTGCGCGGGCCGATGTTCGGCGGCGGCACTTTGCCGTTGCTGAGCACCGTGGTCCACGTTGCACCGCCGTCCGTGCTCTTCTCCATCGTGTACATGGTCAGCAGGTTCTGCTGGCCTAGGCGGATGTTGAAGAAGGTGGTGGGATCCTGGTTCGTCTTCGTGAAGGTGAAGCGGTAGGTCACATCATCACCAGGGGTCATGGTGTTGTTGTCGATGTGGATCTCGTACCGGATCCCTTCGCCGAAGCTGGCGTAGTTAGGGCCACCGAACGCGAGTTGCGCCGGTATGTAGTTGGCAATGATGGTGATGTAGTTTGGATCATCGGGACTGCGGAAGCAGTACAGATCCGTGTTGTCGGCCAACGGGTCGTTGGCGATCAGTGGTGCTTCGCGGTGACTGCTGGCCCAGGCACTTGGCCCGGAGAAAGCACCCAACGCGACCCACGCACTAACAAGCAGCGTCTTGTAGTTCATCGGTTTTTGGTTTTGGTTCGGGCGGCGGAGAGTTCCGGCGTCCGGGATCACATACGGGAGAATTAGGCCGATCGGATCGGCAGGGGCTGCTATTGCCGATCCCTCCTCGATCCTGGGCGGGTGTGTAGCTGGGATCCGCTGCTGGTCGGGGAAACCCGTGTTCACCATTGTGGCCCGAGCGTATTGCGCACGTGGCCTAGGAACAATCCGACGGGGCATATTTTCACCAACACGGGAAGCACTGTACACGCTCTGTGGCAGACAATACCGCGAACGATCTTGGCTGCTGGGACCTCCCGAGGATCGGATTCCCACCGAAGGCGCATATCCGGATCAAGCCCGACGTGACAAATGCCTTACGCCCAAACCGGGCTCCCCTCACTGCAATTCCGGCACATCTCAATGCTGCTGCGCGACTTCAGCAGCGTGCTGCGGAAGTCGTTGTAGGCATCGCTGTGCCATAACTCGCGGAAGCTGTGCGTGCGCAGATCGCCGAGGACATGGTGTGCATCCTTATCGAAGCAGCAGGGTACCACACGCCCGTCCCAAGTGATCACGCAGCTGTGCCACATTTTCCAGCAATTGTCCTCCAACTTATTTCCCGCAGAGCCGGGACGTTTCCGCTTCAACTCCCACACGCCGTTCGCGTTGCGTCGGTAGCGGGCGTATTTGTCCTGCGTAGGGATCAGCGGGTGATCGTCCTTCGGCTCGTAGATCTGCGCGGTCTTCAGCCACAGGTCGTCCACGCCGATCTGCTTGGCAAGGGCACGCGCCTCGGGGATCTGGTGTTCGTTCGGTTTCACCACCAGGAACTGGAAGACCACGTGAGGGGTGAGGCTCTTTAGCTTCTTCTTCCACTTCACGATCCGTTCCGCGCCCTCGATCACCTTGGCCAGTTCGCCTTCACGTCGGTAAGCAGAGTAGGTGTCCTGCGTGGTGCCATCGAGCGAGATGATCAATCGCGATAGTCCGCTGCGAACAGTGGCTTCCGCTTTCTCTTCGGTAAGGAAGTGCGCGTTGGTGCTGGTGTTGGTGTACAGCCCGCGATCGCTGGCGATGCGAACCATGTCCAGGAAGTTGGGATTGATGTACGGCTCCCCTTGGAAGTAGAATGTGAGGGCCCATAGGTCCGGAGCGAGCTCATCGATCACGCGCGTGAAGAGGTCTTGCTTGAGGTTGCCGGTGGGGCGGGTGAAGGACCGCAGCCCGCTCGGGCATTCGGGGCACCGCAGGTTGCAGGCCGTGGTAGGCTCGAAGCTGATGCTGAAAGGCAGCCCACCGATGCGTGGATCACCACTGCGCTTTGCACGCTGGTAGCTCGTCCATAAGCCAGCCGCGTTGCTTAAGCGCCGTGGCGTGGTCTTGCGTGACCACTCGAAGGCATCGCGTGTGCTAGCGAACATGGCTTGCAAGGTAGAGTGATGACGCAGGTCGTTCCGTTAGGTGGCTACCTTCCCCATCCAATTCCAACGGTATGCGCGGTATTCTCCTCCTGGCAATGGTCGCTACGCAAGCGCTGCACGCGCAGTTCAGCAATATTTCCTGCACGAACGCAGAGGCATTGCAGGCCATGAAGGGTTTGCACGATCCTGCGGACTATGCGGCCACAACTGTGATCGACGACCACGAGGCCATCCTCTGTGCACTGCGCAGCGAAGTAAATGCCGATTCGATCAAGGCGGATCTTGAGCGCATCGTGGGTTTCGGAACGCGACAGACGTATTCCGATACTATGAGCAACACCACGGGTATCGGTGCTGCGCGCCGCTGGGCCTTCGAGCGGTTCCAGCAGTTTTCGGCAGTGAACGAGGATCGCTTACTGCCTGCTTACTTGCAGTTCGATTATGCGAATGAGGCGGGCGGATGCGGTAGCGCCCAAGGCTGGCGCGATGTGTTGGCCGTACTACCAGGTTCGCAGACCACAGGCCATCGCGTCATCATCATCGAAGCGCACCTCGATAGCCGCTGTGCCGACAATTGCGATCCGGCTTGCGAAGCGAACGGGGCAGAGGACAACGGCAGCGGCAGTGCGCTGGTGTTAGAACTCGCACGCGTGTTGAGCAAGTACACCTTCAACCACACCATCGTGTTCATGCTCGTCACCGGCGAAGAGCACGGATTGCTCGGCTCTCGCGCCATGGCCCAGTTCTGTGGAACACAGGGCATCGCCATCAAAGGCGTGCTCAACAACGACATCGTGGGTGGCATCCTCTGTGGCCACACTGCTTCGCCGCCGGGTTGCGGCGTGCTGGACGAGGTGGACAGTTTGCAAGTGCGCCTCTTCTCGCACATGACCACGCGCGGCTTGGCGCAGACAACGGCGCTCAGCTACCGCGAAAAGCTGCAAGGAGAAGTGCCAGTGCCCATGTTGGTCACTGTAATGGATCGCGAGGATCGGATCGGCCGTGGCAGCGATCACATCCCGTTCCGTGAAGCTGGTTACCAGAGTATCCGCATATGCGCGGCCAACGAGCATGGTGATGGTGACCCCAGTGTGGAGGGCTATGATGATCGCCAGCACACCAGCAACGACATTCTCGGAGTGGACACCGACGGTGATCTGCTCGTCGATAGCTTCTTCGTGGACTTCAACTACCTGCAACGTAACGCTGTGATCAATGGTATGGAGGCCACCTTGCTAGCCCTTGGCCCTGGAACGCCGACCTATATGGTGCTCGATGAACCTACTGGATTGCGCGTGGTGATCAATGGCGGTCCACAATGGGTGCAATACCGCGTAGGTGTGCGCGGCCTCAATTCGCCACCAGCGTTCGACTACATGTATCGCACAGACCAGACCAGCTACCTCGTTCCGGGCCTCAACGGTTCCGCCGTGTACTATGTGAGCGTGGCTGGCGTAGATGCCGAAGGGATCACCGGCATCTTCGGACCGGAGCAAGTGCGCGGCAATGATGTGGCCACACCTGCGGCCGCGATCGATGACCTGCCCTTTGGTCTTTCGTGCATGCCTATTGGGATCAGCGAGAACCAGAGCGCATCTGAAGTTCATATGCTGGAGTGCAACCCTAACCCGTTCTGTCTTACGGCTGCGATCAGGCTCACGGCTGCGGCCCCTACTGATGGAAGGGCCTTCATCGTGGTGCGCGATATGTTCGGCCGCACTGTGGAGCAACTTCCACTGGCGCTTCGAACTGCTGGCACGCTGGTGCAATACCATCACACGCGATCGCCGGGCCTGTTCGTGGCCGCTCTGATGGTCGATGGCCAGAGCGTTGACATGATCCGCATCGTGGCCGTGGAGTGAGGGTCAACGCGGGGCTACACGCGCCTTCGCCAGCTCGGAATAGAAGCCTCCTCCGTTCGCTACCCGTTGGTAGGCAGCGATCGATCCGGGGTCGTCCATGCGGTCCAACGTCAGCGCATGGTACCAGGATGCTTCTTCATCGAACACGTTCACGGGATGCGTGGCGGCGCGCTGCAAAAAGGTGCGCGCTCGTTCGTAGAGTCCAAGGTTGTACGAACATAGCCCAGCATAGAACAGTGCGTTCACATCGTCGGGATATTGTGAGAGAACGAATCGCAGATCGTCCAAGCAGCCTTTGTGGTCGTTGTTGCTAAAGCGGTACAGTGCCTCGTCCATGAATTCAGTGTATGAGAGCAGGACATCCTGCGCACGAAGGCTGTCCCTTCGTGCGGCATCGGCGAAACGTGCCGCCACATGTTCATCTGAGAGCTCCAAGGCCGGGTCGTTGCCGTAGAGTTCTTTCGGATGAACGAGCTTCAGGTCGTGCAGGAAGAGCAATTGTCTGTTGGTGTGGGAACGACCCGCCGATCTCACTGAAGTGGGTGATGTGGTGCTGCTCAGGTCTGTCTTGCGCGGATCCACTCGTTCGATCGTGGTCTCTCGCGGCACTGCCAGTCGGGCGGCTTCACGTGTGTGCAAGGCCATTCGTTCGTGGCCGATGCGTTCAGGTCGTGGTTGCTCCACGGCTGCAAGGATCTCGGCATTGGCCAGTGGTGCACCATCGTGATCGGTGATGGTGGATCCCTCGATGCGAGGTGTAGTGGACTCGGCGATCTGCTTCTCCGGTTCCGATGATGAAATGAAGTAGGCGGTGCCCACTACCGCTAGGATCACCGCAGTACCACCGCCGATCCACCAAGCGTTTTGCACACCGCGCGGTGCAGCTGGGCGCATGTGATCCAGTGAACGAGCCGCATCTACCGCTCCCGTGTATTTCAATCCCTCCACGGCATCGCGAACCAGCGGGTCGTGTTCCATGTGGGCTTCTACAGCGTGTTGTTCCGCAGGCGAGAGCTGGCCTTGCGCGTACGCAAGCAATTCTTCCCGCGTGGGTGGTCCGGCGCGATCGAAGGGGTGCATGTCAGGCGTTCTGGTCGGCATGACGGTGTAGGTAAAGGCCCAGGTTGCGGCGGCCGTTCTGCAAATGGCTGCGCACTTGTTCAATGCTGAAGCCCGTGAGCTCGGCGGTGCGCTCGTAGCTCTGGCGTTCGAGGTGGAAGTGCCGGATGCAATTGCGCTGCGCCTCGTTCAGCGTCTCGATGGCGCGTTCAAGCTGTTGCAAAGTGGCTTCGTGCAATCGAGCCTCCTCGCTGTTCTCGTCGGAAGCTTGCAGCAATTCTTCTGGGATCGCGCTGGAGCGGAGGTCCTTCCGCAAGACCATGAGGCAGCGGTTGCGCATCACCGTATGCACCCATGCACGGAAGTGCTCCACTTCATGTTTCCGCACCAGCTCCGGTAGTGTGGTGAAGAGGTCCACCACGGTGTCCTGAGCCTGTTCGGTGTCCTTCAGGTATTTCATGCCTACACCGAAGAGCAGATGCGCATAGCGGTCCCAGAGGTCGCCCAACGCACTCTGGTGCCCACCACGGATGGCGAGCACCAGGTCTTCATCGCTCGTGGCGATCGTGGTGCGGCTGCGCTGGAACATGGATCAGTCCGCAAGTTCGCGCTCCTCCGCTTCTTCACGCGCTTTGCGTTGCGCGTAATGGTACATCTCTGCGTAGGTCTTGGTCTCGATCACGATCACGCCGCCGGTCACGTCGCCATAGCGGGCGGGCAATCCACCGGTGTACACGCTCACGCTACTGATCGCCGATGGCGGCACGCGCGGCACGGCCCCGCTCACCTTCACCCCATCGATGTAGCTCGCCATGTTCTCCGTCCGCGATCCGCGGAAGTAGAGTCCATCGCCGTTGGGTGCGGCAGTGACACCAGCGAATTGCGAACTTACCAAGCCGAGGGTGTTCTTGGCGGTGGGCACTTTCTCGATCTCTGATGCCAGGAGCGTCATGACCCCGGGATTGTTCGGTTCGATCAAGGGGCGGCGATAAATGATGAACTCTGGAATGCTGTCCAGCCCAGCGCTTGCGATCATGTGTTGGTTGGGCAGAAAGGTGATCCGATCGGCGATCACCTCCACGCCCTGCACGGTGATCGGCTTGGTGCCCACGTAGGAGATCTTGACGCTATACACACCCGGCTCCAGCGGTTTCAGGATGAAGCGACCATCAATATCCGTAACGGTGCCGAAGAGAGCGCCGTCACGATCGATGTACACGTTGGCCCCGACCTGTTCGGTGCCGTCTGGTGCGATGATCTTGCCGCGGATCTCGCCGAGGTTCTGTGCTTCGAGGAGGGAAGGGCTGCTGAGCGCGGTAAGCAGTAGGAGTGATTTCAAGGTGCGCATCGTGGTTCGTTTCCACTAGGATGCGCGAGCGACCCGGATCGCACAAGCCCTACAACTCTTCTGCAACTACTTCCCTAACGCCCGGCACCTCGTGCTTCAGCATGTTCTCGATGCCTTGCTTTAGGGTAACCATACTGCTGGGGCAGCCGCTGCACGCGCCGCGTAGTGTTACGGTGACCACACCTTCCTCGAAGGAGCGGAACGCGATGTGACCGCCATCTCCTTCCACCGCCGGACGGATGTACTCCTCCAGCACGCGGATGATCTTCTCCTCTTCGGGGTTCTTCGCTTCGGAATGCGTCGTTGCGCGCTCGTTGGCATCGGCAAGTGCGTGGGCGGGCGCATCATCGTACACCACGCGACCATCGGCGTTCAGGTAGTCCTGGATGTACTCACGCAATTCTAGATGCACCAAGTCCCAAGTGACCGAGGTGTTCTTGGTCACGGTGATGAAATTGCTGCTGATGAACACGCCCGTAACGAAGGGCAGGTTGAAGACCTTTTCAGCCAGCGGCGAAACACCTGCGGGCTCCTCTGGTGCGCGGAACTCCAACAAACGACCGTCCTGCACCAACATGCGGCTGCTCACGAACCGCATGGTGGCGGGGTTCGGGGTGCTTTCGGCGTACACCGAAACTGGCGGGCGCTTGCTGCTATTGGTGGTGGTCGTTGCTTCCATGGGGCTAAAGGTACTGGCATGGCATACCAAGCCATTGACGATCGCTAACACGGCATGGGCCCCTAGGCGTCTCGGGCAGCCCTACTTTCGCCCCGTTATGCGCCGCCTCCTGCAACACCACCGATGGATCACCTGCTTGGTGGCGTGCTTGCTGTTGTTCGCTACCAGCGGGCTTTCGCTCTCGCGCATGACCTGCCTCATGGGCGGGCACAGCGTGTTGAGCGTAGGGCTCAGCGGCGATTGCTGTCCGCACGAGGAGCATGAGTCCAGCGCCACGATACAGGCTACATGTTGCGCAATGACCCAGGTCGCGGCGGATAGCGCACAGCTTCTGCAGTCGACCACGCTCGATCTGAGCGTTCTCCTGATCGCACTCGATGCGGCACCCATGATGGTGGTAGAGTCCCCGATGCATGTGCCACTGCGTTGGCTGGATAGTCGCCCGCCTCCACGCACTGCACCGGACCGCCTCGCATCGCTTCGTTCATTGTTGATCTGATCCGTGTTCATTCGCCGCATGGCGAAGGGCTTTGCCCGGGGTGTTCCCTCTCACACGCTTTTCAGTTCAACATGATCCAGTTCCGAAGTCCATTCCTTTTCCTCCTGTTCGGCCTGTGCTCCGCTGCTATGGCCCAGCCCATAACGGGTCGGGTGCTTGGTGCCGATGCGCGTGGAAGCACTCCATTGCCGGGCGCGAACCTGCATTGGGCAGGGACCACCGTGGGCGCCAGCTCCGATGCCGACGGTCACTTCAGCTTGTTGCCCCCCGAGCAATGGCCTGCGAAGCTGGTGACCTCGTTCGTGGGCTACGCACCCGACACGCTTGCTTTATCGGGTCCATCCACATCGCCCATTGTGATCACGCTACGCAGCACCGTGGAGATCGGTGAGGTGGAAGTGGTGGAGCGCGTTCAAGGTACCCAGTTGAGCACGCGCACGATCAACGCGAGCGAGAACTTGGGCCCAAAGGAACTTAAGCGCGCCGCGTGCTGCGACCTCAGTGAGAGTTTTGAAACGAACGCGACGGTGGATGTGAGCTTCAGCGATGCCGTTTCGGGGACGAAGACGATCCGCATGTTGGGGCTCGATGGCAAGTACGCGCAGATGAGCTTGGAGAACATTCCGTTCATCCGAGGCTTGTCCATCTCTTCAGGTCTCACGCTCATCCCCGGCACGTGGATCAACGACATAAACCTGAGCAAGGGCGTGGGCACGGCAGTGAACGGCCCCAATGCCATAACGGGCCAGATCGATCTGTGCTTGGTGAACCCGCTCTCACAACCGACGCTGTTCGTCAACGTCTACGGCAACAGCCAAGGCCGAGCGGAACTGAACGTACATACGGCACAAGCCACAGGCAAGCACAGTGCGAACCTGCTGCTCCTGCACGGCAACTGGTTCGATCAAGAGATGGATCAGAACAGCGACGGCTTCATGGACCAACCGCGCACGCGCCGGATCAACGTCATGGACCGATGGATGCATCAGGGCGAACGAAAGAGCGGACAGGTCACCCTGCGCGTAGTGGAGGACGAACGCCTGGGCGGACAAACCGCCATGCGCATGAACGAACCAACGCATGTGCATGATCCGCGTGGACCTTACACCATTGAAGCCACCAACCGCCTGGTGGATGCCTTCGGCAAGCATGGCTGGGTCTTCGAGAACGACGCCACCAAGAGCATTGGCCTCATTGCTGCCTTGCGTAGGCACGAGGTGGACTACCGCTACGGAGCGCGCACCTACGATGGCCAGCAGCAAAGCGCCTACGCAAGCATGGTTTACCAGCAGTTGCTAGGCACGGGCACCGACCAGATCAAGGCGGGCCTCAGTTTCCAGTACGATGACTACGAGGAGCGCTTCACCAACGACACCTTGCTGGTGCTGGACCTCGGCCGCACAGAACGCATGCCGGGCGCTTTCGCCGAGCACACGTTGAAGCGCGAAGGCCTGACGTTGGTTACCGGTGTGCGCGTGGACGTGAACGACCTGTATGGCACTGTAGCTAGTCCGCGTGTGCACGCCAAGTACGATATAGGTCCGCTCACCACTGTCCGTGCATCGGTAGGTCACGGCTTCCGCACAGCCAACCCGCTGATGGAGAGCAGCGCGGTGATGGCGAGCTCGCGCACAGTGCTCGTGGATCCGCTGGACATGGAGCGCGCTTGGAACTTCGGTGCTTCGCTGCTGCACAAGTTCAAATGGCTGGATCGCAAATGGGCCATTGGCGCTGATGCCTATCATACGCGCTTCACCGCACAAGTGGTGAACGACCTCGATCGCGACCCTCAGTTGATCGCGTTCTACATGCTCGATGGCGCATCCTATTCCAACAGCCTGCTCACCGATGTGCAGGTGGAGCTTTCGAGAAGGCTCCAATTGAAAACGAGCTACCGTTATTATGACGTGCGCACCACTTACGATGGCAAGCTGTTGGAACGCCCGTTCACCCCCGTGCATCGGGGCCTCATCGATCTGGCCTATGCGGACATCAAGGAGCATTGGCGCTTCGACATCAACCTCAACATCTTCGGCGAGAGCCGGATCCCATCCACTGCCAGCAACCCCGAAGGTCTGCGCTTCGCGGAACGTGCTCCTGCGTACAGCACGTTGCACGCACAACTCACCCGGATCATCGGGGCATGGGAGTTCTATCTCGGCGCCGAGAACATCACCAGCACCCTGCAACAACAGCAGATCATCGCCGCCGATGATCCCTATGGCCCGTACTTTGACACCAGTTTGATCTGGGGACCCACCAATAAAGCCATGCTTTACGGCGGACTTCGCTTCACCATCGACCGAAAACACAACACCACCCGCGAACCATGAGAACCCTTATGACCATTTGCCTGCTAGCCGTCGGCCTTAGCGGCATCGCACAGGACAAGAAGACCGCACACCTCGCCATTGTCAGCAGTACTGTGTGTGATATGTGCCAGCAGACCATCGAGAGCAACATGATCTATGAGAAAGGCGTGAAGAAGGTAACAGTGGACCTTGCCACGAGCACCGTGCATGTGGATTACGATGCGAAGAAGAACGACCCCGAGGCTCTTCGTAAGGCACTGATCATGATGGGCTACGCCGCTGATGGTGTGCCCGGTGATCCGAAGGCCTTCGCCAAGTTACCGGCGTGCTGCCAGAAGGAAGGTTGCGGCAAACTGCATGAGAAAGGAACGCATTGACCATGGCATTGGTCCGCAGCGTGCGCGGCTTCACGCCCAAGTTCGGGGAGGACTGTTTCCTGGCCGAGACGGCTGTGGTGATCGGTGATACGGCAATGGGTGATCACTGTAGCGTGTGGTACAACGCCGTGGTGCGCGGCGATGTGAACAGCATCCGCATCGGCGACCGCGTGAACATCCAGGATGGCGCTGTGCTGCACTGCACCTACGAACGCGCGGCGCTTACCATCGGCAACGACGTGAGCATCGGCCACAACGCGATCGTCCACGGCTGCACGATCAAGGATAAAGTGCTCATCGGTATGGGGTCCATCGTCATGGACCACGCCGTGATCGGTGAGGGCAGCGTGATCGCCGCCGGCGCGGTGGTGCTGCAGAACACCGTGGTGGAGCCCGGCAGCTTGATGGCGGGTGTGCCAGCGAAGCGCGTTGGGCCCGTGAGCGCGGAACTCTCGCAGAACGAGATCGAGCGCATTGCGAAGAACTACCGGATGTATGCGGGGTGGTTCAAGGAAGAGTGAGCTTTCCTTCGGCCCAGTTGCCGCTTCGCACTAGCGTCCGCTCCATTCCTATCCGTTCCATCATTCTCGCGAACTCTCCTGGGTCGCCGCTTGTCCAATGCGTTGCGCTGCCTTGCGTGTTGCTCGCTGGTGCGTGATGGTCTTGTTCCAATAACCGCTTCACCTGCCTGGCGATCGCCGGTGCGGGATCGATCACACGTACACCGGGGCCCACGATGCGTTCGATAAGGGTGCGTACGATGGGGTAGTGGGTGCAGCCGAGCACCAGTGCATCGATGTTCTTTGCCGTCATCGGCTCCAGCCAACCACGCAGCATGGCTTCGGTCTTCGGAGTATCGAACTCGCCGGCTTCGATCTGCTTCACCAGGCCCGGACATGGCTGATGCAGCACTTCTACCCCCTTTGAGAAGCGTTCCACCACCGAGGCGTACAATGCGCTCTGGAAGGTGGCCACCGTGGCGATCACACCTACGACACCGGTGTTCGTGTGTTCCACTGCGGGCTTCACCGCAGGCTCCATGCCCACGAATGACATGTGTGGAAAGCCTTCGCGCAAGCTGGCGAGGGCCGCAGCGCTAGCGGTGTTGCATGCGATCACGATCAGCTTGCAGTCAAGAGCGATCAGCGCTTGTGTGATGGCAAGGCTGAAGCCACGCACCTCCTCCAAGCTGCGCGGTCCGTAAGGCACGTGTGCATTGTCACCGAAATAGAACAGGCGCTCCGCGGGGAGCGCCTGCCGTATCGCTTGCAACACAGTAAGTCCGCCGATACCGGAATCGAAGATGCCGATGGGACGGGGATCCACGGTGTGATCGCTATTGTATGCCGAGCTTGGCCTTCACCAGGGGCATGATGTCCTCGCCCTTGTCGAAGTAGAGCACGAAGCCCGTGCTGGTGTCGAAGATGTAGGTGAAGTTATTGGTGGCCGCCACTTCGTTGATCGCCGTGTTGGCCTTATCCACCATGGGGCGCAGCAGTTCTTCCTCCTGCTTGGCCAGATCCTCTTGCGCTTTCTCCTGTGCGGCTTTGATGCGGCCTTCGAGTTCCTGGATCTCGCTCACTGCGCTCTCTTTTTCGGTCTGGGTCATGGCTTCGGCACGAGCTTGCGCTGCGGCAACCTTGGCCTCGTATTCAGCACCCATGGCCTTCAAACGGTCGTCGAGGGTCTTGGCGAAATCCTGCATGCGCTTTTCAGCGGCGCCACGCTCGGGCAGGGCGAGCATGAGTTGCTGCCGGTCTATGTGACCGAGCTTGATGGTTTGTTGTGCGCTGGCGGGTGCGAGCGTGGTAAGCGCAAGGGCCGCGGCTATGATGAACTGCTTCATTGTGTTGATATCACTTATCGGGGTTGTTTCTCTGGGGGAGGGGTGCTTCCGCCTCCATCGGGTTGTGTGCCGCCATCGCCGCCGCCACCATCGCGCGTGCCGTCCTTCGGGGGATCACCACCGTTGGGTTGTGGTTCACCATCTTCCTCGCTTCCTCCACCGGTGCCTTCACGATCGGGTCGTATGCCGAGCTTGCGCAGTACGCTGTCGCTCTTATCGTACTTGTCGCTGGCAAAGAGCAGGCCACCACCGTTGGAGCCGCTGAGGTCGAACACCGCCACGTAGCTGGTGCCCGCCACTTCCTTGATCGCCGTGTACACGCGGTCCTGTATGGGTTGGATCAGTTCCTGCCTCTTCTTGAAGAGGTCGCCTTCAACACCGAAACGCTTCTTCTGCATATCGCGTGCTTCGCGTTCGCGGCGATCGATCTCGTCCAGTCGCGAGCGGCGCATCTCCTCGGTGAGGAGGATCGCTTCGGCGTTGTACGATTCCCGTTGCCGCTTGATCTGCAGATAGCGTTCATCGATCTCGTCCTGCCATTGTTTGCTCAGGCGATCGAGCTCCTTCTGCGCGGTCTCGTACTCCGGCATCTGCTCCAGGATGTACTTGGTGTTGACGAACGCGATGCGTTGCGCGCGCACTTCAGCGATCGGGAGCATCGCCACGATCAGCGCGACTGCGTAGAGGATCGTACGGTTCATCGGGAGGGTGTCGAAAGTAGGTGATGTGCTCTAAAGCTCGCCAAGATCGATGCCGATCGTGAAGTGGAACTGGCTGCGTGCCATGTTGGGGGCAGTGGGTACATCGTCCAAGCGCCAACCATAGTCGAGCCCCATGGGACCGAACATGGGCAGGTACAAGCGCAGGCCCACGCCGGCGCTGCGATAGAGCCGGAACGGATCGAAGTTGTCGAAATCGTTCCAGGTGTTGCCGGCCTGGGCGAAGGCGAGGGTGTAGATCGTGGCCTGCGGATTCAGCGAGACCGGGAAGCGCAGCTCAGCCGTGTACTTGCTCACGATGAAATTGCCCGTCTGTGGCGAAAGCGAGAAATCGTCGTAACCGCGCAAGCCCACGATCTCGCGACCATCCAGCTGGAAACCCGTGAGCGCCGCACCGCCGAGGTAGAAGCGCTCGAAGGGCGAATCGCCGATGGCATCGCTATAGTGGCCCAAGAAGCCCCAGCCCGCGCGGGCCATGAACACCAGGTTGTGCTGCGTTTTGCTATTGGTGAGTTTCTGGAACCATTGCGTGGTGAACTTCCACTTGTGGAACTCCGCGAACTTGTAGAGGTCGGAAGGTTCCAGCGACGCATAGTCCTTTCCGGGGTTGAAGAGGGAGTATGGCGGGGTGGCCTTTACACTGAAGGTGACATCGGATCCGCTACGCGCGAAGAAGGGCTGATCCACCGAATTGCGCGAGAGCTGGAACTGGCCCGCGATCACGTTGCTAGTGCCGTTGTTGAAGGAGAAGACCACCTGCCCGCTGCTGTAATTACGCAGATCATAGCGCTGGTACGACCCCGTGAGGCGCATGATGAAGAAGTCATCGGGCCATGGCAATCGCTTGCCGAAGCCGAGCGTGGTACCCCAGATGATCAGCGATTGTCGCAAGGGGTTGGCCACACGACCAAGTTCGCTGTCGACGTAACGTGGAACACCGTTGGACTGTACGCTGACGTAGCCCGAGAAGCTGAGCGAATTTGCTTTGCGGCCACCGAGCCAGGGCTCCACGAAGCTGAGGCTGTAGCTCTGGAAGAAGCGACCGTTGGTCTGCGCACGCACGTTCAGCGTTTGCCCATCGCCGCTAGGCAATGGCTGGTAAGCCTTGGGGTCGGCGACCTTGCGCAGGCTGAAGTTGGTGAACGAAAGACCGATGCTCAGTACCAACCGGCCAGCGCCCCAGCCGCCGCTCAGTTCCAATCGGTCGCTGGGTTTCTCTTCCACGGTGTACTCCAGATCAACGGTGCCGGTGCGTTGGTCCTGTATGGGGTTCACGCCCAGCGATTCGGGATTGAAGTAGCCCAAGTTGCTCAGTTCCCGCTGCGTGCGTATCACGTCGCTGCGGTTGAAGAGCTGGCCGGGCTTGGTGCGGATCTCCCGGCGCACCACATGCTCGTTCGTTTTGGAATTGCCCTTGATGTACACGTTGCGAATGCGGAACTGTCGCCCTTCGCGGATGCGGATCTCCAGATCGATGCTGTCGCCTTCGGCAAGCACCTCCACCGGATCGGGGTAGAAGCCGAGGTAGCCATCGTCCATGTACAACGAGCTGATGTCGCCGCCGTTGGCGCTCATGAAGAGGCGGCTATCCAGAAGGCGCTTGTTGTACACATCGCCGCGTTTGATGCCAAGCATCTTGGGCAACGTATCGCCGGTGTATTTGGTGTTGCCCGTAAAGGTGATGTTGCGGAAGTAGAAGCGCTGGCCTTCGTCCACGTCCACTTCAACACGCACGCGCTTGGGCGATACCTGGTACATGGTGTCGCGCACGATGGTGGCGTTGCGGTAGCCAGCGTTGTTGTACGCCTCGCGCACTTTAACCTGATCGGCCTCGAAATCGCTGGCAATGAACTTGCTCGACCCGAAGATGTTGTACCAGCGTTTGCGACGCGTCTCCTTCATGGCCTTGCGCAGCTTCTTGTCGCTGAGTGCTTCGTTGCCGTTGAAGACCACGTCCTGGATCCGCACACGCTGCCCGCGTACCACATCGAAGTAGAGCACCACGCTGTTCTCCATGCCACGGTCCATGGTGTCTGCCAGGTCGCGCACAGTTACACTGGCGTTCAGGTAACCCTTGTCCACGTAGTAGCGGCGTATGGTCTGGCGCGATCGCGCGATCACCGCCTCGTTCACCTGCTGCCCGCGTTGCAGGTCTACTTCGTCATAGAGCTTGTCGGCCTCGCTCTTGCTCACGTTCTCGAACTTGAAACGGGAGAGGCGCGGCTTCTCCAGCACCACGATGTGCAGGAAGACCACGCGACCGCGGAACTCGGCGGCTTCGATCTTCACATCGCTGAAGAGCTTCTGGTCCCACAGGTTGCGCACAGCGCGCGCAATGCGATCACCGGGCAGTTCGATCTTGTCACCCACCTGAAGGCCGGCAAAAAGCTTTACCGCACCGGGATCCACCGATATGGTGCCGCTAACGGTGATGCCGCCGATCTCGTAGGTCTGCGGCAGGTTATAGTCCATCACCGGTTGCTTGCCGGGCTGGGCGATCGCCACGGTGGCGCCCAGTGCGCACAAGAGGAATGCGAAAAGCGCGCGCATATCAGCGAGTGGGGAGTTGTTCGCTGGTCTTGCCAAAACGCCGTTCGCGGTTCTGGTAGTCCAGCACCGCTTCATAGAGGTGCTCCTTCCGGAAATCCGGCCAGAGCACCGGCGTGAACCACAGTTCGGCGTAGGCGATCTGCCAAAGGAGGAAGTTGCTGATGCGTTGCTCACCGCTGGTGCGTATGAGCAGTTCGGGATCGGGCATGCCCTTCGTGCACAAATGGTCCGCTATGGTTTCCTCGGTGATCGTGGCCGGATCCAAGGTGCCGGTGCGTGCTTCCTCGCCTATGGTGCGCGCCATGCGCAGGATCTCCCAGCGGGCGCTGTAGCTAAGGGCGAGGGTGAGCGTGATGCGGTCGTTCTTCGCCGTGCGCGCAATGGCATCGCTCAGCGTGCGACGGCAGTTCTCCGGCAAACTTTCCAGATCTCCGATGGCGTTCAGGCGCACGCTGTTCTTGTGCAGTTCGTCGATCTCGTCCACCACGGTCTTCACCAGCAGGTCCATCAGCGCTTCAACCTCATGGCGTGGCCGGTTCCAGTTCTCAGTGCTGAAGGCGTAGAGCGTGAGGTAGCGCACGCCGATATCCGTGGCACCCGTGAGGGCTTCGCGTACGCTGCGCACGCCGCTCATGTGGCCCACGATCCGGTGCTCGCCCTGCTGCTTGGCCCAGCGGCCGTTACCGTCCATGATAATGGCCACATGCTGCGGCACGCGCTCGTTGTCTATGCGCCCCTTCAGTTCGTCAGCGATATGTGTGGCCTTTTCCAAAAGGAGCGCGAAGGTCGGTGAACGGCGCGTACGATCAGTGCTTGCGCTTCATCCAGTTGTACTGCTCCTCGCAGTCGCTGAACTTGCTCATGATGTAGGTGATCGACAGGCCCGAGTACACGTACCAGTCGCGCGTATTGGAATCGCCACGGGCGCGGCCCGCATTAGTTTCGGCCAAGGCACTGGGATCGGCCAGTTGCGCGGCGAGCGGACCGTTCTCAAAAGCCAGTTGCGCGTTGTCCACGTAAACGCCGCTCACATCGTCGATGTAGTCGGTGTAGGTGCGGCGCAGACCCCATTCCAGCTGGAAGTCCACGCGGCCTGCGTTCAGTTTCAGACCCGCGCCAAAGGGGATGCAGATCATGTCGCGCGCGTAGCTCTCACCACCGGCCGAGCTGCCTTGCCCCTCGGTGCCCAGCGGTTGCAGTTCGTACCAGGTATCGTCCAGCTGGGCGTGGGGGTTGAAGTGGAAATAGGCCAGCCCGCCGAACACGAAGGGGGTCCACTTGCGACCCTCCTTGCCGCGGGTGCGGTACTTGAAGAAGTTGATCTCCAACAGCAACGAGGTTTCTATGAACTTGCTACGGAAGTGCAGGCCGCGCAGCAGTTGCAGGGAGTCCTTCGAATCGCCGTCATAGGCCTGCAGCGTGCCGTAAATCCCTTGCAGGCGCAGGGCGTAGCGGTCGTTGAAGTTGTACCGGTAAACGATCCCGCCCGCCAATTTGGTATCGCGCGGGTAATGGCGGTAAGGGTTCAGGTCGCCGATGTAGTAGCTGGCGCCTATGGTGCCGCCCAACTCGCTCACCTGTGCAGTTGAAGCAAGGCCGCAGAGGAGGGCAAGGATCAAGAGGTGCCGGCGGTGCATCGGTGGCCTAACGTGGGCCATTGGTGTATGGTATCCACCGGCGGCCGGGGCCGAAGATATCCGAAGCTCCCGAGGGACCGGAAAGGGCTGGGAACGTGGCCGTTAAGGATCGTGAAAAGGGGTTCCGCTTCCTCCGCTCCTTAAATCCAACCCCCAGTTCAATTTGGTCCTTAGCGTGCGCAGGAAGTCGTGCCCTTCAAGCTGCACCATTTTCACGGTGAAGGGTGCGCGGCGTATGGTCACGGTGCTTTGCCCGCCGATGGAGGTGCTGCGGGCATCGAGGTTCAGCAGGCAGAGGTCCGTGCGGGCATCCAGTTGCAGGCGTATGGTGAAGTGATCGGGCACCACGAAGGGGCGCACGTTGAGGTTGTGTGGCGAAATGGGGTTGATCACCAACGCATCGCTGGTAGGGTATAGCACGGGACCGCCGCAGCTGAGCGAGTAGGCGGTGGATCCGGTGGGCGTGGCAATGATGAGGCCATCGCTCCAATAGGTGTTCAGGTAATCGTTGCCCAAGTGCACATGCACGCTGATCATGCTGGCGGTATCGCGCTTGTGTATGCTCACCTCGTTCAGCGCGAAGTTGCTCGTGCCCAGTTCCGGCACATCGATCACTTCCAGTAGCGAGCGATCCTGCAATGCGTAGCGGCCATCCTTCAACGCGCTCAGGGCGCTGTCCACTTCTTCCAAACGCACGTTGCTGAGAAAGCCCAGCCGACCCAGGTTGATGCCAAGCACCGGAATGCCCGCGCGGCCCACGAGCGCCACTGTGTCCAGCAAGGTGCCATCTCCGCCGAGGCCTATGCAGAGGTCGAGGTCCTGCTTGGAGAGGTCACCTTCCGCTAGGACTTTGTCCTGCACGGGAACACCATGCTCGGTGAGCCATTGTGCCAGTGCAGATGTCAGTTGCGGTTCCAGTCCGGCCTTGCGCATGCTGGCCAGCACGGTGGAGACCACCGGGGCCATGCCGCTCTCCATCCCACGTCCGTTCACCGCTGTGCGCATCGTGCTGTTCGGGTATTCACCACAGAGGCACAGAGACACAGAGTATGACAGCGCCCGATGCCGATAGCGCGCATGAACCATTCTTCTCCGTGTCTCTGTGCCTCTGTGGTGAGTTCATTAGAAAGGTTGAGTGAAATGTAGGAAGAAGCCGTGCTCGCCCAGCGCGTTGAAGGTGTACTCACCGCGCAGCACTTGATCATAGCTGGTCACCAGGTCCAGACCGAGGCCGTAGCCGCTCATCCATTCGTTCGCGAGGAAGTTGGCTTCGTGGTAGCGACTGTCCCACACGCGACCGGCATCCACAAATAGGTCCAGGTAGAGCGCGAAGTAGAGCGTGCGGAAGGCCTCTATGGGCATGGATTCCACGCGTTGTGAGCGCGGCTTGAAGAGCTGCATGATCACGTTGCACTTGCCCAGCGCAAAGCTCTCGCCATCGATCACATAGTACTCGTAGCCACGCACGAAGTTGGAGTAGCCCAGACCTTCCTGCACATAGTAGGGGGGTGTGCCCCACGTGTGCTTGCCGCGCAAGCTGATCGCGAGGGTAAAGAGCTCGCTCATCTTCCACCAGCGCTTGGTTGTTGCGTAGGCCGTGGCGATGTTAGGTGCGTTCTTCCCCAGCAGTCCAAGGCCGAGCTGATCGATACGGATCTCCTCATAGTGCCCATCGCGCGGATAGATCTTCATGTCGCGCTTGTCCCACACCACCGCGTAGCCGAAGGTGAGGTAACGCGTATTCGTACTCGTGGGTCCGCTGAAGTAGTCCAACGCCGTACGCGTAATGGTGTCGTTCACTTCGGCCTGTGCGAACCCGAGCCGCCAGTAGTGACGGATGTCGTGGCTGCGGCGCAGGCTCAGCTCAACATCTGCTTTCTGCTCGTTGCGCATGGGGCCAAGGGAACGTTCATCGCTCACCAGTATCCGATTGTTACCCACGGTACCCGCTGTCACTTCGGCCTGTTCGGTGTAGCTGCCACCTGCGCTTATGCCCCAACGGTGGTGCCGATCGACGTAGGGTACACGGTAGCGCAGTCCGAACTGCTTGGTGTATCCGAACTGCGCTTTGATGTATACCGTCTCGTTGCGTCCGCGGAAATTGTACTTGTACAAGTAGGCCCCGAAATTGACGCGGTCGAAGTCCTTGGTGAGCCACCACGTGTTGAAGTTGGGGTCGGCCAGCTGGAATATCGGCGAGGGCCAGATGGTCCAGCGTTCGTTCACGGTCACTTCCACCACCACATGCTGCATGTCCAGATACAGCGGCAACAACACAACGGTGTTGAAGAGGCTGGTGTTGATGAGGTTCTGCCTGCTGCGCTCCAACTTTTCCTGAAGGACCGCGCTGCTGAACGAATCGCCTTCCTGCAAAAGCATCTCGCGCAAGATGATGTGGTCCTTGGTGATCTTGTTGCCGTCGATGGTGATGCCCATGACCTGCACGAACCGCGCAACAGAAGTGCTATCGGCGTTTATGGCGGGCACAGTGACCTGGGCATGCGTGATCGCACAACAAAGGATAAAGGGCAATAGAAAGAAGTGGCGGGCCAGGGCCATGCCCGAAGGTCAGAGGTTGATGAAGCGCATCAGCTCTTCGTAGCGCCCGCGCAGGTCATCCTGCAATTTCGACCCCTGGTAGGTGGTCTTCACAAAGTACTCATACCGTTCGAAACTGCGCAGGATGTCACTGATGTCCTCGCGGTTGATCTTCAAGGTCACTTCCACTCGCGTGGAAGTCGGGAGCACATGGGTGTACACACTGAGTACCCGACCATCATTGGCCTCCACCAGTCGCGCGATCTCGTGCAAACTGTAATCCACCTGGTTCATCTCCAGCACCACGATGCTGCCCGGTTCGCTGATGTTGGTCACTTCGGCAAGTCGCTTCAACGCTTGGTGTTCGGTGATGCAACCGAGATAGCGGCCCATATCGTCGAGCACGGGCACAACGGTGAGGCCGCGTTCGCTGAAGAGCTTCATCACTTCGTAGATGTGCTGGCCTCCGCGTACGAAAGGGACTTCGACCTGTTCCATGGCGGCGCTCACCGCTGCGCGCGCATCGTTGCGGTCCACCAGGTCCTGATCCTTCACCAAGCCCACCAAGCGGCCGTCATCCACCACGGGCAGGTGGCCCACTTTGAACTCCTCCATCCAGTCCATGGCACGGCCCAGATCGTCCTGCGGTCGGAGCGGTGGAATGTCGGGCGTGATGAGGTCGATAGCGTGCATGACTGAGGCGCGGGGGACTGGCTTCTACTTTTGTGCTCCGCGAAGTACGGTAACGAAGCGATGCGACCGATGGTGAGACTGAGCGTCAACATCAACAAAATGGCCACACTGCGCAATGCGCGTGGCGGCAACAACCCCGATGTGGTGCGTTGGGCGCAGGACATCGAGCGCTTCGGCGCGCAGGGGATCACGGTGCATCCACGGCCCGATGAGCGGCACATCCGGCGCACCGATGTGCGTGCCCTGAAAGAGGTCGTCACCACCGAGTTCAACATTGAAGGTTATCCCGGCGAGGATTTCATTGCGCTGATACTCGAAGTGAAGCCGCATCAAGTGACGCTGGTTCCTGATCCGCCCGGCGTGCTCACAAGCAACGCCGGTTGGGATGCGCGCGCGCAAAAGATCTTCTTGAAGGATGTGGTCGAGCGTTTCAAGGGCGCGGGCATCCGCACTTCGCTCTTCATGGGCACCGATCCGGAGTTGATCGCGCATGCTGCGGATACCGGCACCGATCGCATCGAACTGTACACCGAACCCTACGCGGAGAACTTCGTTCGCTCCCGCGAAGCTGCAGTGGCTCCGTTCACTGTTGCTGCGCACCGCGCGGGTGAACTCGGT
Source organism: Flavobacteriales bacterium (assembly GCA_046595075.1). Taxonomy (GTDB): domain Bacteria; phylum Bacteroidota; class Bacteroidia; order Flavobacteriales_F; family PHOS-HE28; genus PHOS-HE28. The sequence continues at coordinate 40,838 of JBKJPT010000098.1, forward strand.
CTTGGACTGAACGCCGGGCATGATCTCGATCGGCACAACCTGGCCTTCTTCAGCAGGAACGTCCCTGGTCTGCTGGAAGTATCCATCGGGCATGCGTTGGTGTGCGATGCGCTCACCTTCGGCATGGAGAACGCCGTGGCTCTTTACTTGCGCGAACTGCGATGAGCGCGGTTGAACTGCACTACCGGCGCCTTGGTCCGCAAGGCGCAACGCCCATCGTGATCCTGCACGGCCTCTTCGGCTCGTCGGACAATCTGGCCAGCGTGGCGCGCGAACTCGCTGAACCCTCGGAAGCGGATGTTCCTGCGTACGATGTGATCGTGGCCGATCTTCGGGATCATGGTCGTTCACCGCACACCACGGCGAGCACCTACCCCCTCATGGCCGAGGACGTGCATGCGTTGGTGGCAAAGCTCGGCCTGGTGGACATCTTGCTGGTTGGCCACAGCATGGGCGGCAAGGCGGCCATGCTCTTCGCGCAGCGCTGGCCGCAGTTGTTGAAGCGGTTGGTCGTGATCGACATCAGTCCCAAGGAGCACACGAACAACCAGGCCCCTATCGTTCATGCCTTGCGCACCGCCGACCTCTCCCCCGGCCGCACGCGCAAGGAAGTGGAAGCGCACATCGCCAAGCACGTGAAGGAACCTGGCGTGGTGCAGTTCCTACTGAAGAACCTCTACTGGAAGAATGAAGGCGAGCTCGCCTGGCGCATGAACGTGGAAGGACTTGCCCGCGACCTGGATCATATCCTCGCCGCCATCGGCCCGGAGACGGTGCGTGTGCCCACGCTCTTCATTCGCGGTGGGCAGAGCGATTACATCATGCGCGAGGACCTGCCCGCGATCAAGGAGCAGTTCCCCAACAGCCGCGTGGAAACGATCGCCTATGCGGGCCATTGGGTGCACGCACAAGCACCCGACGAAGTAGTGGACCTTATCCGCAATGAAGCACGCGCATGAGAGCCTTCCTCTTCATAGTTGGGTTGATCATTTCATGTGCAGCGATCGCACAAGCCGATACCATGTGGGTTCCCTATCACGGCGGCATGGATCTCCGCGAAGGCGTGTACCGCGACTTCCATGCTTTCCGAATGAACACGCCTTCGATCCCTCAGGCTAGGTTGCGCGATGATCAAGGTCTGCCCGTGCGCGACATCCGGCAGGTGTTGAGCAAGCTCTACTACCAACCCGACAGCGGCGGCGTGCAGGCCCTGCGCATGGACCGCATCTGGGGCTTTTGCCACAACGATGTGGTGTACGTAGCGGCGGGTAACGGCTTTTACCGCATCGGCCTTATGGGTGGCATTGCGCACATGGTGTACGAGCAGAACTACCGGGACTGGGATCCCTACCTCTATGGTTATGGTACCGTTACGCGCACGGTGCTTTTGCAACAGATCATCGACATGGAGACCGGTGCCGTGCTGGCTTTCAATGCGTCGGGGATGCACACAGCCATGGAGATCGACCCAGTGTTGCAGGAGGAGTTCGATCTGCTTCCGAGGAAACAACGCAATAGCGACGAGGCGCTCTTCCGCTTCCTGCGCATGTTCAACGAGCGGCATCCATTGTTGTTGCCGCAGTAGCTGGCACGATCTTCGACCGGCACGCGCCACGGTCTACTTTCGCCCCGCGTTGCTCCAAGCTCCCACCATGCGCTCCACGTTCTTCATCCTGCTCGCTGCTTCTCTCCCCCTTATCGCCTGCGGCCAGGCCAAACAGGAATACGTTCCCGCGCTCGTGGGTTTCTACAACGTGGAGAACCTCTACGATACGCTGGACCAAGAGGGCGTTGACGATGCTGAGTTCCTGCCGGGCAGTGCGAAGCAATGGGGCAGTCAACGCTATTGGCACAAGCAGGAGAAGATGGCCCGTGTGATCGCCAGCATGGGCAAGGACCTGCACCCGCAAGGGCTTGCGATCCTGGGCCTCTCCGAGGTGGAGAACCGTTCGGTGGTGGAGGACCTCGTAAGCCGCGAACCGCTGAAAGCGCGTGGCTACAACGTGGTGCACGTTGATGGTCCCGATGTGCGTGGCGTGGACGTGGCGCTGGTATACAACCCGGCTTTGTACAAAGTCTACGCGCACAAGAGCATTCGACTGCACATGGCCGACACGTCGTTCCGCACGCGCGATCAATTGCTCGTGAGCGGTGTGCTCGACGGCGACACCGTGCACGTGATCGTGGCGCACTGGCCCAGCCGACGTGGTGGTGAGAAACGCAGTGAACCCAAGCGGAGGGCCGCGGCCGAGCTCGGTCGGCACATCATCGATTCGCTGCTCGCGATCAACGCCAACGCGCGCATCATGTACATGGGCGACCTCAACGATGATCCAGTGAACGTGAGCGTGGGTCACTTCCTAAGAACCAGCGGCGAAAAGGCCAAGGCGGTCAACGGCACCATGTTCAACCCCATGTACGATCCTTACCAAAAGGGCATCGGCACACTGGCCTGGCGCGACTCATGGAACCTCTTCGATCAGATCGTCGTCTCACCGTCGCTCGTGAGCGGCGCTGGCGGCGCGTACAAGTACTACGGCGTGCGCATCTTCAACGAATCGTACCTTCGACAGACGGAGGGCAACTTCGCTGGCTATCCCAACCGCACCTTCGTGGGTGATACGTACCAGGATGGCTACAGTGATCATTACCCGGTGTTCCTGATCCTTGTGAAGGAGGTGAAGTGATCCCACGATAACAGAACGCCCCGCTTCGATGATCCGAAGCGGGGCGTTCTGTTCGAAGCTCTTTCTAGCGCTGCACCATCACCCGCGCCATGCGCACGCCATCGCTGCTGCGCAGTGCGAGCGTGTAAAGGCCGTTGGTCAGTTCATCAAGGGAGAGCACATTGCTCGCGAGCGATCCGCTCTTCGCCACACGCCCGGTTGCATCCACCAGCGTGTACTCCACACGACCGTTGATCGCGCCGAGATCCATGCGGATGATGTCATTGGCAGGGTTGGGGTAGAAACCGATCGTTGCAATGTTCGCTTCGCCAATGCCGGATCCCACGGCGATATCCGCTAGGAAGCGCGGCTCGATCTTGCGCTCGGCGAAGGTGAATGTGAGCACGCCCGTTACGCTGTAGTAGTTGCCCACCACGGGTGTGTATAGGTACATGAGGTCATCGACCAGGATGGATCCCGCCGTGTTGCTCGTGCCGGTCCATTGGTTGTTGCCATCCAATCCTGTTGTGCAACCGATGTCCACCAACATTGCGAGCACACCTTCCCACTGCTCGTCCTGCGCGGCGGCCGGGGTCAGCATTTCAGGGGCGGGTACCGGGTGTTGTCCTTCCACCACCACGTTGCTCACAGCGGTCAACTCAGTAAGCCCTTGGTATTCGCTCACGGTGGCTTGCAAGGTCACGCTGTCGCCGATGTTCACCACGGATACCGCATCGAAACAGTAGATGCCGCTCCAAGGGCCGGTACCGGCCTGGATGAAGTACGAGTTGGCGCCGAGCGTATCCACACCCGTTACAATGCCGCCGGTCGTGATGATCTGGCCGAGCAGGGGCGAGTTGCCACTGACGTCGGCCGTGTATTGTATCTCGTATACGCTCGCAGTCACGGGCGCACCACCACCGGTGATGCTCACGTCGTCCAACACCAAATGCTCGGGGCCTCCAGTGCTTTGCACGCTGAGGATGAATTCCGCAGTTGCGAAATCCATGGCGGCGGCGATCTGCTGCGTCACTTCCGTCCACGTGTTGCCCGTGCTGTTGTAGTAGGCGTTGTAGCTGGAGTATCCGCTGCCGGTGGGGCGGTTATCGTACAAGCCCGTGCGGATGTTGCCTTGACCACGCACCCAAAAGCTGATGGTGTAAATGGTGCCGTTGGTAACAGCTGTGGGCTGCGTGGTGAAGCGCTTGTGAGTGGTGGTGCTGTTCTGCAGGCGTGCAGCGTATGCGCCACCGTGCACATTGGTGCTCACTTGGATCACGCTATCCGCGTTAAGGGTGGTCTTGCTGCCCATCCAATCGGAGGGTACGGTATCGGGCCAGTTCTCGAAGCCGCTGGCAAATTGGGCGCTCGCTGCTGTGGTGGCGAAAAGGACGAGGGAGAGTAATGCTGTTCTCATGTGCGTTTGGTATGGAAGGATGCTGTTACTGGATCACCACATCATCGATGCGGAAGTTGGTGGTTTCGCCATTGGGGTCGCTACCGGTGTATTTGAACCCGATCACGAAGCTGCCGGTGTAACCGGGAGGAAGCACGGTGCTGAGGTCGATGTTGCCGCTCGGCACCCATACCTGATCGGCGGTGCTTGGTGTTGCATAGGCGCATGGTACAGGAGCCCAGTTCGCGGTCGCTAGGTTGATGAGGGTGTAGTTGGTGCTGATGAAGAGGCCGAAGGGATCATGGGTTGGCACTCCGAAACCACGTTGTGACCGGAAGTTCAAGGTCATGCCAGGAACATAGGTGGTAGGGGGAGTGACGAACCAAGCCACTTCGGTGGCGTTGCTGCTGCCATAAGCCGTGGCTTGTGCACACAGGTCGCTACTTACCGAATAACCGCGCCAGTAGCGGCTACCTGTTTGCGGTCTGTTGCTCCAGCAAGTGAGGTTGATGTCGATGTTCGCAGTGGTGGTGGCGAAGCTCTCGTTCACACCCGTGCCGGGCGCGCACAACGTCGGGCATTCTTGGCCCGCGCAACGCGGTCCGTTCATGTTGACCTCACCAAGACTGCGGTTGCTTAGCTGTATCGTGCTGCCGAAGATGCCCGCGATGCATAGTATCGAACCCTTGCCCATTGGCAATACCTGGCCTGCGTAGCTGGCATATCCGCTTGTGCGCACCATCACCGGCGTCAAACTACAATCCTCCACATAGCGCTCGCCGGTGGCTTGGTTGGCTGCATCTGCCCAAGTGACACCGTTGCATGCATCCGTTAATGTGAATTCCACATCGTTCAATTGGATCAGCATGCTCTGGATGGTATCCAACGCCGCTGGGGTCAATTGTGCGATGGTGCGCACCAGCGGCTCCACGTGAACGAGGGTGGCTTGCTTCACTGTGTTGTTGTCCACATCCACGCTGTCCAGTTGCATCAACCCGTTGTAAGGCGAAAGCACAGTGCCGGGCAGGTAAATGCGAATGCTATCACCGACATACAGACCGCCGCTGTTCAGCAAGCGCAAGGTGATGCCACCCGTGTGGTCCTGCACGCTGATGTTCTTGTAGAAGTTGCCATCGTTCTCATCCGAAGTCACCACGGCATACACGCTCTTCGCTTCAGAGAAGTGCACTGCCGTACCGGTCCACAGGTCCTTCAGTTGTGCTACGGTGAGGATATCGCCCACGGGCAATGTCCGCTCCGGCGGTGTATCCAGTTCCTTTTCGCAGGAAACGCCCAGCGCGGCGATGGCGGTAAGTAGAAGGAGGTTGCGCATGTTCATGTCTTGTCGGAGTGCTTAGAAGCTGAAGGTCACCATGGCGAAGTAGGTACGACCGAAGAGGTAGCTGTACTTGGGTGGAAAACGGTCGGGCTGCATGCTGTCGTAGCGCAGTTGTTCGAAACCACCCACTTTGAATTCCTGGTTGTCCAGCACGTTGCTCACTGATAGGTTGAGCGCAATGCGGTATTTGCGTTGGATCATCCACGATTTGCCGGCGTAGAGGTCCACGGTGTACTGGTCGTCCAGCCTCGTTTGGTCCAGCAGCGCATCCCATTGGGGATCGTTGGTCACCAGGTCCGCCACTGCTTCGGAGGTGCGGCGATCGGGATTAGGGTCCAGGTAGATGTCGCCGAACCAGTTCGCATTGAAACCGGCGAACCAGAATTTCGGTGAGTTGTACTTGAGCCCTAGCGACGCAGCGCTCTGCGGCATGCCGCCCACACGATAACCTTTCCAATAGATCGTGCGGTCCGCGCCAAAGACCTCATTGCTGTTATTGCGCGTGATGGTGGCAACGGGACGTGAATCGTAGGTGTAGTTGCCACCTGCGTAAACAGCGGTAAGCACCCACGTGCTGGTGAGGTTGGCCTCTACACCGAGTTCCACGCCGCTATGCACCTGGTCCACACCTGTCATGGCGTAGTTCACAATGGTGAGATACTCCTCGTGGTAGTAGCTGCGATTCCAGATCTGGTCGGCAATGCGCGTGTAGTAGAGCGTGGCGCGGCCTTTCAGTCGCGGTGCGCGCACGATGTAGCTGATGTCTCCGCTCATGGCGTTCTCCGTGGTGATGCCTGGGATCACGGCATCGCGCACACGCGGAGAGAGGAATGAAGTATTGGCAGCTGGCGGGCGCACGATGTACGCTGCGTTGGCGCCAATGAAGTGCCGACCAGTGAGCTTGTAGAGGGCACCAGTCTTCAGGCCGTACCCGAAGAAGTTGTTCTTCTCGCCTTCGCCCTCCGAGTCATCGGGAAAGCGGCCGTTCTGCACACGGCCATTGCGCCAGAAGCTGGTGTGCGAAAGATCGATGCCCGCGTACACTTCCATGCGCGTCCACTTGTGTTCCACTTGTGCGAACACGTTCGCGTAGCGAGTGTGTATGTCGTAGTCCCAGCCGAAGACGTCACCTTCCTCTACTAACTTGTTCGTAACGCTCAGGTCGTTCTGTGCAACCTGGCTATCCGGGAAATCACGATCGGCGAACTGGTCGATGTCCACCCAGAAGTCGCCACCGAGCAGATCGTCCACCACCTTGAAATAGTGCGTGCGCTGCTTGTGCGCGCTGCCGCCGATAGTGAGCTGTGTTTCGGGCTTCAATGCTTTGGTCCAAACGCTGTTCACCCCGAAGCGGGTTGGATCCGCCCGCATTTCCTCCACAATATACTTGCTGCGGTTGCCCGTGATGGTGTTGCCGCTGATGCCGTTGGCATCCTGCACGCTGTAGAGGTTCTTGCCATTAGCGAGGTAGAGCTGGTCCCAATCGATCTGGCTGGTGCTCGTGTTGCCCCATGCCGCCAAGCGTTCATTGTAGAGTTCGGGGTTTTCGCTGCGGTAATAGCTCGGGAGGTAGCGGTAGTAATCGGGGCGTGGATCCTTCGCATCGAACCAATTGAGACCTGTGAGGCCGTCGCGACCAAAGGTGTAATAGGCGCTGGTGGTGAGCTTGGCCGTCTCGCTGACTTTGAAGGTGTGCGCCAACAGGATCATCGGCTTGTGATCGTGGCTCATTTTGGCGTTGCGCTTCTCGCCGTTCTGCAAACCCCAATTGGGGTTGTAGAAGGAGTTTCCGGTAAGGTCATAGGCCTCCTGCACCGCGAGCGCCTGGCGCCCTTGGCGAATGGTGGCTCCGAAGCCGCTGAGGCTTATGGTATGCCGGTCGTTGATCTTCTTTTCTGCAGCGAGGTAATACGAGTATGCGTTGAAGGGTGTGCCTTCTACATACCCTTCATCGGCCCAACGGCGTGAACCGCTGATCGCAAAGGCCCAGCCCTTGGCGTTCATGCCCGTGGCGTAGGTGAACATGAGCCGGTTACGGTAGGCGCGGTTCGCCGAAGCAAAGGATGTACGCACGCCCTTGCGCAACGAACTTGCTTGTATGTTCAGGTCCGTGGCACCGCCGATGCTACCGAAGTTGATCCGGCTTGCCCCGATCCCTGTGCGCACCTGCATCCACCGCGTTACATCATTAAGGCCCGCCCAGTTGCTCCAACTGGCCCAGCCCGTTTCGAAGTCGTTCACGAGCACACCATTGATGCTCACCAAGGTGTTCTCACTGTCGTATCCCCGTATGCGGAAGCGTGCCTGACCGAAATTGAATCCGGCCACAGAGGTGAACACATCGCGGCTGCTCTGCAGGAGCCCGCTGATGTCCTGGTTACCCAGTTCGCCATCGAGGTCGTCCGTCGTGAGGGTGAAGACCGGCAATCGCGGGTTGTTCTTCGTGTCGGATGTGTCAGCCTGTGGAGCGTTCAGCAGGGTATCGGACTGGGCCGCGCCCACCATTGGCAATAAAGCGATGAAGCCTACGAGTAAGGGGTGCTTTGCGTTCCTATGCGCCATGCGAGCGGTTTCGGTTGGGGAGCTTTCGATGGCTACCCATCGGGATCGCGTTGTGGTAAGCAGGCGCGGGCCGGAGGAGAGCGGTTATTCGGGGAGCGCAAAAGTAGGATCGTGGGCCATGCCGCCTCCATCACCGGGATGTTAATTGAAAGGGAGGGTCAGGCGCCTTTGCAAATGGCCTTAGGAAGCCATTGTTGACAGGTACGTAACGTGCTGAAGCGGAACGAGTTTGAATACATTTGCCGGTCGCTCCGGTACATGCCTTCCAAGCCCTGCAGCCCGTTGCCGTCACAGGCGGTTTTCAACATTCGCTCACTGCGGCGTGCGTTGCTATGGTGCGCTTTGGCATTTGCTTCGACCTCGGCCCGTGCTGATCACTACTCTGGCGCCAACATCACCTACGAGTGTGTGGGCCCTAACCAGTACCGGATCACGCTCGATCTATACCTTGACTGTTCAGGGGCGGGCATCACCCCACAGAGCCTGAACTTCAGCAACAACTGCGGCGTGTCTTTCACGCTGAACAACCTGCCGATGACCCTCAACGAGGAGGTGTCGCAGCTATGCGCAGCACAGTTGGTGAACAGCACCTGCAATGGCGGTTTCGAGCCAGGCATCCAGCACTATCAGTTCCAGACGACACTCGTGCTTTCACCCTGCAACGCGTGGACGATCGGCTGGAGCATCTGCTGCCGTAATACCACCAACAACGTACAACTCACGCCGGGCATGTACGTACAGGCCACGCTCAACAATCTGGGCGGTTTGTGTGACGACTCCCCCACGTTCGGGGACAACACGATCCCGTACGTGTGTGTGAACGAACCTGTGAACTACAACCCACAGGTCATCGACCCCGACGGCAACACGCTGGTGTACTCGCTGATCGGGGCCCGTTACGCATCCCCGCTGCCTGCACCAGTGCTTTACACGGGTGGCTTTTCCGGTGCCATCCCCATACCCGGCATCGTGTTCGATCCCGCCACGGGGCAAATGGATTTCACACCTACACTGATCGGCAACTACGTGGTCGTCGTTCAAGTGGCTTCGTACAACTCCTCCGGTGTGTTGATCGGCACGGTGATGCGCGATTTCCTCTTCGTGGTGATCGATTGCACGAACCCACCTGCTGACAATCTCGGCCCCACGAACATCACGAACGGGATCATCACCAGTAGCAACGGCATCGAAGTATGCGAAGGGGTGCCATTCTGTGTGGACATCAGCTTCTCGGATATCGATCCAGCGGCGGTGATCACACTTACCGGTGCGATCACCGGACAGCTTCCGGGCTCGTCCCTGAACTTCTCCGGTACCAATCCGGCGGTGGCTACTATCTGCTGGACACCCGACATCACCCTTTCGCCAATATCGATCCTGCTCGGGGTGAGCGACAACGCATGCCCGATCCCGAACCTCTCCTCATACCCGCTCACAATTACTGTGGTGGATCCGCCGCCGGTGCCTCCCGATCCCGGGACACCGACCAGCATCAATAGTTGCACCAACTCGCCCAATATCAACCTATTCAACCAACTGGGAGGAACACCTGACGTTGGTGGCAATTGGACAGGCCCCAATGGAGCTGCACATTCTGGCATCTTCATTCCTTCTGCCGATCTGTTCGGTGTATACACCTACACAGTGGGCACGGGCTGCCTAAATGCTTCGGCAACGGTAACGATCACGCAGACCGTCTCGCCGAACGCAGGCATCAACGCGTCGTTCAGCACCTGCGGCAACAGCGCCAGTACCAACATGTTGACCCTCCTTGGTGGCACAGCCCAAGCGGGGGGGGCGTGGAGCGGTCCTAGCGCGGTGTCGGGCAACCTGTACGATCCGGCTACCATGACCCCGGGCGTGTACACATACACGGTAACAGGTACGCCACCCTGCGCAAACGCGACTGCTACGGTGACCGTTGCCGAAAGCGTAGCCCCCAACGCAGGCGTCAACGCCTCCCTCACGTTGTGCAGCAACAGCGCTGCCACGAGCATGTTCGCACAACTTGGTGGTGGCGCGCAAGTCGGTGGTACATGGAGCGGCCCAAGTCCTGTGGGGGGTTCTAGCAACTACAATCCGGCTACCATGAACCCCGGGGTGTACACCTACACGATCACCGGCGTGGCACCATGCGTGAATGCGACAGCCACAGTGACGGTGACGGAGAATGCTGCCGTGAGTGCAGGTAGCAATGGCAATCTGGCTACCTGTTCCAACGCCTTACCTGTAGCGTTGTACGCGAGCCTCGGGGGCACGCCCAATGCCGGTGGTGCTTGGAGCGGACCCAGCCCTGTGGTTGGTGGCATGTACGATCCAGCGACGATGACCGCCGGAGTGTACACCTATACGGTTACTGGCACAGCACCGTGCGCGAACTCCAACGCCACGGTCACGGTGGTGGAGAATGTTGCGCCGAATGCTGGAACCAATGGCAACTTGAATATATGTAGTACAGCTGCGGCAGTGAGCTTGCTCGCCCAACTCGGTGGAGGACCAGCAGCAGGCGGCACATGGAGCGGTCCAAGTCCGGTGGGTGGCGCGGGCAACTACAACCCGGCTACCATGACCCCCGGGGTGTACACCTATACGATCACCGGTTTGGCGCCTTGTACCAACTCCACGGCGACCGTCACTGTGGCCGAAACAGCTGTGGCCAGCGCTGGTTCCAACGGTAACCTCACGATCTGCGCGAACGGTGCAGCGGTTGCGATGAGTGCAAGCCTTGGCGGAACACCGGCCGCTGGCGGCGCCTGGAGCGGGCCTTCACCAGTCGTCGGGGGTAGTTATGATCCCGCAACGATGATCGCCGGTGTGTACACCTATACCGTAACAGGCACGGCGCCCTGCCCGAACGCATCAGCAACGGTGACGGTAGTAGAGAACCCGCCTCCGAACGCGGGAACCAATGGCAGCCTCACTATTTGCAGCAATGCAGCATCTACAAGTTTGATCGCACAACTAGGTGGGGGGCCAGCTGCTGGCGGCACATGGAGTGGCCCAAGCCCAGTGGGTGGTGCGGGCAACTACAACCCGGCAACGATGAACCCTGGCGTGTACACTTACACACTCGTTGGCATTGCGCCGTGCAGCAATTCCACTGCAACGGTCACTGTAACGGAGAACGCACCACCCGTTGCTGGTTCGAACGGCAATCTGGCGACATGCGCTAACGGCGCCTCTGTTGCATTGATCACCGGCCTTGGTGGAACACCAGATGCTGGCGGCGCATGGAGCGGACCATCGCCAGTTGTTGGTGGCAACTACGATCCCTCGACGATGCTCGCCGGTGTTTACACCTACACCGTAGCGGGTGTTGCGCCATGCGCTAACGCCACAGCAACTGTGACGGTGACAGAGAGCGCACCAACGAACGCGGGAACGAACGGCATGCTCACGTTGTGCAGCAACAGCGCAACAACAGGCATGTTCGCGCAACTTGGCGGTGGCCCGCAAGCGGGCGGCGCATGGAGTGGACCTAGCCCAGTTGGTGGTACGGGCAACTACAACCCGGCAACGATGAACCCTGGCGTGTACACCTACACGGTCACAGGAGTTGCGCCTTGTGCGAACGCAACGGCCACGGTAACGGTGACAGAGAACAACGCTCCCGTTGCAGGCTCGAACGGGACGCTCACCGTGTGCGCGAATGGCGCTGCTGTTACGCTTAGCACCGGCTTGGGCGGAGCGCCCGATGCTGGCGGCGCGTGGAGTGGACCGTCACCTGTTGGTGGAGGTAATTACGATCCCGCGACGATGCTCGCCGGTATTTACACTTACACGGTAACAGGTGTTGCGCCTTGCACCAACGCAACGGCAACGGTAACGGTCACGGAGAACGCACCAACGAACGCCGGAACGAACGGCACGCTCACATTGTGTAGCAATAGCGCAACAACAAGCATGTTCGCGCAGCTCGGTGGCGGCCCTCAAGCTGGTGGCGCATGGAGCGGGCCCAGCCCAGTCGTTGGGGGCAATTACGATCCCGCCACAATGGTCGCTGGTGTTTATACCTACACCGTTACGGGTGTTGCGCCATGCGCGAACTCAAGCGCAACGTTGACGGTGACAGAGAATGCCGCGACCAATGCAGGCACGAACGGGACGCTCACCGTTTGCAGCAATAATGCAGCGGTGAGCCTATCCGCACAGCTCGGTGGTGCGCCACAAGCAGGTGGTGCTTGGAGCGGACCCTCGCCTGTTGTTGGAGGTATTTACGATCCCGCAACGATGACTGCCGGGGTTTATACATACACCATTATTGGCGCGGCGCCATGCGCGAACGCGAATGCAACGGTTACGGTCACCGAGAGCATTGCGACTGACGCAGGTAGCAATGGAACGCTCACGGTGTGCAGCAATAGTGCAACCGCAGGTCTCTTGGCGCAATTGGGCGGTGCACCCCAAGCAGGTGGTGCATGGAGCGGACCCAGCCCAGTTGTTGGGGGCAATTACGATCCCACGACGATGATCGCCGGAGTTTACACGTACACGGTTGCGGGCGTCGATCCTTGCGGGAATTCAAGTGCTACTGTAGCGGTCACGGAGAACATCGCTGCGAACTCCGGCACCAATGGCACACTCACTATTTGTTCCAGCAATGCTGCTGCTTCGCTCTTTGCACAGCTCGGAGGCGCGCCGCAGGCAGGTGGTGCGTGGAGCGGCCCAAGCCCTGTTGTTGGCGGCAACTACGATCCCGCGACGATGAGCGCCGGTGTGTATACGTACACGATCACCGGAGTAGCACCATGCGTGAATTCAAGTGCAACGGTTACCGTTACCGAGAACACCGCCGCGAGCGCAGGTTCCAACGGAACGTTGACGGTGTGCAGTAATGGGGTTGTGGTGGCGTTGAACAGCGCCCTTGGCGGTGCCCCGGATCCTGGCGGCGCTTGGAGCGGGCCTTCGCCTGTTGTGGGTGGAAACTACGATCCCGTTACGATGGTCGCTGGCGTGTACACATACTCGGTTGCAGGCATTGATCCGTGCGTGAACGCGACAGCAACCGTGACTGTAACGGAGTACGCTGCAACGAATGCAGGTGTAAACGGATCGGTTTTGCTTTGTTCCAGCGATGCCGTGATCTCGCTCTTTGCGCAACTCGGTGGTGCCCCCCAGGGCGGTGGTGCCTGGAGCGGCCCCAGTCCTGTTGTCGGTGGCAACTACGACCCCGCGACGATGACAGCTGGAGTGTACACGTATACAATAACTGGAGTAGCGCCTTGCGCGAATGCTACAGCAAACGTTACGGTCACGGAGAACACAGCAACGAACGCAGGCACTAATGGCTCGGTCACCGTGTGCGACATCGGTGGTGCGGTGAACATCTTCAACCAGCTCGGCGGTGGCCCAACCGCTGGTGGTGCTTGGAGCGGTCCTTCTCCTGTGGTCGGCAACAACTATGATCCGGCGACAATGAGTCCCGGCGTTTACACATACACAGTAGCGGGTGTAGCGCCGTGCACGAACGCGACTGCAACAGTGACTGTGAACGAAACAAGTTCGCCCAACGCAGGAAGCAATGGGAACGTGACGGTCTGTGGCAACGGCGCGATCACCGATCTGTTCACCGTCCTCGGCGGCGCACCGCAAGTAGGCGGCACCTGGAGCGGACCGAGTGCGATCGTCGGTGGTAACTACGATCCGGCGACAATGAACCCCGGCGTGTATACGTACACGCTCACTGCCACGCTGCCTTGCGTGAGTGCAAGTGCTACGGTGACAGTGACGGAGAACGCAGCAACGAACGCAGGCACTAATGGCTCGGTCACCGTGTGCGACATCGGTGGTGCGGTGAACCTCTTCAACCAGCTCGGCGGTGGCCCAACCGCTGGTGGTGCTTGGAGCGGTCCTAGTCCTGTGGTGGGCAATAGCTATGATCCGGCCACGATGAGCCCCGGTGTTTACACCTACACGGTTGCGGGTGTAGCGCCCTGCGCGAACGCAAGTGCAACAGTGACTGTGAACGAAACGAGTTCGCCCAACGCAGGAAGCAATGGGAACGTGACGGTCTGTGGCAACGGCGCGATCACCGATCTGTTCACCGTCCTCGGCGGC
>JBKJPT010000186.1:0-11069 GCA_046595075.1 Flavobacteriales bacterium
ACGTGCACGGGTGATCGAGGATATCCGGGCCTTCTTCCGCAAGGCGAAGGCGTATGCCCACGTGCCAAACCCCGCGCAACTGGATCCACGCATGGAGGCGATGCGCGGACTCTTCAGTGGAAGCAAGCGGCTTTTCATTCGTGCCAACGCGGCCCGCGAGATCATAGAGGCCGTGCAGTTCGCCAAGGCCGAAGGCGTGTTGCACACCGTGATCGTGGGCGGCTACGACGCTTGGCGCGTGGCCGATCTCTTGCGCGAGAACAAGGTGGACGTGATCCTGCGCCGCACGCACAGTTTGCCATTGCGACCGGACGAGGACATCGACCTGCCATACCGCCTTCCTGCATTGCTGAAGGAAAGGGGCGTGCGCTTCTGCCTCGGTTACACCGAAGGATCGCGCGAACATTCCGGCGTGCGCAGCCTGCCGTTCACCGCGGGTACTGCACGTGCCTACGGGCTTTCAGCCGAAGATGCGTTGCGGGCGATCACCCTCGACGCCGCCGCCGTGCTCGGCATTGATGTGCGCTGCGGAAGCCTCACCGTGGGAAAGGACGCCACCCTCTTCGTGAGCGTCGGCGATGCGCTGGACATGCGGGGCAATGATGTACGCCACGCCTTCATTCAAGGGCGCCACATCGTGCTGGACGATCACCAGAAGCAGTTGTACCGGCAGTACCTGCAGCGGTAGGTTCAGTAGCCGAGCTTACTGCGCACGCGGGAGAGCACCTTCGTTGCTACTGCACGCGCCTTGTCCTCACCTTCCTTCAATCGTGCCTCCAGTTCGGCCTTGTCGGTGATCAGTCGGTCGTAGGTGGCGCGCTCTGCACCGAAACCATCAAGCAACGCGGCGAGCAACTCCTTCTTCGCATGACCATAGCCGTAACCACCGGAGCGGTAGTTCGCGGCCATGGTGTTCACGGCATCGGCCGGTGCCACCAGTCGGAAGAGCTTGAAGACGTTGCAGGTCTCCGGATCCTTTGGTGCTTCGAGCGGTGTGCTGTCGGTGACGATGTTCATCACCTCTTTTTTCAGCTCTTTTTCCGGCGAGAAGATGCTGATCACGTTGCCGCGGCTCTTGCTCATCTTCTCCCCGTCGCTGCCGGGCACCACCATCACCTGTGCATCTATCCGCGCCTCGGGCAGCACGAAGCATTCGCCCATAGCGTGGTTGAAGCGCTCGGCCACATCACGTGTCATTTCCACGTGCTGCTTCTGGTCCTTGCCCACCGGTACAAAGTCGGCATCGTACAGCAGGATGTCCGCCGCCATGAGCATGGGGTAGGTGAAGAGGCCTGCGTTCACGTCGTCCAATCGGTCCGCCTTATCCTTGAAGCTATGCGCTAGTGCAAGGCGCGAATACGGAAAGAAACAGCTCAGGTACCAGGTGAGTTCCGTTACTTCGGGTACCATGCTCTGGCGGTAGAACACGGTGCGTGCAGTGTCCAGCCCGCAGGCGAGCCACGCCGCCGCAACGCCGCTGGTGTTCGCCTGCAACAGTGTTGGATCCTTGATCTGCGTGAGCGAATGCAGATCGGCGATGAACAGGAACGAATCGTTGCCGGGAACGCTGCTCATCGCGACCGCCGGGCGAATAGCGCCGAGCACGTTGCCGAGGTGCGGTACGCCGGTGCTTTGTATGCCTGTGAGGATGCGTGGCATTTGGACGGCGAAACTAGCCAAGCGGCCCCTTCTACCTTCGCCGCCTTTCGGCGATGAGCGAACAGTTCGATAACGGTCGTGATCGAGTGGTTGATGGAGAACTCCGCCGCAACGCTGTGGCCAAGTGGCTCTTTCTGCCATTGCGCTGGTTGTACAAGCTCTGGTTCGCAGTGGTGTTCTTCGGTTCGCTCCTCTTTCTGTACATCCCTTTCCGCGTGTTGCTGAAGCGGCCCCAGCGCTACGTTCGTGCGTTCCGGTTGAAGCGCCGTTGGGCCGGTTTCCTGCAATGGGGTGTAGGCGTTCCGTTGCGCGTGGAGCGCAAGCACGATCTCCCACCAGCACCGTACATCATTTGCAGCAACCACAGCAGCTATCTGGACATCATCCAGATGTACAACGTGGTGCCGCAGTACTTCCTGTTCATCGGCAAGTACGAACTGTTGAAGTGGCCGCTCTTCAACATCTTCTTCAAGGGCATGAACATCGCGGTGAACCGTGGCAACAAGATGGAAGCGGCGAAAGCCTTCCGCAAAGCGGCGCAAGCGCTCGATCGCGGCACCAGCATCGCCATATTCCCCGAGGGTACCATACCGGCCTTCACCCCGCGCATGAAGCCCTTCAAGGACGGGGCCTTCAAACTGGCCATTGAGAAGCAGGTGCCCATTGTGCCCATCACCTTCCTGGATCATTGGCGCTATTTCGGCGAACCTGTTGAATTGTTCTCACGGGCGCGACCGGGGATCGCGCGCGCAGTGGTGCATGCACCCGTGCCCACCACCGGGCTCACCGAGGCCGATCTGGTAGGTTTGCGCAATGAGGTCTATCGCATCATCGAAGAACCGCTCCTGAACGAATGAAGATCGACGCCGCAACCTTGGACCGCATCGCCGAACTGGCTCGCTTGGATTACAGCGACCCGGCCGCGCGCACAGCGATCCTCGCCGACATGGAACGCGTGCTCTCCTTCGTGGAGAAGCTCAACGAGGTGGACACCACCGGCGTGGAGCCGTTGATCTTCATGACCGATGAGGAGAACGTGCTGCGCGAAGATGTGGCCGAGCCTTCCATCACCAAGCAGGAAGCGTTGAAGAACGCACCGGTGAAGGACAGTGACTACTTCAAGGTGCCGCGCGTGGTGGACAAGGGGTAGTCAGTCGTTCACAACACTATTGTTCACTTCCGCTCGTCTGGGGTTTGCTTTCGGGATTACCTAGCCGTCATATTTGCCTTTGCGACATCGAGAACAAGGATCATGAAAGCGATCATTGCGAAGTTTCCGGTCCTCACCTTGTGTATCATCGTGCTAGGTATCCAGGTCGCCATCGTGCTGGTGGCGGGATCCATGATCCCCGAGGGCAAGCGCTTGCACGAGGCTCCTTCCGCACACATGGTATTTCGCTTCCGGGTCTTCTGGCCCTTGGTGTTCGCGGTGCTTCTGACCTATTACCTCGAAGGCCGTGCGGGCTTGGCCAAATTGTTCGGCGCTTATAGGAAATGGCGCGTACCAGGCCGTTTCTACGGCTTGGCCCTCACTTGGAAGTTCCTCTTCTGCTACCTCGCATGGGCCATTGCGGACCTCGCTGGTTGGCTTCCTTGGCCTGGTGCCTATATTCATAATTTCTTCTCCTTCGGGGAGGGCGGCATTACCGCGTTGTTCGCCACCATGCCCTTCATCTTCGGCATTGCACTGGTGGAGGAGACCACCTGGATGAAGTTCTGTGTGACGCGCTTACAGGCCCGCTACTCGGCCTTCGTGTCGTGCGTGCTCACCGGTATTGCATGGGGTCTGTGGTACCTGCCCATGCTCCTGCTGCATGAAGGCGTACCCGATGGCGTACCCTGGTACATGTTCCTCTTGAGCATGGTGGGCCTTACGTTGCTATTGGGTTGGGTGTACAACATGACCCATAGTGGCCTGGTGCTGTTGATCATGCAGGTGATCAGCAACATCGCTTTCTTCGTCATGCCCGCATTGCCCACCTGGCACAAGATGGACGCCAGCTATGTGATCGCCTTCATTTGGATCGAGGTTTCCATCGTGGCCCTTTTGGTGCTTCGCTATGGGACCAGGGAATTGGGCACAAGGCCACGGCCCACGTGGGATCATGATGGTTCATCGGCCGCGGCCGATGAACGAACCAAAGTGGTGACCCAAGATGCCCTTGTCGCCAATAGCTAGTGGATGTCCTCCTCACCGCGCGAGCCCTCACCCCATCACCTGCATACTTTCGCGATCATGAACAATGGAAATGTTCTTCATATCGAACGCCGTTCGAACTTGGGTCAACAGGAACTCCTGAACGAATATGTCCACAAGAACAAGCCTGTGATCGTTACCGATGTGGCCAAAAAGTGGCCGGCGGTGGGCAAGTGGACACCTGAATTCTTCAAGGCCAATTACCCGAACGTGACCAAGGAGGTGAAGGGCGAGCGGATCACCTTGGCCGATCAGATGGATCGTATCAAGAACAGCACACCAGCGCACCCAGCGCCGTATCCCTACAACCTGGAGATAGAGGATCATTTCCCGGACCTGATGAAGGACCTGGAGCCGCAATTCGTTTTCGGTAAGATGGACCGTGGCGCTTCAGCACTCATGCCACGGATGTTGATGAACGGCACGCCAATACACGAAGTGTTCTTCGGCGGCAATGGGTCTTCATTCCCATTTGTCCACTATGACGCGTTGTTCCTCCATACCCAGATCACCCAGATCCACGGCGACAAGGATTTCGTGCTCTTCCATCCGGACGACACGCCCTATCTCTATCCGCGCCCCGAGAACGAGAAATTCTCGCAGGTGCGCAACGTGTTCGAACCCGACCTGGTGAACTTCCCCCTGTTCGCCAATGCGAAACCCTACTTCGAGACCCTGCATGAAGGGGAGACGATCTATTTTCCCTGTGGCTGGTGGCACACCACGGTCACTCATGGCCCTAGCATCACATACGGTCGTGTGGTGCTCAATTCGCTCAACTATGATCGGTACTTGAAGGACAAGTACGGCCGCTGGGTGAAGAATGGCAGGCTCAAGGCAAATGCGGCCTATGCCGTGGGCAAGTTGATGGGTGGGGTCTTCTCCACTCTGGAGGCTTTCAAGTGAGATCAGAAAGGCCGTACCGCACTTCACAGGTCGTTCGTACCATCGGCCGAACACCGAGAACAGCAAGATCCCATCATGGACAACGCCTTCATCGCCACCACCTTCGATTGGGACCACCGCACACCCACGAACGGGCAGCGGTTCCTCAATAAAGTATTGGGCAAACTGCGGATCCCCGTTCGGCTTACCCCGGCGCCATCGAACATGGCCAACGTGGAAGCCCGCATGAACCTCTTTCACCTGCTTGAACAAACAGCGGCCAACAAGGTGCCGGGTGATGTGGTTGATGTGGGTTGCAATGCCGGGGATAGCACCATTGTGATGCAACGCATCATTACCGCAATGGCACCCGAGAAGCGTGTGCATGCGTACGATAGCTTCGAGGGACTGCCGGACCTGAAGGAGAGCGACAGCAAGGACGGCGTGTACGGCAAAGGGTACATGGCCGCGGGCCTCGAGCTCTTCACACAGAAGTTCGAGGCATTGAAGTTGAAGATGCCACACACGCACAAGGGCTGGTTCGAAGCGACCATTCCGAGCGAACTGCCCGACCGGATCAGCTTTGCCCTCATCGATGGTGACCTGTACGAATCCACGCGCCACGTGCTGCCGCACGTGTATGAGCGCATGTCGCCCGGCGCCATCGGTTTGATCGCGGTCTACTACGATGAGACCATTTTCCCGCGCAAGGGTGTATCCGGCGGCTACCGTTCGCCGGGAGTGAAACGTGCCGTGGATGAGTTCTTCAGGGACAAACCAGAGAAGGTGGGGCTGCTTTACGCGAACGAGTATTCCAATGGGTATTTCAGGAAGCTCTGAATGCTCGCCAAGTGGCGCTAGCCCAACGGCCAGTCCCGCACCAGTAGCGCCAGCGCTGTACGGCAGTTCACGTCCAACTTCGCGAAGACCTTGCGCCGCATGTAATGGAACGTGGGAGGCTTCAATCCCATCTGTGCCGCGATGTAGGGGTAGGGCCAACATTCCCGGTGCTGCACCCAGCGGAGGAATTCCAACTCGCGGTCGGTGAAGATGCTGAGGTCCGGTACAGGGGCAAGTGGTGTTTGCGGTGCGTTGTGCGCGTTCTCCACCGCCAGCAGCTGCATGCACTCCGTCAGTTTCCTCCGCAGCAGTGCGTAGGTGTCCGCCTGCTCTTCGGTCGACTGCGCATCGGGCGCTTTCCTAGGGCCTGCTTGGGCTGGCATTTTCGAGGTGCTGTTGACCCACTTACGCAAGTGCGTTGTTGTTATTGTGCGCCGGGAATGTGCCGCACAAGGAGCGGTGTACGTGGACCAGCCATTGGCGAGCTAGAGCGGCTTCGAGGAGGCGATGTCGCTCCACGGGCCTTGTCCATCGGCGCCTATAGCGCACACCCGGAAGCTGTAGTCCTTGTGGCTCGTGAGCCCAGTGGCCGTGTGGAAGTTCTTGCTGAGCATGAGCAGTAGCTTGAAGTTCGTCTCCACGAGCGGATCGCTGTCGTTGATCTCCAGCAGGTAGATGCGCCTGTCCTTTACACCATCCCAGCGGATGTTGAGCTCGCCGGGCTTGGTGGTGATGCGTACGCGCAGGTTGCCTGGTGCGGGCAGTACACCACTGGGCTCCGGTAATTTGCGTGTACCGAAGGCCGCGCTCGCGATCTTTTCCGGATCGCCACCACTCACGGCCTGCACGTAACCGGCCAGCTCCTTGATCAGTTCCTTCAACTCCGACAGGCGCTGGTTGCGCACCACGTAGTCCTGCTTGCCACCGTTGGTGGTCACCGCGATGTCGGCCACCTCCAACGCATCGCATGCCGCACTGATCACCACCAGGGTGGGTGTGGGCGTTGTGTACGTGGGATTACCGGTAAGGGCGGTAACGTGCGCCCGGCCGCGTTCCACGATCTGCTCGGGGGTGAGACCATCCAAACCCAGTTTAACAGTGAAGCGCGTTGTCATGTTGTAGGGGCCGACGATTGCCCAGCGTTGGTATGGTTGTTCAGCGTAGCACACCCGTGTGTTATTGGATGGGGGCACTATCGCTTGTGATAAGTTTGGATCATCACTTGTGTTGATCGCAGCATATGGCGGGGCGCCGTTGATGCACGAATCTTGCGCTGCCCTCTACGTTGGAGCTAGCACCCTATAGGTTGTTGAGCCGGGCCTTAACGGCAACCACGACGCCCTCTAGGTTGTTGAGGCCGGGGTATAGGGTGGCGTGGTAGCCCAACAGGTTGTTGAGGTTGGCGTTATGGTTGTCGTCGCTGTCCTCTAGGTTGCCGAGGCTGAGCTTACGGCCGCCTTCATTGCCCTATAGGTTGTTGAGGCTGGGCTTATGATTGTCGTCGCTGTCCTCTAGGTTGTTGAGGCAGAGCTTACGTGCGTCGTCATTGCGCCATACGTTTTTGAGGCTGGGTTCAAGGCTGTCGTCGTTACCCTGTAGGTTGTTGAGGCTGGATTTGATGGTGCCGTCATTGCCCTATAGGTTGTTGAGGCTGGCCTTGAGGGTACCGTCGTCGCGCTATAGGTTGTCGCGGCTGGACTATCGGGTGGCGGCGATGCGCTATAGTGCGGCGGCGCAATGCCAACACCTACGTCTTCGAGAAGACCATCCCCAGCATCACCCTCAGCAGCAACTTCATCGACTGCTGCACGTGTAGGCACTCCGTAAGGATCTTCGCATCTTCACGCCATGCCGCTCTTCCAAGCCGCCGTCTTAGGGCATATAGTCCAGTGCCCAGCCCCCCTTCAGTACAAGCGTGGCACCTGATCTGTCCGCAAAATGGCGAAAGAGAAAAGACATGTTGACCATCCAGAGGCCTTTACTGGCGACCGTAGGCACGCTCATGTGCATTTGTTCCTTGTTGGGGCAACCTACGCGATCGACCCCGGATGTCGCGATCGTTTCCCGCCTGTGCTTGTGGAACGCTGACAAGGCCATGTGGGGCAATGTGGGCCTCAACAAGGAGCAGGTCCGCAAGATGCAGGAGATCAAGTCGCGCTACCCTGCGGTGGTGGGCGGGCAATGGATCATCGGCGATGAGCAACAGGATCCCGTAGCGGAGGGAAGCGCGATGGAGGTTAAGAGCCCGGCACCCACCGTGAACGGCGATCCGGTTGTCAAGGGGGGCTTGCAGGCGGAAGTACGCGCCGTTCTTACGCCGAGGCAGGTGAACAAGTGGATGACCTTGTGCACTGGTGAAGCGAGGCGTTGACCGTATGGACCGGGGAACCGATCGTGGAATTCCACAGCACACTGGGTAGGGGTGTCCCCAGTTCCGTGTCACGGCACATGATCCTCAACGAACGGTTGATCATTTGGCGGTGCCCGAAGGACGAGCGGCATTGTCCGGTTTTCTCGGATTGCCTTAGGCGACTTACGCCAGCACCTGCGTCTTCGAGAAGACCTTCCCCAGCATCACCCACAGCAGCAACTTCATCCATTGCTGCACGCGTGGGCACTCCGTGAGGATCTTCGCATCTTCACGCCATGCCGCTCTTCCAGGCCGCCGTCCTCAACAAATACCTGAAACAGCAGGACAGCGCGCGCATGGCCACGGCCTACGCGGCGTTCACGGCGTACTTCCACAATGCCGAGCGGCAGGTCAATATCCGTGAGGCTAAAGAGGAACAGTTCCAAGAGGGTTTCCTGCGCGAGCTCTTCGTAAAGATCCTCGGCTACACGCTGAACCCCGATCCGCAATTCGACCTCACCACCGAGTTCAAGAACGAGACCGGCGCGAAGAAGGCCGACGGTGCCGTGCTGCAGGACGGCAAAGCCCTCGCGGTGATCGAGCTGAAGGGCACCGATACCACCGACCTCGCCAGCATCAACACGCAGGCTTTCAACTACAAGGCCAACCACACGCATTGCGTATACGTGGTCACCAGCAACTTCGAGAAGCTGCGGTTCTTCATCGACAATGCGGTGGAGCACATCGAGTTCGAGCTCTTCACGCTCACCGAAGAACAGTTCCGCATCCTGTGGCTCTGCCTGCAACGCGACAACCTGCTGGGCGGCCTGCCGAGGAAGGTCAAGCTCGAAAGCGTGCAGCAGGAGGAGAAGATCACCAAGACGCTTTACGCCGATTACTCCGCCTTCAAGAACGCGCTCTGGCAGGATCTGGTGAAGAACCACCCCGACCAGGACAAGCTGCTGCTGTACAGGAAGACCCAGAAGCTGCTGGACCGCTTCCTCTTCGTGCTCTTCAGTGAGGACAAGGGCCTGCTGCCGCCCAACTCCATCCAGCAGATCCTTGAGCAATGGGCCAAGCTGCGCGAACTGGACGAGTACCGCCCGCTGTACGATCGCTTCAAGAAATACTTCAGCTACCTCGATACCGGCCGCAAAGGCCAGGGCGAAGAGATCTTCGCCTACAACGGAGGCCTCTTCCGCACCGATGAAGTGCTGGACACGCTGGTGATCGGCGACGAACTCCTGCGCAGCCACCTCACCACGCTTGCGCGCTACTACTACGAGAGCGAGGTGGACGTGAACATCCTCGGCCACATCTTCGAGCACAGCCTCAACGAGATCGAGGCCATCACTGCGCAACTGGAAGGCCGCGCGGTGGACGGCAAGAAGACCAAGCGCAAGAAGGACGGCGTCTTCTACACACCGAAGTACATCACCAAGTACATCGTGGAGAACACGGTGGGCCGCTTGTGCGCCGAGAAGAAGGACGAGCTGGCGATCACCGACGATGAATACGCGCGCGGCCGCAAGGGGCGCCAGAAGAAGACCATCGAAGCGCTGGACACCAAGCTCGATGTGTACCGCGACTGGTTGCTCAGCCTCACCATCTGCGATCCCGCCTGCGGCAGCGGTGCCTTCCTGAACCAGGCGCTGGACTTCCTCATCGCCGAGCACGCGTACGTGAACGCACTGCAAGCGAAGTTGCTGGGCCAGAGCATCGTGTTCAAGGACATCGGCGACCACATCCTGGAGCGCAACATCTACGGGGTGGACATCAACGAGGAGAGCGTGGAGATCGCGCGCCTCAGCCTATGGCTGCGCACCGCCAGCAAGGGCCGCAAGCTGAACGACCTCAGCGGCAACATCAAGTGCGGCAACAGCCTGATCGACGATCCCGCAGTGGCCGGTGCAAAGGCATTCGACTGGAAGAAGGAGTTCTCGCAGGTATTCGCGAATGGCGGGTTCGATGTGGTGATCGGGAATCCACCGTACGGTGCTGAAATAAGGGAGCAAGAACAAAAGCATTACCAAGATCGCTTCGAGACCCCCTACTACAAGTTGGACACTTATGCCGTGTTCATGGAGCAAGGGATGCGATGCACAAGGGTCGGTGGAATACTGGGCTACATCGTACCTTACACGTGGCTCACGATTGAACAACACAAGAAGCTACGAGAGTACTTGTTGAAATTCCAGATTGAGGAAATTGTGAATCTCCCGAAGAAGATTTTCGAGAGTGCCGATCTCGATACGGTCATCGTGAACATTAGACATGAACTAGGGTCAGACTCCATTGGTGTTGGTGCTATTCATGACCAGCGAATCACCATTGAACGACGGCTCGATCGCAGCGCCATAAGTCCAGCGCACGCGTTGTTGATTAATCTGAACACAGACTCAGGTAGCACAGCATTGCTCAACAAGTTGCGAGCCTGTTCAAAGCTTGGCGACAGCTTCCAAGTGTCACAGGGTCTTATCCCCTACGACAAGTATCGCGGCCATGATGCGGACACCATTAAGAACCGGGTCTGGCATTCAAACGTGCAGCTAGATGACACCTACAAGCGAGAACTCCGTGGTGGCGATATTGGGCGATACACTGTAGATTGGAATGAAACGCTTTGGATTAAGTACGGTGAGTGGCTCGCAGCGCCTCGAGATCCTAAATTCTTTAGGGCACCGCGAGTTCTGCTCATGGAAATTACCAGAGGCGCGAAGTACAAACTCAGCGCTGCATACACTGAAGAAGAGTTTTACAACACGCCTTCCATCATCAATGTCATTCACCCCGAGAGCGACAGGTCTCAGCTTCTCGGGCTATTAGCCGTGGTGAATTCTCGCTTGATGACTTGGTATCACGAACAAGCGCATTCCAAGGCGAATGCGGTAACCTCAATTCCAAAGGTTCTTGTCGGTGACGTAAGAAATATGCCTGTACCGCAGCCGGCTAAAATCACAGAGCTTACTGGACAAGTGAAACAAGCCATGCGTGTGCATGTTGGATACCATGCAGTCGTGAAAGCACTGCTCTCCCTCCTCCGCTCCAAGTACACCCTCCCCACGCTAAGCCGGAACCTGGAGCAGTGGCCGGGCTTGGAGTTCAAGGGCTTCTTGCAGGAACTGAAGAAGGCGAAGG
>JBKJPT010000074.1:0-2743 GCA_046595075.1 Flavobacteriales bacterium
GTGATTTTCGCTGTTTCCTTTCACTGGCATTTCGCAGATGCGGCGCATACACTTCCGACCCCTGAGTGATTGGGGGACCGGGGAAGTAGCTCAGTTGGTAGAGCGCTGCGTTCGCAATGCAGAGGTCGGGAGTTCGACCCTCCTCTTCTCCACCAAACAGTCCGGACGCAAGAGCATTTTATGGGCTCTTGCGTCGAAAGGCCCGTAATACGTGGCGTTCACGGCTTCGAGTTGGTCGCCGGAGACAAATTCAGGCCGCGAATTGAGCCATTTTGGAGGGGGCGTCTCCACAAGTGCATCGGCCCGACCAACGTGGCTCAGTACCGCATCGCCGCCAAACAAAAAAACGCCCGGCAAGGGCGTCTAGCTTCCAAAATTGAAAGTGGCTGAGGGCGGGCTAGCCCCGCGCAAACATCTCGCGCTGGGCTTCCCAGGAAAGTGGCAGGCCATCCATACGTAATACGCGCTCTGCCGACCAGCCCTCTGGCAGGTCGCCCTTCGCGACGGCCTCGATCAAATCAGGTGCCAAGAAGGCCAGCTGCAGTGAGCGTCCCACATAGCGGTTGTCCAGGCCTTCCTTCTTACCGATATCCACCGCCATCAAATGCGGGTCGTCCAGCATCCGTTGCCAGAAATCCAGGCCATGACCCAAGGCTCGAATCAGTCGAGCGTCCTGCCGTACTGGTCTGCTATTGCTGCTGGGCAGAGCCGAAATCACCAATCGACGCTCATGCCCTTTGCGTCGAATGGACATTGGCACCGTCTGCTCTAGTTTCAGCGCGTTCGCCCCCGGCAGACCCAAGGCCACCGTGATCGAGTCAGGCCCCAGCGTGATTTTGTCGATCAGCTGCAGACTGGGCTTCGTGTCCTTTCCAGTCCATATGAGCCCCTCGACCTTCGACGAATCGATTCCAGCAAGCTCGGCAGCTTCTGCGATGAGATTGCCATCCAGAAGCATCGCACCGGCGGTGTCGAGCACGCGGTTTTCCAGATCACGAGCCGGCAATCGCCAAGGCTGCCAGTTCGGATCCTCCTCCCGATCGTCTGGGCGCTGCGAGACGTAATACCGATACTGCCGCCCGTTTTTGTTGGCGTGACTCGGCTTCAACCGATGGCCGTCAGCATCAAACAGCTTCCCGATCAGCGCACTGACCTCGGTTTTGCGCACCGACCCTGTGCAGGTGGTGTGCGCCTTGAGCTTGGCCTGCGCGGATTCCCAGAGGTCCCGATCTACGATCGCCTCCTGCTGCCCAGGATGGACGACGCCCTTGTGTTCGACCTCTCCGACATACACCCGATTCGAGAGTAGGCAGTAAAGCCCGCCCCGGCCGAAGTGGTTTCCGGGCGATCCAGAGCGTCCTCGTGTCCAATGATTCATCGACCGCAGCCAGCGCACCAGCTCCGGAACGCCAGACAGCGCCAAATAACGACGGTAAATCAGCCTCACCTGATCCACTTCCGCCGGCACCACCACCAGCTTCCGGTCCTCCACCCGATAGCCCAGCGGCACGACGCCACCCATCCACATGCCTTTACGTTTTGAGGCCGCAATCTTGTCGCGGATGCGCTCCCCAGTGACCTCCCGCTCAAACTGGGCAAACGACAGCAGCACATTCAAGGTCAATCGCCCCATGGACGTCGTTGTATTGAATTGCTGGGTGATGGACACGAAGGACACGCCGTGGCGGTCAAACACTTCAACCATCCGCGCGAAGTCCGACAGGGCGCGGGTGAGGCGATCGACCTTGTAGACCACGATCACATTGATCCGGCCCGACTCGATATCCGACAACAGTCGTTGGAGGGCAGGGCGTTCCATCGTACCGCCAGAAATGCCGCCGTCATCATAACTTTCAGGGAGTAGCCGCCATCCCTCACCACGCTGGCTCTTGATGAAGGCCTCACAGGCTTCGCGCTGGGCATGCAGTGAATTGAAGTCCTGCTCCAATCCTTCTTCAGAAGATTTGCGCGTATAGATCGCGCAGCGTCGTACCGGCGTGCCAACCGTATCCAGGTTAGCCATTCGTTTTCCCCTTCAATCCAAAGAAGAGCGGCCCTGACCGCTTGGAGCCAGTAATCACCGTGACGACTTCGGATAGCGATCGGTAACTGGTGCCTCGATATTCCACACCGCTTGTGCGCACCGTGACGCGGTGATGGACGCCATGCCATTCCCGGATCAGTACCGTCCCGACATCAACTTTCACCGGTGCTTTGAACTGCTGAGCAACGAGCTGCTGCCGCAATCCTGGCTTCAGGCCACCGAGAGCAGCCTCCTGGAGTCGATGCGCGATAGCCAGCGCCAGCAGTGGTTGAGTAAGGCGTACAGGTGATTTGCAGCCATAGACCGCGAGAAACGTTCGCTGTAGTTGGTCACGATCCAGGCCGGGCAGCCGCAAAAGCTCGGCCTCTAGTGCCTCAAGCGCTTTGGTACGGCGCGGAGTCACACCATCAGCGGTCACGGTGCTGCCCCTCTAAAGCCGACCCAGTCGATCCGAGTCGAAAAATCTCATCGACGCGTGAGGGCGTGCCGCTGATCAGTTTGGATACCGCTGCCAGGGATGGATAGGTCTGCCCCTGATACTCAACCTCGCCATCCAGCACTGTGACTACATGGCAGCGCCCTCGCCATTCGCCGACCAGGACCGTTTGATCGACATGTGCAGCCAAAGCCGAGGTCATTGCTTCGGCCGCGACGAGGGCCTGCGTCATGCGATGCCGAAGACGGGCGGCGAGGCGAAGC
>JBKJPT010000081.1:0-4992 GCA_046595075.1 Flavobacteriales bacterium
GTAGAAGCCGATGAACCCGTTCTGCTGGCCATCGACCGCATGCGCAAGCACAACATCGATCAGCTGCCCGTGATGGAAGCTGGCAAGCCCGTAGGTACGATAACCGATGCGCGTCTATTCGATGCGATCTTGGAAGATGCTGAAGTGCGCCACCAAAAGGTACGCGTGGTCATGGGCCCTGCATTACCGGTGATGGACCCCGAAGCAACGCTGGCGGAGATCGCGAAGAAGCTGGGCAATGGATCTCAGGCAGTGCTGGTGAAGATGAAGGAGGGGTTTGGGATCATCACGAAGCAGGATATCATCGGGAAGTTGAAGTGAACCTGACACGATGAGTGCAGGCTTGCAATACGATCACATTTGAGTGGTCACCCGAAGGCAAACAGTCCCCTTCTTTTCAAAATGAACTTCAAAGGCTTCTATACACTTGTTGATGCGTCGGCGACCCATAGCCAACTCCTGCTACGCCATCAAGGCAAGGATGCTGAAGGCACCTACAACATGGACATTGTCTTCTATGGAGTTAAGCAGCTCAGCATACCCTTCACTCTCGTTGACCCAACTATCGATCGCCGTCCGGTTTCTGCGGATAACCCTGACGCACTGGAATTCGTGTTTGACATTAATACGCGTCATGGGACATTCTCAGTTATTGCCTCTGGATGCCAGTTTCAGCGCAACCAGCTCGACGATACTAAAGGTCTTGCCTGTAAGCATGATGATCCAATGACTTTGGAGCGTATCCAGGAACTCGTCGAGAAATTTGACCTTAAAGCTTGGCTTGAGAGTAAGAGTAATGTACAATCGAAATGGACTGCTCTCATTTGAGAGTCGAAACACATCATTGAAGGACGTCTTTCACATATCGTTGAAATGAGGGATGTGACCGACCAAATGCACCGCACAATCCAGGTGCCGTCGCATCCCCAGCGCATCATTTCGCTCGTCCCCTCCCAGACCGAACTGCTCTACGACCTCGGCCTTGGCGAGCGCGTGGTCGGCATCACCAAGTTCTGTGTGCTTCCGGAAACGTGGTTCAACAGCAAGCACCGCATTGGCGGCACCAAGAAGGTGGACATGGACAAGGTGCGTGCGTTGAAGCCGGATCTGATCATTGGCAACAAGGAAGAGAACGCGCGCAAAGACATCGAAGCCCTCGAAAAGGAGTTCCCCGTGTGGATGAGCGATGTGCGAACCCTTCGTGACGCCGGGAACATGATCGCGGCCATTGGTGATCTCACAGGCACCAAGGAGAAAGCGAACGAGATCCTGCACGGCATTGTTCACGCCTTCGATGCACTGGAGCCGATGGAAGAACCACGCACGGTGGCCTACTTCATCTGGCGCGAGCCATACATGGTCGCTGGGCACGGCACCTTCGTGAACGACATGCTCCTGCGCTTGGGGCTGATCAACGTGTTCGATGAGGGCGATGCGCGTTACCCCGAGATCACCGCCAATGAGGTGGAGGATGCCAGCCCGGAAGTGATCCTGCTGGCTTCAGAACCCTACCCCTTCCAGCAGAAGCACATCGAAGAATTCAAGGAGATCTGCCCAGATGCGCGTATTGTGCTCGTGGACGGCGAGTTCTTCAGTTGGTACGGCAGCCGCCTGTTGAAGGCCCCCGCCTACTTCGCCGGTCTATCCCTCGGTTGAGCGGCAGGACGGGCCGGAAGGGCGGCCCTACTTTTGCCCGGCCCCGCCCCCATGCACCGCCTTCTCTTCGCCTTCGTTCTGGCCTTTGTCGGCATAAGTGCAGCCGGCCAGCGCGTGGGATTGGTGCTCAGCGGTGGCGGTGCTAGTGGCCTAGCACACATCGGCGTTATGCAGGCACTCGAGGAGAACGGTGTACCCATCGATTGCATCACAGGGAGCAGCATGGGGGCGCTCGTCGGCGCCTTGTACGCGGCGGGCTATTCGCCGTGGGAGATGGATTCGCTCTTCCGCACCGAACTATACACGACCATGGCCGGGGGCGGCATAGAACCCAAATACACCTATTACTTCAAGCAGGACATACCCGATGCCTCGCTCCTCAGCTTGCGCTTCGACCTTGACACCATACTGCAGTACTCCCTGCCCACCAATTTCCGCAGCCCTGTGCTGCTCGACTTTGAACAGATGCGCGGATTCGCTCCGGCAACCACCTTGGCCAAGGGCAACATGGACAGCCTCTTCGTGCCGTTCCGCTGCGTGGCCAGTGACATCACGGCGCAGGAAGCCAAGGTCTTCCGCATCGGCGATCTGGCCCAAGCTGTGCGTGCCAGCATGAGCTATCCGTTCTATTTCAAACCCATCCGCGTAGATGGTCACCTGATGATGGACGGTGGCCTCTACAACAACTTCCCGAGCGATGTGATGTATACCGACTTCTTTCCCGACCTGATCGTGGGAAGCAACGTCAGCGGCGCCTCATCACCACCCAATGAGGACGACCTCTTGAGCCAGTTGCGGGCCATGATGCAGGAGCCCACGACCTTCAGCGTGATCTGTGAGAACGGCGTGATCGTGGAGCCACGCACCAATGCCGGGCTCTTCGATTTCAACGATGCGGGCAGCACCATTGCACAAGGCTATGCCGAGGCGATCAAGCGCATGCCGGAGATCCTGGCGCAAGTGCACCAGCGTGTGCCGCGATCGGTGATCGAAGAACGCCGCCGCGCATTCCGCGCCCGCTACCGATCCGTGACCTTCGGCGCAGTGCACGTGGAAGGCCTGCGACGCGGCGCCACGCGCTATGTCGAACGGACGATCGAAGCGGCCGGCGTTCCGCTGACCACCGAACAGTTGAAGAGCGCTTACTTCAGGCTCTTCGCCGACCAGAACATCGCCCACTTGTACCCGCGGGCAGCATACCACCCGGAGCGCGGCAACTATGACCTGCACCTGATGGTGAAGGCCGAGAAGGACCTCGAAGTGCGTTTCGGTGGCATGTTCTCCTCGCAACCCATCAACACGGGTATGGCGGCGTTGCGCTATAAGCTCTTCGGCATAGCCTCCGCGCAATTGGAAGCCCTATCCTACTTCGGCAAATTCTACTCGGGCTTGCAGGTAAAGCTCCGCGCCGACCTGAGCACGAAGGCACCGCTCTACGTGGAACCGATCTTCAACATGCACCGGTGGGACCACTTCAGCAGCTTCAGCACCTTCTTCGATGAAGTGAAGCCGTCCTTCGTGGTGATGCGCGAGACTTTCGGCGGGCTCAATGCCGGGCTGGGTATTGGCAACAAGGGCTTGTTGCGCTTCGATGCGAAACTCGCCGAGACCAAGGACAGCTATTACCAGACCACCGACTTCACGGGGCAGGACACCAGTGATGTCACCTACTTCCGCCACCTCACCACCGGTTTGTTGCTCACACGCAATTCGTTCAACCGCAAACAACACCCCAACGCAGGCGAAGCACTTAGCCTGAGCCTGCGTTTCGTGGGTGGCGATGAGAGGACGGTCGGTGGTTCCACACAACCGGGCTTCGAAGGTCCCTTCTACACGGAGAGGCACGAATGGGTCGTTGCCAAGTTGCAACTGGACCAGTACGCCTTCCGCCGTGGCATCTTCAAGTTCGGTGTGCTGGCCGAAGGTGTTTACAGCACCATGCCCGCATTCCAGAACTACACGGCCACGATCATCCGTGCGTCGGCTTTTCAACCCACGCCGGAGAGCCGAACCTACTTCATGGAACAGTTCCGCTCACCGAAATACTTGGCCGGCGGCGTACGCACCATCATTGCCGTAGCGCGCAACAAGTTCGACCTGCGGCTGGAGGGCTATGTCTATCAACCCTATCAAGCGTTCACGCGCAACGATGACGGAAGCACTTCCATAGCTGCATCGTTCACCGCTCCATCGTACATCGGTGCAGGCTCTCTCATCTACCAAAGCCCCGTCGGGCCGGTGTGGTTCAACCTCAGCTACTTCGATCGCCAGCGCGAACCATGGGCCTGGAGCCTCAACTTCGGCTACATCCTGTTCAACCAGAAGGCGCAGGAATGATCACTCACGACTTCCTCGACACCTACGAGTCCGTGAAGGGCGAGTACGAGAAGCTGCCTTGGGGCAACCGCGTGGACGAGTCGATCTGGGAAACCGTCGATGGCCTGCTGCTGGACCTCCATTTGATCCGCCACGGCTATGCTACTGATGGCTACGGAAAGCACATAGAGAAAAGACTGAAGGAAGAGTGCAAGGATGAAAGCGTGGCGGAGCGGGTGCGGGCGATGGGGCTTTGAGCCGTTGTGCATTCTGCCGTTAGCTTAGACGAAGGGCGCGCCAAAGGCGTTCTCGTCAAGCATGCGGCGCATACGCTACCTACCCGGATTGATCAGCTTGGCGCTTATGCTGCCTCTGGGCTTGTGGTACCTGAAATCACAAAGAGCGTTCAGACAGGAGCGCTGCTTCCAAATGTTCGTCCCACCGGCGCCAGGGGTTTGGCCATGGTGGGATTCGCTCAACATAGGGATCGACCCCGCGATAGCGGACACCGCCTTCTTCTGCTCCGGCAATCTGGTGGAATCGGTCGTTCCGCTTGAAGCGTTCCGCAGTAAGATATCCGATTTGACCTCACGAAACGACACAGACACTTGGCTCTGTGTGCGGTTCGCTCCCGATACAAAATACGAGACAGTGATTCATGCGCTGGAAACCTGCATGAGGAACACCGACCTCTGGTCCCTAGATGGCAATGTCCTACTTACGCGCTACTATCGGAGACCGCCTCGTGATAACGTGAAACCTTCATCCACGCTTCGAGACTGCCTGTTGTGCGATGATGTGGTCCCCGTAGTGCGGCCTGTGAAACCTGCTAAATGGATCCGCAAGGAGGTCATCGGACCGATCCTCGGCGCAGTCATACCCGTTTGGCCTGCTATTCCGCTGTACATCTTCCTAGCGATCCTAGGAATACGACGTAGCCTTCGAGATTCCGGGTCAAGCCCGGAATGACAAAGCCCTTCCTAACTCGGAAGGGCTTTGCCGTTGAAATGTTGAACTACG
>JBKJPT010000016.1:0-3145 GCA_046595075.1 Flavobacteriales bacterium
TTCAACGGATCCACCACCACTTGGTACTGCCGTTGGAAGCCGCCGAACGAAGCCACTTCGCTCACGCCTTCGGTGGTCTGCAAGGCGAAGCGGATGTACCAGTCCTGCAAGGCGCGCAACTCGCCCAGGTCCATGCCCGGCGCATCCAGCGTGTACCAGTAGATGTGCCCCAGGCCGGTGCCATCGGGCCCGAGCGTGGGCGTGATGCCTTCGGGCAGCAGGCGCTGCGCGTAGTTCAGCCGCTCCAGTACGCGCGTGCGCGCCCAATAGATGTCCACGTCATCATCGAAGATCAGGAACACGAAGCTCATCCCGAACATGCTGTTCGCGCGGATGTTCTTCACCTTCGGGATGCCCTGCAAATTGCTGACGAGCGGATAGGTGATCTGGTCCTCGATGATCTGCGGGTTGCGCCCCATCCACTCGGTGAAAATGATCACCTGGTTCTCCGACAAGTCGGGGATGGCGTCCACCGGCGTGTTCTTCACCGCGTAGATGCCGTAGGCCGTGATCCCGGCCGCGATGAGCAGCACGATGATGCGGTTCTTGAGGGACCAGGTGATGAGGTTGGCGATCATGCGTTACGGTAAGCGCGGGGATGGGTCAAGGTAGGCAGCGCCGCAGGGGTGGCCGATGACATCAGCGCGATGATGGCACCGATAGCGGGCATCAACGGCGAATGAATTTCAACAGTTAGTACAATGCGTGCGGAACCGGACTACCTTCAACACCAAAGCTAACATGCCATGTTGAATTCACTGACCCACCCCTTAGCGCGGTTCATGCTACTCGCGATCTTCGCTGTATTCATCATCGCCATGTCCGGTTGTGCCAAGGAAAGTCCTGGCCTTCCGAACCCGGATAAGGAGGTAAGCGAAAATCCGACACCGCGGATCAAAGGCTTCATAGCGAGGGCCAACGCCGGTCGCAGCGGCCATGTGAAGAGCGGAAACACCATCACAGTGGACAGCGCTGTATGGTACATCGAAGCCGCCTTGAACTTCGCTTACACCCAGACTTCCCTCGACTACAGCAATGTGGCGGTGGACAGTACCACGGTGATCTGCATCACGAACACCGATGGCATGGTGGACGAGTCCGAAGTATTCGCGGCATACTACACCGCCGCCAACGTGGTGGCGGGCATTCCTACGCAGGAGCAACATCTGGTGGTGATCGACGCGAACGGTGCAACGGCATCTGGTCAGTTGTCCATCACATGCTCTTTCATGATAGGCTCGGGGTACGAGCAATCGCTCAACACGACCTATACTACGGAGGATGACTTCATGTGGTGGCAGGGTACGGGTGGCCAGAGCAGCGGTTGCCCCTGCGGGGACAACACCAATGCCACCTCCTATTGCGCCCACTACTTCATCCAGAAGCGGATCAACTTCGCCCTGAACGGAGGATACTACTATGACTATTGGACTGATGTCGAGACTTGGACCGTGGACCAGTACCCAACGGAGATAAGCGAACAACGAGTTTCGCTCTTCGATCTCACCAGTCCTGATCCAGCACCAGCTAGCCATAGCAACCAGAATTGGTTGCTCTATTACTGTGAAGGACCCGACTGTTCCCCCTGTTTGGATGAAACGGACATGTCCTTTCATACGCAAGGAACCTACGATGCGATGGTACAGGTCCGGGATACGCACGTGCCTTTCAAAGAGCTGATCAGTTGCAGGGTTGGCGGTGAACTCCATGAAGACCAAAAGTTCCATTTCGCTCTGTTCAGCTACGGAAAGCACCAGCGCTACTGAGCCTTTCGATCATGAATGCGCTCGGGCATCTCTGCGTTTCTTGTCTCTTGATCGTTGCTTCGTTGGTGAGCAGCGCCCAAGGCACGTGGACATTCAACTACGAAGCCCAGGGTGCCAATACCGTTGCGCGTGATGCCATCGAATTGGACGATGGCCGGTACATCGTGGCATTGAGCACCAACGTTTTCCGTTCTGACCTTGCGAAGCGTTCCTATCTCGTGCTGCTGGACGAGAGCGGTGGGCTGGAGCTGATGAAAGGACTTCGGTATCCGGGGTTGAGCTTGGCGCTCGCGGCACTGGTGCCAAGCGATACATCCGTGAGGATCCACGCTGTTGGCTTCGCATCTGACACCATTTCGGATAATGGCTACGGATTCCTGCACTACCAATTGGACCAATCCATGGTCATGCTCGACTCCGCCAGGTTCGTGTTCGATGCCATCACGAGACTCTCTTTGGAGAACGCCGCATTGGATCAGGATGGGGATCTTTTCCTTGCCAGCGCGGCTGAGGTCAACGGCCCGGTCTATGATCGCATCCTTTTGATGAAATTCTCTCAGACCGGGGACTCGATCAGTTCGGCGTTGTTAGGCGTCGCCAATGGGCTTGCCCATGCATATCACGCGATACCCTACAATGGGAACATGTTGGTAACCGTCGAGGGGAGCGATGTCGGACCACCCGGTTACGGTAAGATCCTCTCCTTCAATGACCAACTCCAATACGTGGGGGGATTCGCGACCCTTTCATTGAGCGGTACTGGATCGACCACGCCTTTGGACAGTGTAATGCGCAAGAACATGTCTTTCTTCGGGATGACCAGTGGTGAGCTTATCGTCAGTGGTGTTTATGGTAACTGGTGGCCAGATGGTTATCGTGTGGTGCTCAGCAAGTTCACTAGCACGGGCGAGCCTGTCGAGCATTTCTTCCCCCGCAGTGATCTATATGCGGATTTCGCCGCACACCTCAGCGGGATCGAGAAGATCGATGAAGGCAGTTTCTTGTTCGGCATGATCGAAGGCTTCAGTTCAGCTCCCAACGCGCCACTGCAAAGCCCCGCACCATCACGGGTCCACATCTTCCGCATGGACACATCGCTGAACGTGCTTTGCGACTATGTGGTGGATGGCTTCGCGGACAGCACCTACTACTACCTGCAACGCGTGAAGTACACCAGCGATGGCGGCACCTTGCTGATGGGTTCGCGGCAGGATCTGAGCATCCCGAACAGTGTACCGATCGCATGGGTGCAAAAGCTGGGACCGAATGATTGCAACGTGGGCATCGCCGATCACGCACGGCCAACGGCGCAGGTGTTCCCCAACCCCGGCAGCAGTGGCTTCACCGTCCTGCTCAATGGTAACCTCGTGAACAATGGA
>JBKJPT010000150.1:0-21570 GCA_046595075.1 Flavobacteriales bacterium
CACCGTCGGTCATGTCCAGCAATTTCACTTCCACGCCGGCCATGGGTGGGCCTTCTTCTTCATCCAGGAAGCGCACGTTGAGCGTTAGCGTGGGATCATGCACCGCGAAGGTGTACACGCCATCGGTACCGCGCCGGTTGCTGCTGAGGTAGCCGCTGCGATCGCCGGGCAGCATCGTCAAGGCGAAGTCGTCGTGGATGGTGTTGATCGGGTAGTTCATGTTCTCCGGATGGCTCCAACCATCTTCCAGGCGTGTACTGAAGAAGATGTCGAGACCGCCGAGGGTGCGGTGACCATTGCTGGCGAAGAAGAGCGAATCACCTTTCACCATGGGGAACATCTCGTTGGCGCTGGTGTTGATCATGGCGCCCGCGTTCTTCGGATAGCCCCAGCCTTCCACGGTGCGCTCGCACACGTAGAGGTCGGTGCCACCGAAGCCACCTGGCATATCGCTGGTGTAGTAGAGCTTGGTACCATCGGCGCTCAGTGCGGCGTGCCCTGCGCTGAAGTCGATGCCGTTGTACGCGAAGGACTTCACGTTGCCCCACGATCCGTCGGCTTGCTTTTCAGCACTGAAGAGCATGAGGTGGCTTACGCTGTTGTCGTCCTTGTTCAAGCGAAATTTGTAGTAATCGCTGCGCGTGAAGTACATGGTGCGGCCATCGGCGCTGAGCACCGCAGGTCCATCGTGGAAACGGGCGTTCACTTCACCGGTAAGCGGCACGGGTGCGCTCCATGCGCCATTGGCGCCGGGACTGCTGGTGTACAGGTCCAGGTAGCTGGCACCGGTCCACGGATTGGTGTTCTGTCCATGCGGCGCTTCTTCCGCAGCGAATACGATGGCATTGCCCATGGGCACGGCACCGAACGCGCTCACAAGGCCGCTGAGAGGAACGGGTGTTACGGTGAAGAGCGTGGTGTCCTCGAAGAAGGCATCTTGATCGGCAATGGCGAGACCGAGCTCGCGCACCACGGCATCCTCGGGCTTGTCCACCAGCACGCGCTCGTACTGTTTGGCCGCTTCGCCGAGGCGATCGCTGCTCTGCAATGCACGACCGAAGTTGAGGGCGTCGTTCCCCGTGAGTGCTTCGATGCGATCGGCGTATGCGTACCAATCGGCTGCCTTGGCGGTATTGTTCTGCTGGCGATAGGCTTCGGCGAGGCGCAGTGCGATCGCGCGGTCGTCCATGCTGTGCATGGCCTTCTCGTAGTGGCAAGTGGCGTCGCGCCAAGCCATGCGCTCGTACGCGCGGTCGCCTTTCACCAGTTGATGCTGCGCGCAACCCGCGAGCAAGATCGCTGCTGCTGTTGCTATGAAGAGGGTTGGCTTCGTGGTGCGCATCAGAAGTAGCGGGGTGTCTTGATCTTGATGAGGTCGCGACCGAGGTCGAAGCCGATCATGATCTCGTGGCTGCCGCTGGTGTAGCTGCGCAGGCGCGAGGTGGTCATGTCGTAGGCGTAGCCAATGCGCAACTGCGGTGTCACCTGGTATTCCACCATGCCCACCAGCGCATCGCCTGTGCGGTAGCCTGCGCCGAACCACACGCGCTCCTTGTAGAGGAAGTTGCAGTTGATGTCGGCCTGTAACGGTGCATCGGGCTGGTACTTGATCACGGTGCTGGGCTTCACGTTGAAGTATTCGCCTAGCGGGAACACCTTGCCGGCCTGCAGGTAGTAGTGCTGCGTGAAGTAGTGGTCCGGTGCGGCCGGTGCATTGGTGGTGATGCTGCCATCGGCGGCGTAGATCGTGGGCACGCTGATGCCCACGTAGCTGGTGGCGTCGTACCAGTAGAGGCCGAAGCCGAATTTGCCCACGGGCTTGTTCTGGATGTTGCCTTGGTAGATGGGATCGTTGCTGTCCCAGTATTGCAGATCGCTAAGGCGTGCGCTGTAGATGGAAAGACCTGCGCGCAGACCGAGGGACAGACGACTGCGCTGTCCGACCTTCAAGTGGTAGGCATAGCTACCGCTCATGTCGATGTCGCGGCTCACGCCGATCTCGTCATGTACCAGTGCGAAGCCGAGACCCATCTTACCGTTGAGCAACGGACCATCCACAGCGAGCATGCTCGTGCGTGGCGCACCTTCCACCTGCACCCATTGCGCGCGGTGCAGGATACTGCTGCTCACGTAGCCATGGGTGCCCGCATAGGCCGGGTTCAGGAAGAGGCCATTGAACATGTACTGGCTCACCATCACCTCCTGCTGTGCGCTCGCGGGTGCGAACGCCAACATTGCCATGGCGGCGAGGATCGTGTTGCGGATGTGCTTCATCGCGATGGGCATGGATCAGCGGCGCAGGTCCACGTAGCCTTGCAGCGTACGCTCGCCTTTGTTGATGGTGAGTATGACGAAGTAGGTGCCGTTGGGCAGCTGTTCACCTTGTGTATTCTCGCCCTGCCAATCATTGGTATAGTTGAGGCGGTCATATACGGTGTTCCCCCAGCGGTTCAACACAGTGAACTGGTTGTTCGGGTACGCGTCCAGACCGTGGACCACGAAGTAGTCGTTGGATCCATCGCCGTTCGGCGTGTAGCCGGTGGGCAAGTCCAAGTCCTGCGGTTCGGTGAGGATGATCGTGCGCACCGTGACGCAACCGTTGGCATCGGTAATGGTGACCGTATAGCTGCCTGCGCTCAGGTTGTAGAGGTTTGTGCTGTTGGATCCATTGCTCCAGGCGATCGTGTACGGGGGTGCGCCGCCGCTCACGGCTATGCTGATGCTGCCATTGCTGCCACCGGTGCTGCTCACATTGTAGCCGCCGTTGTATACGCTTAGTGTGCTGTCGATGTTGATCGCGGAGCTCTCGCTCACGGTCCAGTCATCGGTCCAGGTGCAGCCGTTGGCATCGGTCACTTGCACGCTGTATTGGCCCGCCAGTAGTGCATTGCGATCTTCATCGGTGCTGCCGTCGTTCCACGCGTAGTTGTATGGAGCGGCGCCACTGATCATGGTCAGATCGATCGCTCCAGCGTTGCCGCCATTGCACAGGTTGTCGGTTACTATCGCATCGGCTTCTACACCCGGTGTGCCGTTCACGATGGCAATTGTGGCTGTGGTGCAGCCGTTCAGATCGGTCACCACAACATTGTAGCTGTCCGGAGCAAGGCTGTTCAGATCTTCCGATGTGTTGCCGTTGCTCCAAGCGTAGGTAAAGGGCGCGCTTCCGCCGGTCACGTTCAGGTCTATCGCGCCGATGTTCGCACCGCAGTTGGCGGGCTGGGTGCTCGCCGATGCGGCAAGCACTTGCGGCTCGGTGAGCGTTGTGCATTGTTGGGTGGCACATCCGTTCGCGTCGGTGATGCCTAGGCAGTAGGTGCCGGGAGCGAGTGCGTTCAGTTGCACTAGATCGGAAGCGAAGCCGTTGGGTCCGCTCCATGCGAGGATGTAGTTCAATGTGCCGCCGGTGATGTTCGCTTCAATGGCGCCATCATTTGCGCCAAAGCACGAGCTATTGCTTCCACCGGGGAAGATCGCTGCATCGAGCACGGCGATCAACGGTTGCGGTGCTACGAGTTCCACCGGCGTGGAGAGCACGCATCCGTTGGTGTCGGTTACGGTGAAGATGTACGCGCCAGCCAGCAGCCCGCTGATGTCGGCATTGTTGGAGCTGAAGCCGCCGGGGCCGCTCCAGTTGTACTGGTACGCGGGACTTCCGCCGCTCACTTCCACATCGATC
Source organism: Flavobacteriales bacterium (assembly GCA_046595075.1). GTDB lineage: Bacteria > Bacteroidota > Bacteroidia > Flavobacteriales_F > PHOS-HE28 > PHOS-HE28. Next base: position 3,680 of record JBKJPT010000150.1, read on the forward strand.
GCGCCATCGCTGCTAGCTGCGCAGCTCACATTGTTGCCGTTGAACTGTGTAAGGTCCACGCTGTTGGTGAGCGGTGCATTCGGTTGGGTGAGGATAACATCGGCGAAGAAGGAACATTGGTTCGCGTCCGTCACCACCAGTTCGTAGGCATAGCTACCTGCAGCCAAGCCGGTGATGTCTTCTGTGGAGAACTCCGTGCTGTCGGGTCCGCGCCAGAGGAAGGTGAAGGGTCCGATGCCGCCGTTGATCGTGGCATCGATCGAGCCATCGGTGGATCCGAAGCAGCTTACGTTGGTGCCGCTGGGGTAGAGCGAAACACTGAGCGTGGCATCGATGCTTATGTTCGGTTGTGTGAGCGTAACCAGCGTGTCGAGCGTGCAGCCCAGTGCATCGGTGATATCGATCTGGTAGTCGCCGGCGACGAGCGCTGTGTGATCCAGTGCTGTGGAACTGTATCCGCCAGGACCGCTCACCAGCACGCTGAACGGACCGTTGCCGCCTTGCGGATCCAGTTCGATCGCGCCTGTGCTATCACCCAAGCATTGCAGGTTATATTGGCCATAGAAGCTTACGTAAGCTCCTGCGAACAGTGGTGCTGGTCCGGTGATCGTTGCCGTGTGTGTGCTCACGCAACCAGCCGCGTCGGTAATGGTGGCGGTGTAGCTGCCGTTCTCCAGTTCGCCGAGGTCTTCGCTCGTGGAAGAGAAACCATTGGGTCCGGTCCATGCGAAGGATAGCGGTGCTTCGCCAGCGTCAACGGTCACGTCGATGGCGCCGTTGGGTGTGCCGCTGCAATCGGTTCCGGTCACGTCGAAGGTGAATTGGGCAGTGCTCGCTGCAACGAGCGTGATGGTGTCGTTCTGCTCGCAACCGTTCGCATCCATCACTTGCAGGAGATAGTCACCCGCAACGAGCGCATTGATGTCCTCGTTCATGGATCCGAATCCATTGGGGCCGCTCCAGCCGGTCGCGTATTGTGGTGTGCCACCGGTGATCAGGAGGTCGATGGAGCCGTCGTTGCCCATGCATCCCACCTGGAAACCACCGAAGTCGCTCAGCGTGATCGCCACGTCTAGCGGTTGCGGTTCGATCAACGTGATCGATGCGATACTCTCACAGCCTGTCGCATCGGTGATGAGCAAGAGATAGGATCCCGCACCTAGCGAGTTGATCCATGCATCACTGCTACTGAAGGCGTTTGGGCCGGTCCACGCATATGTGTACCCCGGCACGCCGCCGTTCACATTGCTTTGGATCGCACCGTTCGTTCCGCCTGCGCAACTGATGTTGACACCTGAGTTGTAGGTGGTGGCCGAGAGTAGCGTGGTGATCGCGGTTGGCTCGTTCACCAGCACCGTGTTGCTCGTCGCGCAACCGTTCGCGTCGGTGGTGGTAAGCGTGTAACTGCCTGCGAACAGGCCGCTGATCGAAGAAGCGTTGCTCGTGTATCCGTTGGGACCGCTCCACATCGTGGTGAAGGGCGCCGTGCCGCCGGTGCTCAACGCACCGATCGCCCCGTCGGCCTGGCCAGCGCAGCTGATGCCAATACCGTTCGGCAGCACGATCATGCTAGCACTCGTGTTCAGCGTGTCCGGTTCAGTAAGATTCCAGTTGCCTGTTGTTGTACAACCGTTTGCATCGGCGATGATCACATCGATCGCTCCTGCGGAAGCATTCGCGATATCCTCGGTGGTGCTACCGTTGCTCCACGCGTAGGTGTAGGGGGCCGTGCCGCCGCTCACCGTGAGATCAATACTGCCGTTGCTTGCGCCTGCGCAAGGGATGTTGTTGCCGTTCACACTGCTGATGACCGGTGCGATCGAGATCGGTTGTGGAGGGAGGAGGAGCACGAGCGTATCGGCCACGCAACCGAGGGAGTCGGTCACGGTTACTTGGTAGCCACCAGCGTTGAGGCTGTCTAGGTCCTCATTGCTGCTGTAGAAGCCGATACCGTCGGTCCAGGCGATCGTGTACGGAGCCAAGCCGCCGCTGATGGTGAGGTCGATGGCGCCGTTGGAAGCACCTGCGCACGAGATGGGTGTGCCGTTGTAGTTGCTGGCGATCGCGCTCAGCACCGGCGGCTCGGACACGATCACCGCGAAGGTGTCGATCACGGTGCACGCGTTGTCATCGCTGAGCGTGATGAAATAGTCACCGGCTTCGAGATTGGCGATCGATGCGGTGTTGGCCGTGAAGCTGTTGGGTCCGGTCCACGATATGCCGAGCGTGCCTGTGCCGCCGTCGACAAGGGCATCAATGGAGCCGGTGCTGGAACCCTGGCAGGGCACAGCGTTCACGATGGCTTGCAAGGTGATCGGTTCGGGTTGCGTGAGCGAGAAGCTCGTGTCCGCAGCGCAACCGAACGCATCGAACGCGTGCAGGAAGTAGTCGCCAGCGCCGAGTCCGGTCACGTCCTCGATCCCGGTGCTGTTGCCGAAGTTGTCGCTCCACTGGTAGGTGTATGGCGCTTGACCCCCGCTCATGGTCACATCGGCGGCACCATCCTCCACACCGACGCAACCGATGGTGGTGATCGCTAGGTCCATCACCAAGGGTGAGGGGGGGCCACTGACCCCAACGGCCAAGTACTTGGTGCTGTCGCAACCGTTGTTGTCCGTGATCTCCACGAGGTAGGTGCCTACCTCGAGTCCGGTCGCGGTTGGCCCGAACTGAGGAGGAACGGTGTTCCACACGATGGTGAACGAGTTGCTCCCACCAGATGCAAGGATCGTAGCGAAACCGTCGCTGTATCCGAAGCAGCTGACATTGCCGTAGTCTTCCACAATAGCTTCGACCTCATCGTTGGGTCCAAGGATCGTTACGCTCGTGGATGTAGTGCACCCGCTCGCGTCGGTGGCGATCACGGTATAGGTCCCTTGCGGAAGATCTTCGGCCGTGGCGCCTGTCTGTTGCATAGGCGTATTCCAGAGGTAGGTGTAGGGCCCAGAGCCGCCGCTCGCATCGGCGGTCGCCTGTCCTTGTGCCGCACCGGAGCAGAGCGCGTTGATGAAGCTGCTGATGACCGCGGTGAGCGGTTGGGCTGGACCGGTGATCATCGCGTTGGCCTGCGCGCTGCAACCGAAGGCATCGGATACAATTGCCGTCCATGTGCCGATACCGAGATCGGTCGCCGTGGCGCTTGTTTGCTCAGGTGCCGTGTTCCACGAATAGCTGTAAGGCGATCCTCCTCCGCTGGCGATCACGGTCGCGCTGCCGTTGTCGATGCCTGCGCATTGCACGTTCACGATCGAAGGATCGATGCTCGCAATGAGCGCGCTGGTGGGTCCATCGATGATCACATCGATGCTGCTGCTGCAGCCATCGGCGTGTTGCACTGTGGCCGTGTATGTTCCTGCGGCAAGGCCCGTGACGCTCGTACCGGTCTGCACAGGCAAGGTGTTCCATGCAATGGATTGAACAGGCGCGCCGCCGATGACCTCGATGATGGCGCTGCCGATGTCGTCGCCGAAGCAGACGGTGTTCATCTGCGAAGCGATCGCAATGCTCGCCGTACCAGCTTGATCAATGGTCACATCCGCTACAGCGGAGCACCCATTCGCATCGCTTATGCTTGCGGTGTAGGTGCCGCCCGTATTGAAAGTTACTGTTGCGATGTTCTGCACAGGTGCAGTGTTCCAGCTGAACTCATAGGGAGCGGTGCCACCGCTTACGCTTGCTGTCGCGCTTCCGTCCTGTTCCGCTTGGCCTTGGCAACTGAGGATATGCGATACCCCTGTGATCGCCACCGCGAGCTGATCCGGTTCCACGATGTTCAAGATCTGTGTGGTGGTGCAGCCGTAGCCGTCGGTGATGGTGACCGTATAGCTGCCCGCAACGAGCGCGCTGGCCGTGGCCGTGTTCTGCACGGGTACGGTGTTCCATTCGAAACTATAGGCGGGCATGCCACCGCTGATCGTCGCAGTAGCAGCACCGTCATCGGCGCCGAAGCAACTTACTTGCTGCAGGCCCGCTATGCCCGCCAGTAATGCATCTGGCTGGGTCATGGTGAATGCATCGTTCACCGCACAACCGTTCGCGTCGGTGACTATGACAGTGTAGTTGCCAGTGATCAGGTCGTTGATGTCTTCGAAAGTGGAAGTGTATCCGTTGGGTCCGGTCCAATCGATCCCGTACGGACCCACGCCACCAGTGATGTTCAATGCAATGGAACCGGTGCTTCCGTCGAAGCAGGCGATGTTCTGCCCAAAGGCCAGCACGCTGGGCGAGAGCGTGATGGTCAGCGCTTGGGGTTGCGATACGTTGAAGCTCTGCACATGCGCGCAGCTTGCGCCATCGGTGGCCGTCACGGTGTAAATACCGGAGCTGATGTTGATGAGGTCCTCGGTCGCGGCCGTGAAGCCGTTCGGTCCGGTCCAGTTGAAACTATAGGGAGGTAATCCACCGCTCACGGTGAGGTTGAGGATGCCGTTGCTGGCGCCGGTGCACAGTGGTGGGGTGATGTCGGCACTGAGCAACAGGGAAGTCACCGCAAGCGTGGTGCCCACTTCCGCTATGCATGATCCGGCGCTTACGGTAACGGTGTAGTTCGTGGTGATCGTGGGATCGGCGATCGGGTTTGCAATGCCCGCGTTGTTCAGTTCAGTGCTCGGCGACCATGAATAGGTGAGGCCACCGCTCGCATTCAGCTGTGCCTGACCGCCAGTGCAGATGGGAGCAGGCGTGTTCACCGTGGCATATAGCGAATCCTGTATGCCGAGCACAAGGCTGTCGAGGTAGTTGTTGGGGCAGGCCGAAGCGCCCAGGTAGAAGCGCACTTCTTCCGTGCCTTCCGTTGTGCCATCGTCCAGCGGATCGATCAGCACATCCACGCTGAACATGTTCGCCGGTATGGTCGCGGTCTTCGCGACCAAGGGATCGGGATCGGTGCCAAGGAGCGGATAGTCGATGCCGTTGATCGCGCTGCCTGCGATGAAGTAGTCCACGTTCTGCGGAAGGGCGGTCACGTTGCTGCGCGTGAAGCGCACCGTGCCTTCGTTGCAGCCCTCCACCATGTTAGCCATGCCGGTGGCGGTGAAGGCGGTCATGGTCACCGCATTGCTCACGATCCTTGCGATGAGCACACCACTGTCTAGGAACCCGTCGCTGGCATCGGCCACGATCAACTTCAAGTGATAGGTCTCGCAAGGCTGCACCACGGCGATCGCGCGCAGGTCGCGCGTGATCCCATCGTACTGCACTTCGGAACCACCGGCGTTGAACTGGAAGTAGGCGCTGTTCGATCCCGCGTTCACATTGTTGATCGTTACAGGTTGCGCCGTGCCTGGGACCAGCGCGATGTTGTGATCGGTGCCGATGCCGGCATCACCTGCTATGCCTGGGCCACTGATGAAGAAGCCGAACACATCGTTGAACTGCGAGCCCACCCACTCGTTGTACTCCTCGCTCGCGAACACGAAATCGAAGCTGAGCGAATCGCCACCGGGGATCACATCGAATTCGAGGCGGCAGGCATCGTGCGTGGTACGGCCTGACACGGCATCGAGCAGCGCATCACCCGGGTTGTTCTGCTGAAAGCTCTTGTTGGAAACATTGTTCGGGCCGATCGCATTCACGATACGCCCGCTCGTGAGGATCACGCCTTCACTTACATCCAACAAATTGCCGCTGTAGGTAAATTCGCCGTAGCCCTCGCCATGGCAGTCGATCACTGGGTTCGCAATGCGTACGCCTTCGCCCGCGATGGATTGCGCTAGTGCTTGTAGATCGGTCTGTGGATCCACCGATAGCTGAGCCGAGGCGGCGGTCGTGAACACGACGAGACCGCCAACGATCACGGCCTTGATGGATCGCAGTTGCGGAGCACGGCTCATCGGCGACGTTCTTTGGCGCAAGCCGCTTCCGCGTCGGCAAGGCTCAGTTGAACTTCGGTGATGCGCTGGGCGGGCACGCGTGTGCCGATGGCGGCAAGCGCCTGTGATCGCGCTGTGGTGTTGTGTGTCGGCGAAGTGGGTGCGAGGACCATGATCCCTGCTGGTACGCACGCGAAGACCACGCGGGCTTCGCCGGTAACGGCCAACTGGCGCACCACCGCATCGCGTTCATCACTGGTGAGCCCGGCTACGCGCACGGAATAGGTGGAAGGGCTCTGTGCGCATAGCGCGAAGGGCGCACAAAGCAGCCCAAAGCCGAACAAATAGCGGAAGGGAAGAGGGGTCCTCATGGTCCGTCGTTCAGTGGTCCGGTGCGGGGGAGTGGCCCGCACCGCTGGGCTGATCGGCGGTTTATACCCCGGAGGGAAGGGGAATGTTACCCGGCAGCGCTAGGCCGTGCGCTGGCGCAGGACAGCATGCAGAACGATGCCCGTGGCCACGCTCACGTTGAGCGAGCCGATGGCACCAGCCATGGGGATCCGCACCAGCTCGTCGCACATGCGCAGCACCGCTTCGGAAATCCCCACGTCCTCGGCGCCCATCACCACCACCAATGGACCTTTTAGGTCGGCTTGGTCCAGCACGAGAGTTCCCTTTTCGCTGAGCGCCACGATGCGTGCACCATGCTCACGCGCACGACGCAGTCCATCTGTCAACCGTGATACGCGACACACCGGTTTGCGCATGAGCGCTCCGGCACTGCTCTTCACGGCATCCTCGCCGAGGCGGGCGGTGCCTTGCTTGGGCACCAGCAGTGCGTGTGCACCGAAGCATTCCGCACTACGCGCGATGGCACCCATGTTCCGCACATCGGTAACGCTGTCCAGCGCCACGATCAACGGTGTTTCGCCGCGTTCGTAGGCCATGGTGATCACTTCGTCCAGGTCCTGCTCCTCTACCTGACTGATCAGCGCGATCACGCCTTGATGTTCGGTCTTGGTCAGCCGGTCCAGCTTCTCAACCGGCACGGGCTGCCATGGAATACCACGGTCAAGGGCCAGCTGCCGGATCTCCTTGATCCCATCCCCACCGGCTTCACGTCGCAGGAGGATCTTCTCCACGTTGGCGCCTGCCCGCAGCGCTTCGATCACCGGCCATACGCCGCATACGAGGTCCTTTGCCATGGGGCTAAGGTCGCTCTATCAATTGGCAGTTGACAGCAGCAGTTGGCAGTGACCCTAACAACGCTGGTGTCCCCACTGCTAACTGCCGCTGCCAACGGCCTACTAATTCTGATAGACGCGCCCGTTCCGCCAGCTCTCCACATTGCGGTACCACGCGCCCTTGAGCATTGGATCGCGTTCCAGCACCAGGTCGTTTTCGCTGAATGCGCTCTTGCGTTTCACGAAGGTGAAGGTGAGGCTCATGAGGTTGCTCTCTTCGCCGTAGATCCAGGTCTCGTTGGTCTCGCTCTTGTAGATCGTGGTGGGTGTGCCGAAGATGATGTGCACGAGTCCGCGATCGGTCCGCCAGCCTTCGACCAGTGCGCTGAAGTGGCGGTTGCTGTTCTCCACGCGTGAGTAGAAGATCCGTATCGCCTCTCGCGCGCGTTCGCGATCACCGGCGGCATCCATCCAGAAGCGCTCCACGGCCTTGCGCACGTTCGCCGACTTGGCCATGCGGTCGAACTCCTGCAGACTGGTGATGTAGCGCAGCGGTTTGAGCATATCGTTGCCTTCGTCAACCCAAGGGTAGCATTGGTCCAGCACGAAAAGCGTGAATCCGTCACGCACCGCTGTGACCGATGTGTCACTGCGGAAATGATAAATGCCCGTGCGTGCCGGTGTGAAACGGAAGCGGCCATCGAGGTCCACCGTTACGCTGAAGCTGCTATCGGCCACAGGGTCCGGGGCGTTTGTGATGCTGCCGGTGAATACCGGTGTGGGCAAGTTGGCCGCGTTGGTGTGGTGCGTGCCATTTAGCGTGCGCCCGGCCAGCGCTTCGCACTTCACCTGCACGGTGCGACCAGCCATCAAGTGGTCATCGAAGTACGGCAGGCCATTGGCCGTATCCGCAGGCATGAAGTACTGCGGTGATCCCGGACCATCGCGTTCCACGCGCAGTACGATGCTGCTCTCGTTCTCGCGGTTCAGGTCGCGTGCGTTCACCCGCACGATGAAGGATCGGCTCTCGTTGCGCCGCAGATCCATGCTTCCGATGAGCTCGCGCTCCTCGTTGGTATCGGTGCTCTTGTCCTGCACGATCGTGCTCGCGCTATCCAGCAGTTGCTTGCTGCCCCAATCGGCGTAGCTCTCGTAGGTGATGCGTACCGCAGCGCGGAAGGGGCCGCCACTGCCGTCGCTCTTGTACAATAGGTCGCGCGTGTTCAGCTTGTAGTACACGGTGCTGTGCTCCGGTGTCGTGTGGTGCACGCGCGCGCTCAGCCGCAATTGCGTGGTGCCCTTGCCGTAGAGCGCCACTTGGTTGTTGCGCTGCATGGCTTGTGGCGATGATCCGCAGGCAGCGATCAGCAGAACGCAGAGGAGGGCGATCAGGGGTTTCATGGTTTCACTCTTCCAACGCACGCTGCAACAGTCTATCGTTCTGCACCTTGTTGCTCTTCGCACCCAGCTCCTTGATCAATTCCACTTGGCGTACGAGGTTGCCGCTGCCTTCGCTCAGTTTGCCCATGGCCTCGTCGTAGCTGCCCTTGGCCAACTTCAACTGGTTGCCCACCTTGATCAGGTCCTCGGTGAAACCGATGAACTTGTCGTAGAGCCTGCCCGCGCGATCAGCGATCTCCAGGTGGTTGCGCGCGATGCGTTCGTTCTTCCAAATGCCGTGTATGGTGCGCAATGTTGCCATGAGCGTGCTGTGCGTCACCATCACCACTTGGCGGTCATAAGCTTCCTGGAAGATCTCCGGTCGCTCGCGCAGTGCCAGCAGGAACGCCGGTTCGATCGGCACGAACATCAGCACGAAGTCCACGCTGTTCACCGCATACAATTTGGTGTAGTCCTTCTCCGAAAGACCGCGTGCATGTGCGCGCAGGCTCTCGACATGCTGTTTCAGCAGACGGTCCTTTTCGGCGGGATCGCTGCTCGCCGCGAAGCGCTCGTAGTGCAGCAAGCTCACTTTGCTGTCTATGATCAGGTGCTTGCCCTCGGGGAGCATGATCACCGCATCGGGGCGAAGGCGCGATCCATCGCTCAGCGTGGTGCTCTCCTGCATGCTGTACTCCTGGTCCGGCATCAGGCCCGAGCTCTCCAGCAACTTCTCGAGGATCATCTCGCCCCATGCGCCCTGCGCTTGTGAGTCGCCCTTGAGAGCTTTGGTGAGGTCGTTCGCTTCCTGACCCAACTTCTGGTTCTGCTCCACCAACTTCATGATCTCGCCTTTCAATGCGAAACGCTCGCGGCCTTCACTGTCGTAAGCCTTGCGCACTTGTTCTTCGAAGTCCTTGATCTTTTCGTTGAGCGGTTTCAGGATCGAGGTGAGCTGGGTCTGCTGTTGTTCGTTCAGCTCCCTGCCGCGCGCAGTGAGCAACTTATTGGCGATCACCTCGAACTCGGTGGTCATGCGCGCCTGCGCCTTTTCCAGATCAGCTTGCTGGTTGTCCAGTTTCTCCTGCAAGCCACGCGCGCGTTGTGCTTCTGCGGCAAGCTGCGCGTTCAGGTCCATCAATTCGCGCGTGCGTTCGTTCGCTTCGCGTGCTTGCCCATCCAGCCGTTGCTGCAGATCAGCTTTCTCCTGCGCATGCGCATCACGCACTGGTGCCAGCGTGTCGCCCGCACGTTGGCGGCTCCACCAAGCGTAGGCCAGCGCACCGAGCATGATCCCGGCGAGCAGACCAACGAGCAGGCTTGTCATTTCCATGTGCGTACGAAGTTAGGGTGGAGGCAAGCCTCAATTATCCAACACTACAACCAGTGCCCCCAAGGGGACATGATGGTACAGTTCTATCACATCGGCGTTGCGCATACGAATGCAGCCCATGCTGCTGGGCGTGCCCACCGAGCGCTCGTTCGCCGTGCCGTGGATGTAGATGTAGCGCTCGTGGCTATCCACATCACCACCTTGGTTCACGCCGGGTTCCATACCGCTGAGCCAGATGACGCGCGAGGTGATCCAGTCCTTGTCCACACCAGCGAAATCGGGATCCGCAAGCTCGCCGGAGAAGACGCGGTCCTTGAGGATGCCGAACGGCGGCACACCATCGCCGAACTTCTCACTTACGCGATGCAGGCCGGTCGGCGTGCGATAACTGTCCACTTGTGCGCCGAGACCTTTGCGCGCGGTGGCAACGGGGTATTCGTTCACCAGCACGCCATTGCTAACATGGAAGAGCGCCTGCCGCTGCACGGAGATGTAAAGGAGATCGCTTGTTAGCGCCTGCTGACGGTAGCGCACTTCCATGTATTCCATGAGCAGGTCTATCAGGCCTTGCTTGGGATGATCCAATGGTGACTGTGTTTGTGCGGTCGACCAGAGTGGACCGGTCATGAGCAACACGATGAACAGATACTTCCGCACGGAACAAAGATCAATACCAAATACGTCCGCAGATCTCGCAGATGATGCTTGCGGTATGTTTTCGACTGAAATGGGCCTACGTCACGGCCTAGTGAGTTCATCTGCGAGATGTGCGGATAACGCATTGCACATTTCGTGGATCTATTTTCAGAAGAGACTGGTGAACCCGAAGTGCACCTTACCACCGCGCAGCAGGATCGCGTTGTCGAACTGTTGTCCGAGCGCGTAGGTGAGACTGAACAATCCTGCCTTTGTTTCGAAGCTGGTGCCGAGACCGAAGCCTAGTGGCGTATCGGTGAGCAGTTGTTCCTGCGCGGCATCCTCCCACCAGCCTTGGTCCACGAAGAGGAAGAAGTTGGCGTTCTCCTCGTACACGAAGCGGTACTCCAAGGTGCCGATCGCATATGCCGAGCAGTAAATGCTGGCTTCGTCCAACCCGCGCATGGTCTTGAGGCCGCCGATGCGGTAGAGCTCGTTGCGGTAGAGGTCCTCGTTCGCCATCCAACCGCCCTGGCCCGCGAAGCGGATCGTGCTTCTCCGTCGTAGCTGGATGTGCGCCACCACTTTGCCATCGAGCTGGTATTGTATGGTGCGTATGGTGGGTGATGGCACATCCTGTCCGATGGTGGCCGTGGTGGTGCGTTTGTTCCCCACCGACCCTTCGAGCTGCACGCTGTGGCCACGCCGCGGATTGAAGCGGTAGTCGAAGCGTTCCCGCTGGAGACCGAGGCCGTAGCTGAGCACGTTCACATCGGCAAGGCCCACCGCGCTGAAGGTGTTGCGACCGAGGCGCTCGCTGCTCTTGCTGGTCACGAACACGCTCACTTTGTCGCCGCGCAAAAGCAGATATTCCAAGGCCGCACGCGAGGTCACCTCCAGAAAGGTGGTGTCGCGCTTGAAGAGCTTCAAACTGGCATCGGTACCAAAGGGCGTGTTGAACGCGAAAGGCAAGTTGAACCGCACCTTCAGGTCCTGCGTGGCATCGGCGAGGCTGCGCCAATTGAGGTCGATCGCCTCGCCGCGTTTCAGTGCGTTTCGCAAGCGAAGGTCCAGATCGCCGGTGACCTTCACCTTGCCGGTGTTGGGGTCCGGTTGAATGCCAAGTATGCCGTTGATGCTGCTGGCCTTCTTCGCATCGAGGAAGAGGAAGAGCTTGGTGCGCTCAGGTGTGAACTGCACATAGGGCCGTTGCCGCTGCGTGACGAATGGCATTTCGCGCACGCGCTGCTCCACTCCGCGCACCAGCGATTCATTGTACAGGTCTCCCGGCCGGATGCCGATGAGCGACTGCATGTAGCGATCGCTCGTCTTTGCGGTGCCTCGCACCACCACGCTGTCGATCTTCACCAAGCGGCCCTTCTCCAATAGCACGCGCGCGCTCAGGCCATCGTCCTTGATGCGCAAGCTGTCCAGCTTCACGCGGGCGAACGGGTATCCCTCGTTCTCACAATGCGCGAGCAGGTCCTCGAAGAGCCTCTGCACGCTCTTGGGGTCCACGGGCCGTTCGGAGTAGAGCTTTTCGCGGAAGCGTGCTTCGCTGGCGATCTCCACCGGAATGCCGGTGCCGCTCAGGCGTGCCCACTTGTACACGCGCCCGACGATCAACGGACAGGTGGAAACGGAACTGTCGCGCGTGCAACTGTCTACGCTCGCTTCCAAATAACCCTGGCCGTGCAGGAAGGCGATCTGCTGGGTGAGCGCTGCGGGCACTTGTTCCACCGATCCCACTTCCACCGGCCGTAGCCAGCGTTCGGGCAATTCCCGATCACCACTGAATACCACCTTGTGCTTTTGGGCTTGCGCCGCGCACACTACTAGCACTATCGCGATCGTGGTGCAAACACGGCCGATGGACTTCATGTGCGCCAATCGATGGGTGGCAGGCCACGGGCAGCCAGCAGTTCGTTCACCTTTGCGAAGTGGCCGCACCCGATGAAGCCGCGGTGCGCGGAGAGGGGAGAGGGATGCGGAGCTTTCAACACGTAGTGCCGATGGGTGTCGATAAGAGATTCCTTCTGTTGCGCAAAACGACCCCATAACAGGAAGACGAGCCCTTCATGCGCATCAGAGAGGCGCTGGATCGCGGCATCGGTGAAACGCTCCCAACCCTTGCCTTGGTGCGAACCGGCCTGATCGGCGCGTACGGTGAGCGTGGCATTCAACAGCAGAACGCCTTGCTTTGCCCACTGGGTGAGGTCAGCCGAGGTGGGTGTGATGCCAAGATCGCGATCGATCTCTGCGAAGATGTTGTGCAACGATGGTGGCGCTGGTATGCCCGATGGGACCGAAAAACACAGGCCGTGCGCCTGACCTGGTCCGTGGTAGGGGTCCTGCCCAAGGATGACGACCCGGACGTTGTGGAAGCCGGTGTGCTTGAAGGCGCTGAAAATGTCCCGGCCTTTGGGGTACACGGTATGGGCCGCCCGCTCGGCCACGAGGAAAGCTTTCAGCTCCGCGAAATAGGGCGCCTGGAACTCGGCCCGCAAGGCCTCGTACCAGCCTTCGCCAATATCCGGACGGGTTATTGCATTCTCTTTTTCGGCCATGGTTTCCTCGCCCCGAAAGATCGGCACGGTTTGGTGTTGAAACATTCTGGATCCCGGAGCGTTCCGGGGGATAACTTTGCCCGCTGACCTTACGTTGAACGTCCAATTCCGGCAACGGACACAAACAACCGAACGATGAAAAAGGTGCTTCTGGTGCTCGCGGTAGTGGTGGTTTCTAGCTTGGTGCTGAGTTCATGCGGCTCCACCCACGGCTGCCCCGCCTACGGCAAAGTGACCAAGGTCCCCGCTGAACAGCGCGGATAGGTCCACATCGACCCAATTAACTTCCAAGCCCCGGCCATAGGTCGGGGCTTACCTGTTCCTAGAGGTAATAAATGTGTATTTCCTGCACCAGATCGGGGTGTAAGCTCCTCGCCACCGGGCAGCCGTGGGCGGTACTCTCCAACAACTCGCGTTCGGCAGTGCCTAGTGTGGATCCGTCCACTTCCAAGTGCACCTCCACACGCGCAACCCGCCGTGGTTCAGCAGCCATGTGCTTCACCACCCGGGCTTTCACCCCACGCAGCACGATCCCCTTGCCGCGGGCTACGATGTCCATGGTGGTGATCATGCATGCAGCCAAGGAGGTGGCTAGCATATCTGTGGGGGAGATCGCCTCGCCCTTGCCCTTGTTGTCCACCGGGGCATCGGTGTGGAATTGCTGCCCGCTGCGCACATGGGTCACTTGCGTGCGTAGGTCTCCGAGGTAGGTAATGTGTGCGGTATCCATAGGTCGTACTTGGTGCTGGCAAGGTAGCGTTGCACCTTGGCCGTCGGCCCCTTGGCATCCTTAGCTTTGGCCGGTCTCCGCTCCATGCGCCAGTTGCTGCTTCCGCTCCTGTTCCTTTCTATAGGACAAACGCTATTGGCGCAGCAGGGGATCTATGACGAAACCCGTGTACCGTTCCGCCGCGAGATCTACGGGGGTGTGTTGATCCACGGCGATGGTTGGGGACTCAACTTCAACTATGCCAAACACCGCAACGCTATCGACCGCCTGCTTTATTCGATCGAGATCGTGGGCATGAAGCATCCCAAGGAGGTGAAGAGCTTCAATCCGTACTACGAGGATTCGCGCGGCTACTTCTACGGCAAGAGCAATGCGTTGTTGATCGTGCGGCCCACCTTCGGCAAGAAGCACCAGATCACCGACAAGATCCGCCGCACCGGAGTTGAGTTGAACTACGTGTGGGGCGTTGGGCCCTCGCTCGGTTTTGCCAAGCCGGTGTACTTGGAGATCGGTAAGCCCGATGTGATACCCTACGAGTTCTTCGTGATCGAGCGCTATGATCCTGCTGTGCACAACGTGCAGAACATCTACGGCCGCGCGTCGTGGTTCAATGGCTTCGGCGAAATGAAGCTCTATCCTGGCGGATTCGCGCGCGCTGGGCTCAACTTCGAATACTCCTCGCAGACCACCGGGATCAAATCCATTGAAGTGGGGTTGAGCATGGACGCATACCCCAAGCCCGTCCCCATCATGGCCGAACTGGAAGATGTAGTGAACAAACAGTTCTACTTCGAGTTCTACCTGAGCGTGATGTTCGGCAAGAAATACGTGCAATGAGCGAACCGGTGCTGGAGGTGAAGGAGCGTGTGCGCAAGCCCGATTGGCTGCGCGTCAAACTGCCCACGGGCGAGAGCTACCGCAAGGTGGCGGGGATAGTGGGTGAGCACAAGCTGCACACCATCTGCCAGAGCGGGAACTGCCCTAACATGGGCGAATGCTGGGGCGCGGGTACGGCCACCTTCATGATCCTGGGTAATGTGTGCACGCGCAGCTGTGGCTTCTGTTCGGTGGCCACGGGTAGGCCCGAAGCCGTTGATCCCTTCGAGCCGGCGCGTGTAGCGCGTAGTGTTGAGCTCATGGGCTTGAAGCATTGCGTGATCACCAGCGTGGACCGTGATGACCTGAAGGATGGTGGTAGCGACATCTGGGCGCGGACGATCCGTGCGATCCGCCGCCGTACACCCGGCACCACCATGGAAACGTTGATCCCCGATTTTCAAGGGAAGTGGGAGAACCTCGCCGTTGTCACCGATGCAGCGCCGGACATCCTCTCGCACAACGTGGAAACAGTACGCCGCCTCACCAAGCAGGTGCGCGTGCAGGCCAAGTACGATCGGAGCTTGGAGGTGCTGATGCGTGCGGAGCGCGCTGGCCTCCGCACCAAGAGCGGCATCATGCTCGGCTTGGGCGAGAGCGATCAAGAAGTGGAAGAGAGCATGGACGATCTGCGCAGCGTAGGCGTGGATATCCTCACCCTCGGCCAATACTTGCAACCCACCAAGGCGCATCTGCCAGTGCTGGAGTTCATCCATCCCGATCGCTTCGCGCGCTTCAAGACCATCGGCATGGAGAAGGGTTTCCGGTACGTGGAGAGCGGTCCTCTCGTGCGCAGTAGTTACCACGCTGAGAAGCATCTCTTTTGAGGTGGTCACGACGATCCTTTCACCCAACACATCCTTTCGAACATGTCACTTCGCGTTGCCATAAACGGCTTCGGACGCATTGGTCGCGTCACCACCCGTCTCCTTCTCCAACGAAAAGATGTGGAGCTGGTTGCCGTGAACGACCTCACGGACACACGTACGCTCGCGCACTTGTTCAAGTACGATAGTGTGCACGGAGTTTATGCCTGTGATGTATCACACGATCCGGAGCACTTGTTCCTTGGTGGAAGGAAGATCCGGGCTTATGCGGAGAAGGACCCCTCGGTGCTTCCGTGGCAGGAACTCGGGATCGATATCGTGATCGAGTGCACCGGGCATTTCCTCACGCGCGAGCTCGCATCGCTGCACGTGAAGGCGGGCGCTAGGAAGGTGATCCTATCCGCCCCTGCGAAGGATGCCGATATCAAGAGCGTGGTGCTAGGCGTGAACGAGCACATACTTGACGGCACGGAGACCCTCATCAGCAACGCGAGTTGCACCACGAACTGCGCTGCACCGATGATCATGGCCGTGAAAGAGCTGTGCGGCATCGAGGATGGCTTCATCACCACGGTACACAGTTTCACGGGCGACCAACGTCTCCATGATGCGCCGCACAAGGACCTGCGCCGTGCCCGCGCAGCGACCGTGAGCATGGTGCCCACCACTACGGGGGCCGCAAAGGCCATCACGCGCATTTTTCCTGAACTTGACGGACGGCTCGGTGGCGGCGGTATCCGCGTTCCGGTGCCCGACGGTTCCATTACCGACATCACCTGCCACGTCAAGAACTTGCATACGGCCGAGGAGATCAATGCCTACTTCAAGCAATTGGCTGAAGGGAGGTTGAAGGGCATTCTGCGCTACACCGAAGACCCGATCGTAAGCGTGGATATCGTTGGTGATCCGCACAGCTGCATCTTCGATGCGCAACTAACCAGCGTGGTGGGCAACTTGGTGAAGGTGATGGGCTGGTACGATAACGAGTATGGCTACAGCAGTCGCTTGGTGGATCTGGTAGTGATCCTCGGGCAGAAGTAGTCTTAGACGGCCGGCCCACCGGTGATGCGCACATCCGCGCTCAACGGACCATCGTTCATGCGCTTCATCAACTTCAATTCGGTGCCGTCGAACGTGGCATAGGTGAACCACGTGATCCAGTCGCCCAGGTTGACATAGCGTGATGCCTGCCCGACTTCCATGTCGACGGGAAGGTGGCGGTGGCCGAAGATCATGTAGTCATAGGGTGCCTTCTTCAACTCGTCCTTGCAGTACTGCACCAGCCATTCCTTGTCGGCGCCAAGCCACTTCCGATCATTGTCGTAGCTCTTCTTCCGGCTCTGGCCGCTGAGCGCATCCCCCAGCCACAATCCGAAGTTAGGATGCAGGCGTGCGAAGAGCCATTGGCAGATCGGGTTTCGGAAAACGCCCTTGATGAACTTGTAGCCGTGATCGCCGGGGCCCAGGCCATCACCGTGACCGATGTAGAAGCGCTTGCCGTTGATCTCTCGGGCGATCGGTCCGCGATGCAGGATCACGCCGGTCTCCTTCGGCAGGTAGTCGAAGATCCACATATCGTGGTTCCCGATGAAGAGATGCACGGGAATGCCGCGATCGGTGAGTTCGGCGAGCTTGCCCAACAAACGCACATGGCCGCGAGGAACAGCACGACGGTATTCGAACCAGAAATCGAAGAGATCGCCCAGCAAAATGATCTCCTCCGCATCCTTCATTGCTTCGTCCAGAAAGGCAACGATCCGTTTCTCGCGGGCAAGACTGCTTGCCGCATCGGGCACTCCCAAATGGAAGTCACTGAGGAAGTGGATGCGTTTGCCGGGGGTCATCAGGGCCGCAAGTTCCGCAGAAGTCGTGTAGGATCCAGTTTCTCCAGCGCGATCACAAATCGAATGCGATCGGTTACGCTGTGGTCCAAGTATTCCTCCTCGTCCAGGATGCGCTTGGAGACGAGCAAGGGGAACCACACCTCGAGCACGTCCTTGATCACCGGAACGCCGATCCCCGCTTCAAAGTACGTAGCGATGTTCGTGCCCTTGCGATTTTGCGTCACGGTGGTGATAGGCACCCAACCTGCGCTACCGAAGAACGCGATCGGAAGTTTGAAGGGTAGGTCGAGTTCAGCGTTGAGCGATGCGATCCATGTATCGCTTCCACCCTGTGCGAAGGGTGTTTTGAACGCACCCTGTTGCTTGTTGAACTGGCGGCTGAAATAGCGATCGCTGGCGCCGCGCTCGAAGTAGGCATGGTCGTAGAGCATGTCCTCGGGGCCCCAAGTGAGGCTCCAGGCATCGAGGTTGTTGGTGAGGTAGTCGCCGCCTTTGTAGAGGAATGAGCCAAGGAACGCGCGCACGCGGAACTGCTTGTTGTGCTCATTGTACGCGAAGGCCTGCTTGATCTCGAAAGAACTGCGCAGCCAATCCTCGCCAGCGGTGAGCGTGGTGGTGATCGCCGATGGATGCAGCTTGCGCACATCGGTCATGCTGTGCTGAAGTTCCGCGTAGTCATCGGATGTCGTGTTCAGCTACACGAC
>JBKJPT010000273.1:0-19776 GCA_046595075.1 Flavobacteriales bacterium
CAAATGACTCGATCATCTGGTCTCCGTATGAATAGACCACACCTTGGCAGGATCTAGCCTTGGAGAACTGATCCAAGAGACTCGGAAGAGTCTCCATGACTTCCCTACGGTCTAGGATGTAGTCGTCCTTCCAGGTAAATGGCCATTGGAAGAAAGCGGTCATTGAATCAACAGGATATTCGTAGACGATGATCGAGTCCACTTGATCGGCAAAGAGCGTGTCGCGGTGAGGGCGATAACGATGACGAATGGTCCAAGCCTCGCCATTGTGGGCCAACTTCTTCGCGAACTCCAGCAACTTGTAGTCAAGAAGTGTTACTCCCGTCGAGGCAGTGTCCTGTCTCTGAGCAATGACTGAAGTGGTTGTATCCGGTCCTGCAATGGGATCATCTTGCGCCACCGGCTGCGTGAACCCACTACAAGCTGACATCAGCATGGAGGTTGCGACTATGTAGATCCAAGCTTTCACTTGATCCAACCCATGAACATGCTGACGGGCATCAGCGCGAAAATGGTCGGCACGATGATGCTGAAGGCCGTTCCGCACAAAGCGATGAAACCGTTGTAACGCATGTGATTGATGCCGAGCGATTGGAACGCGCTTTTGAATCCGTGCAGCAAATGCCAGAACAAACTGAAGCAGCCGAGTACATACACCACCACAACGATGGGGTTCTCGAAGGTCTGGACCATCAACGCGAACAGGTTCTCCTGACCGGCTGGATCCGGCGGTAGATCATCCAAGCTTCCTACGATGCCGCGGCTCTTCACCCAGAAGTGCCAGAGGTGCAGGATCAGGAAGAGCAGGATGAGCGTGCCAAGTATGCCCATGCTGGCGCTGTACCACGTACGGTTCGCGCTGCCTTTCTCCATGGCGTACTTTACTGGACGCGCTGCGCGGTTCTGGCTCCAAAGCAACAGGCCGTCCACAATGTGCGCGATGAGGCCTAGGAAGAGCACGATCTCCATGGTGCGGATCAGGATGTTGCTGCCGAAGAAGTGCGCCACCATGTTGAAGGTGACGCCGCCGTCGTTCCAGAAGATCATCGCGTTCACCGTGGCGTGTACCACTAGGAACGTGATAAGGAAAAGGCCCGTGAGGGCCATCCAGTACTTCTTTACGAGGGAGGAACCAAAAAGACCTTTACTAGCCATGTGCGAGCGTTGGGAGCGGCCCCAAACTTACGGGCGGGGCGGTTGGTAAGGCAGCCAGAAATGAACGCGCGATCGTTGGGTAATGTTCACCGCTGCGAAGGTGCGCTGAAGTGGTGACCCCACCAGGAGTCGAACCTGGATCAAGAGTTTAGGAAACTCCTATTCTATCCATTGAACTATGGGGCCTGAACAGGGCGCGAAAATAGGCGCGTGATGGGATCAGCGGCCGGCGCCACCCTTCACTTCGATAGCGCCATTGAAGAGGTCCAGGTCGTTCTGGAACACACGCACCTCATAGCGTCCGGGCGCATTGCGAGACAGGTCAATGCGTTCCGTGTACGGTCCAGATCCGCCGCGCAACGTGCCGGAGAGTACCACTTCGCCCTTGGAGTCGTTGATGCGGTAATCAGCGTCGCTGCTGATGAAGGCATCCAATAGCGCTTGTCCGTTGCCATCTAGAAAGAGCAGGGTGACATCCGCAGCCGACGATGTAGGCTGTGCTGGGTTCTCCTCCACCCGGAATTGATGCACTGCTGAGCGGTCGCCCTGAAGGCTCTTGAGCAGTTCGCCTTTGGGGCCGAGAATGCGAGCGAGCGAATGCCCGCTACCAATGCTGTCGGTAAGGGTGAGCACAAAGTAGCCCGGCGTGAGCCGCACCTCTTCGCGCATGAGGGTATCGCGGCCTGTCGGTTTCCAATGCTTGTCGATCACAGGCGTGCCCCGCACGTTCAGCAGTTCGATGTGCCCACCGGCGCGACCATCGGTACGCCAGGTCACGGTGGCATCGGGGCTGATCACATCGGCGCTGTGGAAGTGGACGCTGAGGGTGCTATTGGCCTTGTTGCGGTCCTTGCGTCCGTTGGGATCGCCAAGGGTAACGGTGAAGATGTTGTCGCCCGGCACCATATCGATGATGTGCGTCAGTTTTACCTCGATGGAAGCACCGGAAGGAAGATGGCCCGTCCACGCGAACATGCGCGGCAGAAAACCCTCGGTACCGTAACGGATGGAAATGGCCGCGAGCGGATCGGTGCCTACGTTGCGAAGAATGATGCGCGGCTCATGCACGGCTGGATTGAACGCTGCATACCGCTCATCGGCATTGGGAACGATGATCGCTTCCACGGCTGCATCATGGCGCGGTTGCTTCTTGTCCTTGGGATCCGGTGATGCAAAAGCTGCCGAGGGCAATACTGAAAAGAGAAGGAGCGCGCTGCGGAAGATCATGGCGCAAGCTGCAACCGTGCGACCGATCATGCAAATGCGCACGGAACGAACCTCAACTTCGCACCGTGCTCAAACGTTATCGCGTTCATCTGCTGATCGGTCTGCTGGCCTTCGCCTGCTCACAGGGGTGGAACCGATGGAACATCGATGCGATGCTGCACGCGCAATGGGCCAAGTACAACGTGCGCGACGGGCACACCCTCACGGCCACCGACGATGCGAGCTACCTGAGCGTGGTCGACCACATGCTTGGCGACAGGCCCGATCTCGATCAGGAACCGGATCGTCCGGACCTACGTGCCCCGGGCTACCGGATCTGGTACTTGATGCCTCGGTTGGTGTTGGGCACACCCGCAGCGCTCAGCGTGCTCACGGCGCTGCAGTGCTTGCTCTATGCGTTCGTGGTGATGCTCTTGTGGGAGGTCTTCCTCGTTCACGGCATACCGACATGGGCGCGTTGGTTGCTGATCCTGCTCTTCGCGATCATGCCCACCTTCCACGGCTTCCTCTTCCATACGATCACCGAAGGGGTGACACCGGCGCTGTCATTGATCGTGCTCTGTAGCGCCTTGCTCGCCGGGCGATCGCGACGTTGGCTGTGGATCGGCGTGATCACGTGGTCGTTGCTGATGGTGACACGGCCTGCGTTGATGTGGGTGGGACTTGCGTTGCTTCCTGCGCTGTGGCAACAGCAACGTTCGGTGGCGCGGATCGCGGCGATCGTGCTGCTCGCCTTCGCACCCACGGCGCTGTGGTGGGGGAACAACATGATGAAGGCCGGCCGCTATGTGGGACTGCACGAGGTCTATCGTGTGGACGAACCGGGGATCAACCGGCCCGTGCACGGCGCGTTCTGGGATCTGGCCAAGAGTTGGGGTGCGCGTGGTGAAGCATTCCACCCGGTGATGGAGTACGCCTTCCGCGCAGCGTTAGAAGGCGACCTGCGCGAGCAATATGCCGACGCGTTCGTGCAACTGGCGCCGACGGGGTCGCTCACCAGCGACGAAGAGAACGGCGTCCGCGATGCGTTCGCGCGATGGCAGCGCTTCAACCATGAGCAACTCGCACCAGCACTCGCTTCAGCACAACGCACGATCGCCTTTACCACCCGCGAGGAGCAAGCGATCATCTTTTCCTTGCAAGGGATCACCGATCAATGGCGGAGCGAGCATCCGTTCCACCATCATGTACGCGTTCCGTTCGGTGTGTTGAAGGGCATGGTCATGCACTCGAACCTGAACCTATTCCTGTTCCAGGGTCACCTGCGCGGTATTCCGCTGATGGAGTTGTTGCGTTGGATTTCCGCCTTCTTGCACGCAGGGCTCCTCCTATGCGTGCTGCTCGCCGTGCTCATTCGCACTCCGGCCCCTGTTCGCTGGTGCGCATTGGGCGCCTGCTCATACATCGGCTACCTCGCATACGTGCAACGCGGCGTGGAAGAACGCTACACACTACCGGTGCTCTTCATTGCCGTGGCATGCGCGGCCTTCGTGGTGCAACGCTTCCGTAAGGCGAACTTCGTCCCTCGGCCCCAACCCCCTCCCCCAAGGAGAGTGGGAACCTCCCGTGATCAACGAATTTGAAGATGACCAAGAGCCGCATGAAGAGCATAGTACCCGCACCGCAGTGGTGTACGGCGAAGGAGTACACGGACATTACCTACCGCAAGGGCGGTGGTGTAGCGCGCATCGCGTTCAACCGGCCCGAAGTGCGCAACGCGTTCCGTCCGCATACGGTGAGCGAACTGCTGGATGCCTTCCACGATGCACACGAGGACACGGACATCGGCGTGGTGCTTTTCGGTGCTGAAGGACCAAGCGCGAAGGACGGCGTATGGAGCTTTTGCAGTGGAGGTGATCAGCGCGCACGCGGGCAACAGGGCTATGTGGATGGAGCGGGCACACCGCGCTTGAACATCCTCGAAGTGCAACGCCTGATCCGCTTCATGCCGAAGGTGGTGATCGCGGTGGTGCCGGGCTGGTGCGTAGGCGGCGGCCACAGCTTGCATGTGGTGTGCGACCTCAGCATCGCGAGCAAGGAGCACGCGCTATTCAAGCAGACCGATGCCGACGTGACCAGCTTCGACGGTGGCTACGGCAGCGCGTACCTCGCGAAGATGGTGGGACAGAAACGCGCGAGAGAGATCTTCTTCCTCGGTCGCGACATCAGCGCCGATCGCGCCTACGAGATGGGGATGGTGAACGCAAGCGTGCCGCACGCCGAGCTAGAAAGCACCGCGTGGCAATGGGCGCAAGAGATCCTGGCGAAATCGCCCACGGCGATCAAGATGCTGAAGTTCGCCTTCAACCTTACAGATGATGGCATGGTGGGGCAACAGGTCTTCGCTGGTGAAGCCACACGGCTTGCATACATGACCGAAGAGGCGAAGGAGGGACGTAACGCGTTCCTGGAAAAGCGGAAACCGGATTTCGGGAAGGGGAAGTGGATACCGTAGGGGATTTCACCACAGAGGCACGGAGACACAGAGGAATACCATCCGCAGATGGCGCAGATGTGCTCGCTACCGCACGCGAGCAGCGGCGGATCTTCTAGGCTGTTCTAGGCCGCCGGTAGGCAGGCCCATCAGCGCAATCTGCGGATGAACTCTTCCGGACCTAGAGAAGAGAAAGTGGAACTTCGGATCGAAAGGATAGACGTACTCACTTTCCGCCTGCGCCGTGCACCGTTTGGTGGCGCTGGTTTTCGATCTCCTCGGTAAGTGCGGTCAGTTGTCGGTGTTGATCGGCTTCTTGCTGTTGAGCGACCACCGCCTCCGCATGGATCGCGGCGTGCCCTGGTTGTTCCAGATGAACATTTGCCATCACGCGCGCCCAGGTGCGGATAAGGAAGATGCGCACGGCCATCAACGCCTGGACTATGCCCCAAGTGCGTGCTACGGGCGTGGTGCCCGCACGTTCCGCGTTGTAGACGTCGCCCACAAGAGTGTCGGCCTCTTCACTGAAGAACGCTGCAGCAGGTTGGCCGAGATCCACAGCGACCTTGGTGAGCCGGGCTTCGTTCGCCGCATCCACACTATACTGCTCGTTCAACACTTGGGCAAGACGAGGTTCTGGTGTACGTCGGAAAATGGCGGGCAACAAACGCAAGAGCCGCTTGTACGTGAAGCCCAGTTCGTTGATGGCTTCACCCCGGGCTTTGTACCCATCGCGTTCGTTGTCTACTTGATTGTCCAGCATGGTGTGGCGGTGATCGCGCGTACGCAAGCGCAAGCACCCTGCCTGAAGATCGGCGACAAGGCCCTACCACCTGAAGGGCCCGGGCTTACAGGGCGTTCTTCGTCACCCAGATCTTCCAGCCCACGATCGCCTTCTGCACGTTGCTGAGGCGAGTGAGGTCTTTGTTCCACATTTTGGGCAACACCAACTTGTTCAGTCGGGCGAGCAGTTGGAACATCTTCTTCCTCATGACCATCAATGGTGTTCGAGTCCGCAATGCTCATCGGCCCATTCCAATTCGATGGTTGCGTGGTGGATGCCAAGTGTCTTCAGCTCCTCGCGTGCCCGGCTCTTGATCGCCAGCGCCTCCTTGTTGCCGACCTCGGCCACAACGATGTGCACCGTGTGTACAATGAAGCTTCCATCGAGCGTCCACGTGTGTTGATCGTGGAGGTCGGTAACGTGCGGGATGGCCATCAACCTCGTTCGCACTGCTTGCAGGTCGATGCCGGGTGGCACCTCTTGCATCAGGATCCCGGTTCCTCTTCGCAAGGTGCCGATGGCGTTGAAGAGAATGAAGAGGCTGATGGCAATGCTGAGGACGGGATCAATGATGGCCAAGCCGGTGAAGTGGATGACGATGCCGCCGATGAGCACCGCGGCCCAGCCGAGCACATCTTCCAGCAGATGCAAGTACGCGCCGCGCTCGTTGAGGGTGTGTCCGCCGTGCAGCTTCCACGCGGCGAAACCGTTCATGGCCAGACCGAAGACGGCGATGCCGATCATGCCCAACGAATTGGGTGTTGAAGGTGTCCACAGTTTCGGAACGCTAAAGGCGACCATCGCGATCGCGCCCACAATGAGCACTGCGCTCGTGAGCCAGCCCCCCAACATGCTATACCGCCCGTAACCATAACTGTATTGTGTGTCGCGGCCCTTCATGGCCACGCGCTGCAGGTACCACGCAGTGCCGAGCACCAGGCAATCACCCGCATCGTGCATGGCGTCGGTGATCACAGCGATGCTTCCGGTCCACCAACCACCAACGACCTCCACAAGGGTGAAGGCGAGGTTGATGAAGAAGGCGAGGCGGAGGGCGGCGGCGCTGGCGGCGCTCAAATGGCCTGGCGCATGATCGGTGTGCGCGTGATGGGTATGATCATAACCTGCGTGATCGTGCGAGGTATGGTGATCGTGGACCATCGCGGCCAAAGCTAGTCGGCACGCTGTGGACAAACCTCACCCCACCACCACCCTCCCCGTCTTCTTCGCCAGTTTCTTCTTGGCTTCGGTGAGGTGCATGATCTCGGCGAGCAGCGCCATCACGGCGAGATCATCGGCGCCCTTCAACTGCTCTTGCCGTTCCTTGATCATGCGGTCCACGCGGCGCTCCTTGAGGATGTCCACCGATTCTTCGAGGGCATCCTTGAGCACTTCGCTTTCGCGTTTGACGTGGATCTTGTGGCGTGCCTTCCAGTTGGGGCTGAGCAGGTGCCGGTCCGTGAGCAGGTCGATGGCGGTGCTGCGCCACTCCGCGCGTTCATGCCCTACGTAGTGCGCAGCTTCCACGGTCTGGCCGAGGTTGCTGGTATGGCGGTAATCCAGGTAGATCTCGCGGAAGAGCGGCTCATCGAAAAGGATATCGTCCAACGCGAGCAGTTCGAACATGAGCTCGGCCACGCTGGTCTCCTCATCGAGCGCGGATCCATCTTCCTGCTCGAAGGGGACGGTAATGCGCTCGTGGCCGTAGCTCAACAACATGCGCAAGAGATCGCGCTCCTGCGGCGTGGTGCCGAGGTCCTCTACTTCCGGTTGCGGCGAAGCGATCTCCGGGGCGAGCTGCTCATCGGGCACGTGCTGCTCGCCGCCGGTCTGCTTGCGGTACTGCCTGCGCAGCACCTTGTTCATTTCGCTGATGAGCGCCTGCTCGTTCACGGCGAGCATGCGGCTGCATTGCTGGATGTAGAGCGAGCGCAGCACTTGATCCGGCACCAGCGCAATGCTCTCGACGATCTCGTGGATGCTCGCGGCCTTCTTCACCGGATCATCGCCCACTTCGGCCATGAGTAGCGCGCTCTTGAACACGAGAAAATCCTGTGCGGCATCCTTGAGGTGCGCGGCTACTTCGGAACTGCTATGGCTCTTCGCGAAGCTGTCGGGGTCCTCGCCTTCGGGGAAGGTGACCACCTTCACGTTGAGGCCTTCCTTCAGCACCAGGTCGATGCCACGCAGGCTCGCCTTCATGCCGGCCGCGTCGCCATCATAGAGGATGGTGACGACGGGCGAGTAGCGCTTGATCAGTCGCACCTGCTCTTCCGTGAGACTGGTGCCGCTGCTAGCCACCACGTTGGTGATGCCCGCTTGGTGCAACGAGATCACATCGGTGTAGCCTTCCACCAAATAGCAGAGCTGCTGCTCCACGATGCTCTTCTTGGCTTGCGCAATACCATAGAGCGAGCGGCTCTTGTTGTAGAGCACGCTCTCCGGACTGTTGAAATACTTCGGGAGCTTCTTGTCACTCTTCAGCGTGCGCGCACCGAAACCGATGGGTTGTCCGCTGAGACCGAGTATGGGGAAGGTGACACGACCGGCGAAGAAGTCCCACGCGTTGCCAGTGCCATCATCGCGGCGCTTGATCCAACCGGCCTTCTCCACGATCTCCATGTCGAAACCGTGCGCCTGTGCCGCGTAAGCGAACGCATTGCCCTGCTCGGGCACATAGCCGAGCTGGAAGGCTTTGATGGTGGCATCGCTGAAGCCGCGCTCGTGGAAGTACGAGAGGCCGATGCGTTTGCCTTCGTCGGTGCTCCACAACTGTTCTACGCTCCAGTTGAGCGCCCACTGCTGCACCACGGCGAGGCTCTCCCGCTCGCTGTGTTCGATCTGTTGTTCCGCTGTCTGCTCTTCTTCTGGCAGGTCAATCTGGTAGCGCTTGGCCAGCCACTTGATCGCCTCCACATAGCTGAGGTGCTCATGCTCCTGCAGAAAGGTGATCGCATCACCCGCCTTGCCGCAACCGAAGCATTTGTAGATGCCCAGGTTGGGACTGACGTTGAACGACGGTGTCTTCTCGTTGTGAAAAGGACATAGCCCGAGGTAGCGCGGACCCTTGCGCTTGAGCGCGACGAACTCGCCCACGATCTCCTCCACGCGCATAGCGTCCTTGACCTGCTGAATGGCTTGGGGTTGGATCATTGAGTAAGTGCACAGTTGTCAGTTGGCAGTTGTCAGGCTGCCGACCGGCAATGGGGGCGTGAAAATATCCGGTGGCGGGGCGCGAAGGGCGAAGTGTTGATATCGCGAGCGGCGAGGTTTGCGCTGTCAATTGCTTAAGCGGCTAGGCGATCTGCTCGAAGTCTTGACGATCAGCCGCATGCGGCGGGATTACCCCGAGGTAACCGAAGAGTTCTCCACCAACAACTGACAACCCCCGGTCAAGTCCGGGGCAGGCCGAATACTAATCCTTCAGCATCACTCCCGCACTGTCGTACCGCACACGCTTCTGTTCTTCGCCCTGCGCGTTGTAGAAGATCCACTCGCCCACGCTCAAGCCGCTGTGGTATGTGCCGGTGTAATAGGTCATGCCCGTTTCGTGGAAGACCTCGGTGGGGCCTTCTTCCTTGCCATCCACATAGGTGATGCGACTGCGGATACCACCATTGGAGAAGTACGACGACCAGGGGCCAACGCGCTTGCTGTCATATAGTTCGCCTTCGAGCTTGCCGCCGTCCTTGGTGTAGAGGACCTGGTGGCCTTCGGTGATCACCGCTGCGACCGTATCGGCGACGATGGGGTTGAGGTTGTCCGCCGAAGGCTTTGGATCACCGCATGCGGCAATGAGGAAGGGAACGAGGATGGGGAGGTACTTCATGGGGTCCTACTTCGTGCGTTCAACGGTGAGTTGCACGAGGCCTTCCAGGGCGTCGCGCGCATCGTTCTTCGGAAAAGTGTGCAGCACCGCGATGGCTTGGTCGCGATGCTCGAGCATGCGCTTGCGTGCGTGTGCGATACCCCCCGCCTTCAACACCTTATCGATCACTTCGGCTACGGCCTTGCTGTCGTCGCTGCGGTTCTTCACCACGTTCACCATCCAGCGGCGCTCATCGGCAGGTACCTGTTGCAACGCATGGATCAACGGCAGCGTGAGCTTCTTCTCTTTGATGTCCAAGCCCGTGGGTTTGCCCGTGATCGCTTCGGTGGTACCGCTTCCGGGATAGTCGAACAGGTCGTCCTTGATCTGAAAGGCGATACCGACGAGTTCGCCGAACGTCCGCATGCGTTCCACCTCTTCTCCTTGCCGACCAGCGGCGCTGGCACCACCTGCACAACAGGCGGCGATGAGGCTCGCTGTTTTCTGACGGATGATGTCGAAGTACACTTCTTCCTTGAAGTTGAGCCCGCGTGTCTTCTCCAGTTGCAGCAGTTCGCCTTCGCTCATTTCGCGCACGGCACGGCTCACAATGCGCAACAGTTCGAACTCGCCCTTGTCCACCGCGAGCAGCAGTCCACGACTGAGAAGGTAGTCGCCCACGAGCACGGCTATCTTGTTCTTCCAGATCGCATTGATGCTGAAGAACCCGCGACGCATGGAACTGCCGTCCACCACATCGTCGTGCACGAGGGTGGCGGTGTGCAGCAATTCGATCAGGCTAGCAGCGGTGAAAGCACTATCGTTCACCGGACCGAAGAGGCGCGCGCTCAACAGCGTGAACATGGGCCGCATCTGCTTGCCCTTGCGCTTCACGATGTAGTGCATGATGCGGTCCAGCAGCGGGGTGCGGCTGCGCATGGCCTCGCGGAAGCGGATCTCGAAGTCCTTCAACTCCGCCGCTATGGGCCGCTGGATCTCGTCGATGGTGGGCACGGGGTGGGCAAAGATGGGAACCCTTGGGATCCACGGACATGAATACAAATACGTCCACAGATGTAACCGATGAACGCGGATAGTGCAACCCATGGCTCTTATC
This sequence comes from Flavobacteriales bacterium, assembly GCA_046595075.1. GTDB lineage: Bacteria > Bacteroidota > Bacteroidia > Flavobacteriales_F > PHOS-HE28 > PHOS-HE28. The sequence goes on from JBKJPT010000273.1 coordinate 10,526, forward strand.
AATGCTCGGCGCCAAATGGGAGGCGTTTCGTCATCTGTGTTCATCTGCGACATCTGTGGAAAATGCATTCGCGGATCGCTTGGTTAGCGCAACCATGGCGACAGGTCTTCGTCCGTTAGAAGGTGGCTTTGCCCCACATACCTTCGTCACGCATGCTTCCTCTTACACATTTTCGATCGCTACTGCTGGGCTTGGTGCTTTGCGCAGCAGCTACCAGCGCATACGCACAACCGAACAAGACCCGTGTGGTGCTGTACAAGGATCGCCTCGCAGCGCAGTTCGATACGGTGGATTGCGTGAAGAACGCGTTCAAGATCAACCCACTGCTCTTCTTCCGAGGCGAGATCCCGATCTACTACGAACACGCCCTTACACCAAAGTTGAGCCTCGAGGTGGGCTTGGGCGTGACACTGCGCAACTACCTCGCACTATCGTTCGTGGGAGATGATGCCGATGACTTCGGCGCGGGCACCGAGATCGTCCCGAACCTAAGCTACCACATGGGAGCCCGCTGGTATTTCGCGGACGACCTTGAACCAGTAGGCCCGTATATGCAAGTGGAATACGCGCACCTCACGTATGCCAAGGACATCACCGCACGGGACAGCACCGGTCAATTCATTGATGTCACCTACCGTGACGAGCGCACCTACAATGATGTGCGGCTCTACTACGGCTACCAAATGCTCGGGGTGAGCAACAACTGGCTCTTCGACGTCTATGGCGGCGTGGCCTTTCGCTCGCGCAACCAATTGGTAGTTAATGAGAACGCGATCGCACCAACTGTGCCCGACGGTCCAATTTCATACTCCTATGAGGTCACCGAAAGCACGGACAATGTTCCGGCGTTCTTCCTTGGGATGAAACTGGGGCTGGGGTTCTGAGCCCAAGTGGCGAGTTCGCAAGGCGCAGGTCGCAAACTTGAAAACTAGCCGCTCGCCACTACTTCATTTCACGCTCGCCCTCTTTCAGTGCCGGTTCGTTCTTGTTGGCCAACTGTCCGCAGGCGGCATCGATGTCCCGGCCGCGGCTGCGGCGGATGCGCGCGATGATCCCTTTGCGATCGAGGTATTGCTGAAAGGCCTCGGCTTCCGTGCTATCCGTACGACCGAACTCGCCGCCGTCGATGGGGTTGTACTCGATCAGGTTCACCTTGGCGTGCACGTCGCTCGCGTAGCGCACCAGTTCTTGTGCATCCGCCAGTGAATCGTTGAAACCGCGCAAGAGGATGTACTCGAAGGTGATCTCCCGACGCGCAACACGTGTGTAATAGCGCAAGGCGTCCTTCAGGTCCGCGAGCGAGTTCTGCTCGTTGATGGGCATGATGCGGTCGCGCTTGTCATCGTTGGCTGCATGTAACGAGAGCGCGAGGTTGAAACGCGCACCATCATCGGCCAGCTTGCGGATCATCTTGGCAATACCTGCGGTGCTCACGGTGATGCGTCGTGAGCCCATGCCAAGGCCGTCCTCGGCGCTGATCCGTTCGGCACTGGCCATGGTGTTCGCGTAGTTGAGCAAGGGTTCGCCCATGCCCATGTACACGATGTTGGTGAGCTTCTGCTTGTAGTGCTCTTCGGCGAGTTGGTTGATCAGCACCACCTGGTCCACCATCTCGGCAGCGTCCAAGTTGCGCACGCGCTTCAGTTTACCTGTTGCGCAGAACGAGCACGTGAGGCTGCAACCGATCTGGCTGCTGATGCACGCGGTGAGGCGCGTCGGTGTGGGGATCAAGACGCCTTCTACCACATGCCCATCCCAGGTCCTGAAGGCGCATTTGATCGTACCGTCGGTGCTCTTCTGTTGCTCGGCGAGAACAAGCGGACGTAGCACCGTGTGCTCTGCGAGCTGCGCGCGAAAGGCCTTGGGCAGATCGCTCATCGCCTCCCAACTGTGCGCGGACTTTTTCCACAACCACTCCCAAAGCTGCTTGGCGCGGTATGGCTTCTCACCGATCTCGGCGACGAGTGTCTTGATCTCGTCGTGGGTGAGTGAGCGGATGTCGGTTGTTGGAGCCATGATCGAAAGGTAGCGGCTCAGCCGAGGAAGGCTTCCGCCACCCTCATATCCATCGCCGTGGTGATCTTGATGTTGTTCGCTTCGCCTTCCACCAAGTTCACCTTCACCCCGAGGCGCTCCACCATCGTAGCCTCATCGGTGAAGGTTGGATCATAGGGCAACGCAAAAGCCTTGCGCAAGAGGTCCGCATGGAAACATTGCGGCGTTTGCACGGCGAGTAGCTTCGAGCGATCCAATGCGCGGGATCCATCGGCGGTGGTCTCTCGCACACTGGGGACGACCGGAACAACGGGGATCGCAGCGCCATGCAAGTGCGCGGACTCGAAACATCGGCCGATGAGATCAACGCTCACGAGCGGTCGCACACCATCATGCACCGCAACGAGGCCATCGCCTTCCACCTTGTCCAAGCCGGCCTTCACGCTGTGGTAGCGTTGCTCGCCACCGGCCACCACTTGGTGATGGATGAAGAACCGGTTGCTCATGCACATCGCCTTCCAGATGTCGAAGTGTATCTGCGGCAGCACCACGATCAACGGCATGAGCGGATCGTACCGATGAAAGGCTTCGATGGTCCACATCAGCAGCGGACGGCCCTTCATGCTCTGGAACTGCTTGGGCACGGGGCCACCCAAACGCAGGCCACTTCCACCGGCAACGATGATCACGGAACGTGAGCTCAGGAGGTCTCTTATCGCCACGGCGCAAATGTCGCATCCCGGCGTGGACGGGAGAACGTCAAGGACACACCACGTTGTACAACGGCACATTGGAAAAGAAAAGGCCGCGACTTCCGTCGCGGCCCCATTGCGTCGTCGCGTTGTTGCGGTTCAAATGATGAGCATCGCGTCGCCATAAGAGAAGAAGCGGTACTTCTCCTTGATGGCCACCTTGTACGCGTTCCACACGTGCTCGTAACCGCCGAAGGCCGCTACTTGCATGAGCAGGGTGCTCTCGGGCATGTGGAAGTTGGTGATCATGCTATCGGCAATGCTGAAGTCGTAGGGCGGGAAGATGAACTTGTTCGTCCACCCGTTGTAGGGCTTCATATGGTTCTCGGTGCTCACGCTGCTCTCGATCGCGCGCATGGTGGTGGTACCCACGCAGCACACGCGTTTGCGGGTGTCCTTCGCCAGATTCACGATGTTGCAGGCGTCGCGGGAAATGATCACCTGCTCGCTGTCCATCTTGTGCTTGGTGAGGTCCTCCACTTCCACCGGGCGGAAGCTGCCGAGGCCAACGTGCAGGGTCACTTCAGCGAAGTTCATTCCCTTCAGCTCCATGCGCTTCATGAGCTCGCGGCTGAAGTGCAGACCGGCGGTGGGGGCTGCAACGGCGCCTTCCTCCTTGGCGTAGATCGTTTGGTAGCGCTCGGCGTCGCTGGCCTCGGTCTCGCGTTTGATGTAGCGCGGCAGCGGCGTTTCGCCCATGGCGGTGATCTGCGCCTTGAACTCTTCATAGGTGCCATCGAAGAGAAAGCGCAGCGTGCGGCCGCGGCTGGTGGTGTTGTCGATCACCTCGGCGACCAACTCATCGTCCTTGCCGAAGTAGAGCTTGTTGCCGATGCGGATCTTGCGTGCGGGATCCACGATCACATCCCAGAGCAAACTGTCGCGGTTGAGCTCGCGCAGCATGAACACTTCGATCTTGGCGCCGGTCTTCTCCTTGTTGCCCCACATGCGCGCAGGGAACACTTTCGTGTTGTTGAGGATGAAGGTGTCACCCTCGTTGAAATAGTCGAGGATGTTCTTGAACTTCTTGTGTTCGATCTTGCCATCCTTGCGGTGCAGCACCATGAGGCGGCTGCCGTCGCGGTCCTTGGTGGGATAAAGGGCGATCTGCTCCTTGGGGAGGATGAACTTGAATGCGGTAAGTTTCATGGCTTGGTCGGGGACTTACGGGGCCCTGCCGGGTTTTAAGGGGGCCGAAGATATGTTCAGCTTTAAGCCAGCGTGAAAGTTCTTCGCACACAGCGAGTTGTGTACGTTTCGACGGGCAGAAAGGCCGGTTCACCGGCTGTTTGTCATGGTCTGTCGGGAAGCGGTGCGATATGCTGGGCCCATTCCAAGGGTGGATACGCGTCTTCCACCTTGAAATCGCCGATCGCGGTGCGCCTCAACCCGCTCAAATGGGCTCCGCAGCCGAGCACCTGACCGATGTCGTGTGCGAGCGAACGGATGTAGGTGCCCTTGCTCACGTGTACTTCGAATTCGATGGCGGCACCATTGATCGCTTTCACTTCGAGCGATGAGATCAAGACCTTGACGATCGGCATTTCGACCAGGTGCGCGCGCTCGCTGTCACGCGCAAGCCAATACGCGCGTTCGCCTTCGAACCGCTTGGCCGAATAGTTCGGCGGTCGTTGATCCACTTCACCAATGAAGCGCGAAAAGGCTTCGCGGATGGTTCGTTCATCCAAGTGCTCCCAGGGTCCGCCCATCTCCGTTGGCGTCTCCAGGTCGTAGCTAGGTGTGGTGGCGCCCACGGTGATGGTGCCGGTGTAGGTCTTCATCAATCCGGTGAGCGTAGGCAGTTCCTTGGTGCGTGGACCGTAGGCCATGATCAACAAGCCAGTCGCCAGCGGGTCGAGCGTTCCCGCATGACCCACCTTGAAGTTGCGCCGTTGCACCACGCTGCGCATGGCTCCGCGGATCTTGTTCACCGCATCGTGGCTGGTCCAGCCCAGCGGTTTGTCCACGAGGATCAACGCACCACCAACGGGATCGAAGAGGTGATCCGTGATCATGGGTTCGGATCAGAACATCTGCATGGGCACATGCAGCAGGTGCAGCACGATGATGACGCCACCCACTGCGATGCGGTACCAACCGAAGGCACCGAAGCCGTGCTGCTGCAAAAAGTCGATGAAGGTGCGAATGGCGATGATGGCGACCACGAAGGCCACCACATTGCCCACGGCGAAAAGCTGGAAGTGCTCGGTGGTGAAGCGGCCTCCATCATGGACGTAATCATAGATCTGCTTCGCGGTAGCTGCCGCCATGGTTGGCACGGCCAGGAAGAAGCTGAACTCCGCTGCGGCGCGTCGGCTCAACCCCTGCGTCATGCCGCCGATGATGGTGGCCGCCGAACGCGATACGCCCGGCACCATGGCCAGGCACTGCCAGATGCCGATGATCCCCGCCTTGCGATAGGTCACGGCCCTCTCTTCGTCATGCTGGAACGAGTGCGTCCACTTATCGATGAATAGGAAGACGATGCCCCCGAGAAAGAGCATTACTCCCACCACCAGCACGTTCTCCAACAACGCATCCACCTGGTCCTTGAAAAGCAAGCCCGCGATCACCGCCGGGATGAAACCCGCGAGCAGTTTCAAGTAGAAGTCGAAGCTCTGGAAGAAACGCTTCCAATAGAGCACCACCACGCTGAGGATGGTGCCGAACTGCACAGCCACGGTGAAAAGCTTGACGAACTCGTCCTGCTGGATCCCCATGATGGTGGACCCGATGATCATGTGGCCGGTACTGGAAACAGGAAGGAACTCCGTGATCCCTTCTATGATGGCGAGGATGATCGCCTGCAGGAAGGTCATTGCCCGTCAACGCTGCCGCCGGTCTTCTTCAAGATGGCGTACACGATGAAGATATAGCCCGCAATGGTGACGATCGGAGCCACCGTGATACGCCGGTCGCTGAAGATCTCGGCCGCATCGAAGGCGTTCGGATCACCGTTGCCACCGCCGCTCATGAGCACGTAGCCCACTACGAGGATCGCGATACCGATCAGGAGCAGTTTGTAATTGGTGCCGGTGAACGGCATATCGTCGGTGCGTACGGGCTTGGCCATGGCTAACTCCAGTGGATGGTTTCGTGGTCCATGCGAAGGTAGCGGCCCACCGCGAACCAGGTGGAAACGAGCGCTATCAGTAGCCCCGTGACCAACACAGCGCCGAAGAGGACAGCAAGCGAGGCAGCATCGGTGAAGGCCAGCAGATCGGGCACGTACCGGCGGATCAGTTGCGCAAGAGCAGTGAGGACTCCAACTGCGAGCACTGCCGCCAACAAACCCTGCCACAGCCCGCTCATGAGGAACGGCTTCTTAATGAACCAGCGTGTGGCGCCCACCAGATGCATGGTGCGGATCAGGAAGCGCTTGCTATAGACCGCAAGGCGGATGGTGTTGTTGATCAGCGCAACGGCCACGAAGAGCAGCAGTCCCAGGAAGATCGCGCCGCCGATGTTCAGTGTCACGAACTTGGCATCGAGGTTCTCGACGGCTTCTACATTATACACCACATCGCTCACGCGCTGGTCCTTGCCGAGGTGCTCGGCTATCCAGCGAAGGCTGTCGGGATGCGCATACGGCAAGGTCACCTTCAGTTGGATGTTGGGGTCGATGGGGCTCACACCGCCGATCACTTCCAAGTACTTCTCCCCCAAGTCCTGCTTCAGCTGATCCGCCGCCGCATCGGGTGAAACGTATTCGGTCTCGCGGCGGAACACCTCGGCGTCCAGCTCCTTCCGAAAGCGGATCACATCGGCCTCCTTCAACTGCCGCTTCAAGAACACCTGCATAACAAGATCCTCCTTGAACTTGTGCTCCAGTGCCTTCGCATTGAAGAGGATGAAGCCTTGCACGCCGAGCATCACCAGTACCAGCGTGATGCCGATCACCGTGCTCACACTGGCCGTGCGCGTGCGTGACTTGAACTGGCGGTCGATACCCATCTGCCGCGAAAGTAGGAGCGGCGGTTCTGGTGTCGACGAGGAATAGGCACGAGCGGGCGTAAGCGGCTCATCATTGCGCCGGCTCCTGCCACTGGGCCTTTCTACTTTCGCCGCATCATGGCTTACGAGCACAAGGAGATCGAGAGGAAATGGCGCGCGGAATGGGTGGAACGCGCGACGTACCGCGTGGAGAACGACCCCTCGAAGCCGAAGTACTATGTGCTCGACATGTTCCCCTACCCCAGTGGCGCGGGGCTGCACGTAGGGCACCCGCTCGGCTACATCGCTAGCGACATCATTGCCCGCTACAAGCGGCACTGTGGTTTCAACGTGCTGCACCCCATGGGCTACGACAGCTTCGGTCTACCAGCCGAGCAGTACGCCATCCAGACCGGGCAACATCCCGCGAAGACCACCGAGGTCAACATCGCGCGCTACCGCGAGCAACTTGACAACATCGGCTTCGCCTTCGACTGGAGCCGCGAAGTGCGCACAAGCAGCCCCGACTTCTACAAGTGGACACAGTGGATCTTCCTGCAACTATTCGATAGTTGGTACGACCACGAAGCCCAGAATGCAAAGCCGATCACTGAACTGCTGGCGCGCTTCGAACAGCAAGGCTGGCATCCCGCCGATGCCAGCGCGCTCACCAGCGATTTGGAGGAAGAACTCAGCGCCTTCAGCGCTGCGGAATGGAACGCGCATGATGAACGCACCAAGCAGCGGATCCTGCAGAACTTCAGGCTGGCCTACCTCAGCGAAGCCTGGGTGAACTGGTGTCCTGCATTGGGCACCGTGCTGGCCAACGATGAAGTGAAGGAGGGTGTGAGCGAACGCGGCGGACATCCTGTGGAGCGCAAACGCATGCCGCAATGGAGCATGCGCATCACCGCTTACGCACAACGATTGCTCAATGGTCTCGACACGCTCGACTGGAGTGAGAGCATCAAGGAAGCGCAGCGTAATTGGATAGGAAGAAGTGAAGGCGCGCTCGTGCGCTTCAAATTGAAGGATGCTGAGGGGAGCATCGAGGTCTTCACCACGCGCCCCGACACGCTCTTCGGCGTCACGTTCGTTACGCTTGCGCCGGAGCATGAACTGGTGGATGTGATCACTCCTGCGGACAGTCGCGAAGAAGTGATGGCATACGTGACCACTGCGAGGAACCGCAGTGAGCGCGAACGCATGACGGACGTGAAACGCGTGAGCGGTGTGTTCACCGGCGCGTATTGCATTCACCCTTTCACAGGCGAAGAAGTACAGGTATGGGTCGGGGACTACGTCCTTGGCGGTTACGGCACAGGCGCTGTGATGGCCGTGCCCGGCGGTGATCAGCGCGACTGGAATTTCGCCACGCACTTCGGCCTGCGGATCGTTGCCGTTACGGAAGGCGCGGACATCAGCAAGGAAGCCGACGAGCGCAAGGACGCTACGATCTGCAGCGATGGATTCCTAAAGGGATTGAAAGTGCCTGATGCGATCAAGCGCGCCGTTGATGAGCTCGTGAAGCTGGGTGCCGGTGAGCGCCGCATCAACTACCGCTTGCGCGATGCAGCTTTCGGTCGTCAGCGTTATTGGGGCGAGCCCACTCCCATCTACTACAAGGACGGCGTGCCTTACGCGCTGCCCGAAAGTGAACTGCCACTGAAGCTGCCCGAAGTGGACAAGTTCCTGCCGACCGAGGACGGCGAACCACCATTGGCCCGTGCTGAGAACTGGAACTACCAAGGCCATCCATTGGAAACCACCACCATGCCCGGCTGGGCGGGTAGCAGCTGGTACTTCCTGCGCTACATGGATCCGAAGAACGAAGGCCGCTTCGCCTCAGCGGAAGCCATCAACTACTGGCAACAAGTGGATCTCTACGTGGGTGGCAGCGAACACGCCACCGGCCACCTGCTCTACTTCCGCTTCTGGACCAAGTTCCTCAAAGATCGTGGCTGGATCAACTTCGATGAGCCCGCGAAGAAGTTGGTGAACCAGGGGATGATCCAGGGAGTTTCTGCATTTGCAGTCGAAGCTGGTCAACTAGCATATCAGTTCGAGTCTGGTGTTTCAGTGGCACTGCGAGGTTCGTTTTTCCTGTCTGCCGGAATTGTCGACTCAACTGTCGGTGTCAAGAATCACCCGTTGCTCCTTCAGGCTATTCAAGCTCAGAATCCCGAGTTCGACATGACCTTGTTGAATTGGGCCCGTATTGACACAGTAAGGCGCAAGCAGATACCTGTTGACTTCTTGATTGACAAGGACAATGTGGATCTCACGAAGCTGAGAGCATGGAATCACTACTGGCCGAGCAACTCCCCCACTTTAGAATTCATCTGTGAATTGGACGGAACGTTCCAAAGCGCCAGGGAGGTTGAGAAGATGTCCAAGTCGAAGTGGAACGTCTTCAACCCCGACGACATCATCGCCAAGTACGGCGCCGACACGCTTCGCCTCTACGAGATGTTCCTCGGACCCTTGGAGCAGAGCAAGCCGTAGGACACCAACGGGATCGAAGGCACCAGTCGCTTCTTGAAGAAGTTCTGGAACCTGTTCTATGAGAGT
>JBKJPT010000195.1:0-8935 GCA_046595075.1 Flavobacteriales bacterium
TTGGACGAGCAAGGCGCCTCCATGCTGCTCATCATCACGCCGCCGTGGTGGGGCACTTGGTGGTTCCGCATCTGCTCGGCGGTGATCAATAGCGCCGAGCAGATGCGGAACCACCAAGTGCCCCACCACGGCGGCGTGATGATGAGCAGCATGGAGGCGCCTTGCTCGTCCAACACGCCTTCGCTGTTGCGGCCTTGCACCATGAAGGTGTAGTGGCCGGGATCCAAATTGGTGAAGGTGGCCTCGTGCGTTGCTCCGGCTTCGATCCATTCCTTTTGGAATCCTTGCAGGCGATACCGGAAGGTGTTCGCTTTCGGCGCGGTGTGGTCCATGCACGCGAACGTGAAGGTGATCATGCGCTCATCGAAAGGCAGGGTAATGGTGTTGGTGTATTCGATGGCCTGCGCAAGCAGAGGTTCATCGCTGCCATTCAGTTTGAACGAGCCAACAGACACATCACGGTTCGATAACCTCAGACCAGTGAGCACAGTGGGTGCGGCTGCCGTGCTATCGTAGAACTCAGCAGGGCGGAACCAAGTGGTGCCCATGGGTCCGCCGAAGAACATGCGCCCATCGGCGGTGGCACCCGTTGCGCGCGTGTTGAACTCGTTGCCCACCAGACCTTCCTCGAAGGTGTAGCGCTTCAGTTCCTTGGTGCGCGGATCGAAGCGGCAAAGCCCCATGTCGGTGCTGAACCACAGGTTACCGCGTTCATCCGGAAGGATGCCATACACCACATTGCTCGGCAGCCCTTCTTTGGTGGTGTACTGTTCCACCACCCCACTGCGGCGATCGAACTTCACCAGACCAGAACCACCGGTGCCGATCCATAGCAGGTTGACGGGATCCTGAGGATCGAAGCAGATGCCGATGAGCCGATCAGTGGGTAGTGAACGTGGATCACTTTCATCGTGATGGATGTATTCCCATACGCCTGTCTCAGGATGCAAGTGATGGAGGCCGGCATTGGTGACCAGCCAGATGGAACTATCAGGAGCTATTTCGAGTGCGGACACGTCATACCAGCTCCGCTCGCCAAAGGGGAAGGGGTATCGACGCACCACACGTTCCGTGCGCGTATCGATGCGCAAAAGCTCCACGGCGGCCTGCCATACCAAAGCCGGTGAGGTCGCGAGCGCCCACACGTCATCGCCCCGGCCCGGATAAATGTTCCGGGTTGCCAGGCTATCCGGCACAATGGCGGGAAAGTGGTGCGCGCCGGAGGGGTCGATCACGGTGAGCACGGGTTTAGTACCCCATTGGGGCGCTGCGCTCACCCACGTGCGCCCTTGGGCATCCCTTGCCCAGATGTGCGGATTCACCACAAGACCATGCGCGTGCAAGCTGTTGTACACATGGGCTTCCACCATAGGCCCCGTGGCATCCGTCCAATCGTCATCGAACGCGCTGACCAAGGCCATTGCGCCGGAGGATGAAGTGCGGTACACCGTGGACACGTCGGGCAAGTGGTGAAAGCGCTGGCGTGTGCGCGTGATCTTCAGCACGCCGTATCCATTGGTACCCGCCCAGATGTTCCCGGAGCGGTCCTCCATCCAACAGATCACATCCATCTCCGGCTTCATGCGTTTGCCGTGGATCTCCTTGAATCGCACCGGTGCTTCTCGTGCGTCCGCCGAAAGGATCCGTTCGTTGATGCTTGCCCCGATCCACAATTGGCCCTGGATCTCCTTCACACTGTAGACCGGCGCATGTATGGGGGGGCGGAGCTTAGGTCTGTGATCCTGGATGTCAACCACGCTCTTGAAGTGATAGAGCTCATCACTGCGGATCAACCACATACCCGTTCCTTCCATATCTGGACTGAAGTGGTGATGCCGATCCTTGATCTCACCCGCAGGCGACAGGTGGTTGGCGCCTCCGCGCTTCAGGCAACGTTGCACCTTGGGGTCCAAGACCATCAGTGAATCACCATAGGCGATCCAGAGCTCGCCATTACCGGCCATGCCGAACGCGTCCATCCACGTGGGCCATGCGATGGATGGGAAGGCCGTGCGCACGTTCTCCGCAATTGGCCGTGCGCGCGTATCTGATGAGCGCACCACACGCAAACCACCGTGGAAGGCGTAGAACCAGATGCTGCCGTTGCGATCCTCAGTGAGGCTTCGGATCTCTGGTAATTGCCCCAAGCGGCCCAGCGGGTCGTGCACCACGTGCGTGAATGTTCCTGTGCGCGGGTCGTAGCGGTCCACCGCACCGGACTCGAAGCCCAACCAGAGCTGACCGTTGTGATCTTCCAGTAGCTGGCGCACGATGTTGGAACCGATGCTGGTGCTGTCCTTGTCGTCGTGCTGGTAGATGGTGAAGCCATAACCATCGCTGCGCGCCAAACCTCCGCGAGTGCCGAACCACATGTAGCCTGCACGGTCCTGTACCATGCACTGCACCATGCCTTGGGGCAGACCATCTTCCACGGTGATCAGCTCGGCAAGGATGTGGACCGTATCCGTCGGCGCTTGCACTTGCGCCGCGACCGGTCCAGCGCAGAAGGCCCAGCAGACCGTGGCCAGCACAAGCGGTCGCGGTATGATGAACGTCGGGTGTGGGTGCATGTGCCGCCTGCTGCTTGCGGGAACTTCTTCCGGAAACATACGCAGCAGGATCTGAACGGGCACCGGTAGGACGTCATTGGTTCCAATGATGCGGCGATGGGTACATCATTGACAACAACGATTGTGGGCCCATGGGGGCATCGGTTGTTTTGCCCACGCAGAAGCAAACACCCAGCGATCATGAGCCATCAACTACGTGCTTTCCTCAGGTACCTCCCACTCTCCGTGTTGGTGATCCTCATCTGCCCTTCTTCGATCAGAGCGCAAATCGTTGTTCCAGATGATCCAGGCGAGAGCCCGGAGCGGGCAGCACGCATAGAAGCTGGAGCGCCCGCGATCTCAACTCTCACACCTGAGGACATGCAAGCCTTGTTGGACCAACGGGAACGGCGCATGGCGGGCGATCAGCGCATTCCAATGCCGGACGTTGGAGCGGACGGCCCAATGGATGGGTGGAACCCAAGGATCGCCCCACAGGCCGACGCCCCTGCACAAGACCAGCAGCATGAATTGGAGCGGCGCCTGCGAGAGTTTGAGCGAGCACGACGTCGGGCGGGCAACTTCAATGGATGGCAGGTTCGGGAGCAACGCGACCGGGATGCAGACAACAACCATCAATACGACGATCCCGCTATGATCCGCGATGATCCGCAACGCGCTGCCGAGCGAGCTGCGATGCGGGGTCGCGAAATGGCACAAGGGAGCGAGTACCAGTCAATAGCTGCATTTTATCAGGCCCAGGGTCGGCCACCCGAACGGCAGTGGATAATGGAACCGGGCGGTGAAGAGGGGGATAGACGGAGGCCCAGCGCGTCCGAAGGAACCAATGCGCGCCCTGCACCAGCCGCCGAGTATGACGCAGTGCCTGCCGATCGACCGGCTAATGAGAACTATGTTCCCCTACCCGTGGTAGCCGATGTCTATGACCGTGTGCCTGCCGATCGACCGGCCAATGAGAACTATGTTCCCCTACCCGTGGTACCCGATGTCTATGACCATGTGCCTGCCGTGGGTGATGAAGGGCAGAGGAACCAGTATGACCAGGCGCCGAGCGCGAATTCCGTTGAGCATGAACGCGCTTTGCCATTGGATCGCATACAGGATCAGCAGGTCCGCAACCCCACTTCCTTGGTGGCACCAAGAGAACCCGCTGCCCGCATGGGCATGATCGCCGATCAAGTGGACGCGACCACGGAACAGGCCAAGCGCGTGAGGAAGGAATCGGCCGACAAAACAAAAGCGGAGCAGCAGCGTGGTACGCAATATCCCCCGCGCAGCGCAGTGATGGAGGCCGGTGGCGAGGATGCGGACAGGCGCAAGCCAGATGCAGCACCCGTAAAACCAGCCCTTCCGGAGCGCGCCGCGGACGGCGGTGTACCACTGCCGGATCCACAGAACCACACGGGAAACGTACCGGGCGCACGACCACAAGGCCAGCCCCCCCCCGCGAACGACCCGGCACGCACGACCGGCACGCGACCCGATGCTCCACCCGCAAGACCGGATCCGCCCCACACCCGGCCCAGGTCTGTCAATGATCCCGGCCCCGTCACCGATCCCAACGATAGGAAGCCGCGCAGAAGGGGGCGTCGTTGAACCACCATGAACATGATCCACATGCAACGCTCCCGGATGATCATCTCCATTGGTTCCCTGTTACTGTGGTTCCTTTCAGACCCCACCACGGTCATTGCCCAAAACCCAGTTGCGGCAGCCAACGCTGGTGACGAATTCCGCAGCACTCCACTGCTGGAAACATGGAACGGGTTGCCCCTGCCGTTTCGCTCACGCGTGGACGGCGCCTTCGACCTCGGCGATGGCATGGTCGCATTCACGCACGGGGGTCGCTGCATCATCTACGACGCACTATCACCGCAAACTCCCTATGCGCCTTTTACGATGCGCGACTCCATTGTCGGTTGGCCACCCACATGGACCTCCGGCATCAGTGATGCGGTGGAATTCAATGATACCACCGTGCTCCTCTTGGATCGAGGCAGCTATCTCTGGTTGGACACCCGGGAGATGATCGTGGCAGGGCCGCTGGAGATACTCGGCCTACCCAAGGAGTGGCGCGGTCGAGTGGACGCAGCTGTACGCTGGAGCCCCAAGCAGATCATGCTGTTCCACGACGACCAGTACGTGGAGTGGGACCTTCCCTTGGACATGATGTCCCCACCGCGGTCCTTCCAGAGCTGGCCGGGCTGGCCTCCTACGTGGCGCAACCTGGATGCGGCGCTGAACATGGGCCATGGCATCTGTTACTTCTTCCGTGGTGCAGAGTACATGGCCTACGATCAAACGGTCGGCGCTTTCATAGAAGGATATCCCAAGCTCATTGGCGCCAATTGATCATGCGCTCCTCTCGTCCCACCCTTGCTAGCCGCCACCAGCTCGTGATCAGGAAGGTCGCTTGCGTACTGCAAACAATGGTGCTTTGCTCTCAGGTATCAGCCCAGCGCAATACGGGAGAGGTCATGGCCCAAAGCGCCACATGGGACCTTCCCGGTCGCTTCGAAAGCGGCATTGCGGCCGCAACTCCCTACGGCCCTACGACCGACCTCTTCATACTTGGCACCTTGGGTCTTGTGCACAGCACCATGGACGGCCCCCAGGATCCGTTCGAGCTTTCGCAGATCAGCGGATGGCCCAAGGCATGGACCCAACGCGGCGTTGATGCGGCCTTCACCCCACAACCAGGGATCATCACCCTTACACAAGGCCGCCAGGCGATCAACTACGACCTCGCCCAGCAACGCATGTCCTTTCCCAAGAGCCTGGGCCTTCCGACCACCTGGAAAGGCATTGATGGCGCCGCCGCGTGGAACGCGACCACGGTACTGATCACGTATGGTAACGAACGTGCCCTGTACAACCCGCGCTCCAATACCTGCAGTGCGCTGGGCAAACTTTCCGATTGGCCTGGCTGGCCCAATGCATGGAGCGACGGCGTGGACGACATCGTGGAAGTGAACGGTGGAATGCTCTACTTCTTCCGGGGGAAGGAAGTGTTGTGTTTCGATATCCGGAACGAACGGTTCGTGGGCATGCCACGCGGAATGAGTGCGAGCGACCTCGCTGCAGGCCAAGCCGCATCAGCCTCTGCATGGTGTGCCTTGGATGCCCCTGCCATTGCCGCTGGTGCGGAACAAGCCAAGCTCAACCTGTTCGACCTGCCCGTGGTGGGCGGTTCCGGCGGCATCAACTTCAAGGATCCGATACAACCCAGTGCACGCCTTGCCGAGATACGCGTGTGGGGCCGCTGGCAGGTGAATGCCATACAGGCGGTGCTTGCTGAGCCCAATGGCCAATTGTTCCCACAGGCAGTACACGGGCAGCCACAGGGAACGCCCGCTGTGTTCAAGCTTGACCCAGGTGAATGCCTTAAAGCTGTGAGCGGTGCTTACAAGGGCAGCATGGGCGAACACCTGCATGCCGTCCGGTTCACCACCACCTCACGTACATCACCCACATACGGGGCAGGCATCACCAAGGCCATGACCCCCTTCTCACTCGAACTTCCTTACGGGGCCGTGTTCGCCGGCTTCACGGGCCGGGCAGATACTTACGTGAACGCCATTGGCGTGCAATGCGCGAGCTATATCAAGCCGGAACTGACCCCTGAACAACTCGCCAACATCGATCCCTACATCGAGGATGTCATCGGCGGGAATGCCGATTCCATCCTCATGGGCGGCTTTGTGGCGGAGGGGATCCAGTTGATGGCCGAGGGCGGATTCTACAAGGGGTACAACCTGCTTTACATAGATCCATTGGAGTTCTGCAGCGGTAAACAAGGCGATAGCTGTTCCGCGCCGTACGACCTGTTCGAGGTGCAATACGTGAAGGAGCTCAGTGGCTACAACCGGAAGCTCTTCCCACTGTGGGGCAGCCGGGTACAAGTGATGGGATCGGCCGATTGCAATGAGACCAAGACCTGGGTGACACGATCGAGCGAAGTGTCAAGCATGACCTCCTTCAACATCTCCAATTCCGTTTCCGTCGATCTCAAATTGGTAAGCGTGGGCAGCAGCCGGAGCTATAACCAGACCCGGATGAACTCATCGAGTACCGGCAGCGAACGGGTGTATTGTTTCAGCAAATGCGAGATCACCACACACCGGATAACCATAGACCCGTGGTGGTTGAACGACGAAGGGCAACTCTGCCGGCAGAAGCTCACCAAACGTTTCCGCAAGGCTGTGGCCGACCTGCCTGTTCCCAAGCAAATGCCAGCACCACGCACAATGGACCAGATCAAGCGTGGAGAGCCGCTTCCGGCCGCGTTGCAGCCGCTGCGGCAGAAGTACCTGCAACTCATCCTCAACTACGGCACGTCCTTCCCCACGAAGATGAGCTCCGGCGGTGTTTTCATTGAAGAGTTGGAGATCGACAAGAAGAGTTTCACCAGCAGCAATATGACGCAACACGATTTCCAGGTCTCCGTGGAGGCTTCCATGGGCAAGGAAGGCAAGAAGGCGGGAGGGACGGTCGGTGGAGGAGCAGTCTTTAAGAACGAGAATTCAACTTCGTCGGAGGACGGCACCCAGAAAAGGCACAAATACTCCCGCGGTGGGGCAGGTAGCAGTACAGAGGATGGTTGGAATGCGACCGTGGCCGAAGCACCCCATCCGATCCGCATGGAATTCGGCATGTTGTTCCAACTTCTCGATACGGTCTTCTTTTGGAAGGATAGTCTGATCCTGGCGAAGCAGCAGATCCTAAGGGAAGTGTTGTACCAATATCTAATGGACGAAGGGAGGGATCCGGTCGACCCCATGGGCCCATCCTTCTTCGAACCCGTGAACTGCACCTACGAATTCGAGGTGCGAGACATGGAGATCGCCGACCCGGATGATGGAGGGGGCGACAAGAACCTCCAAGTATTCGGCGGCATCTATGCAACACTGATGAACGAAAACGAAGATATCGTCCCGTGGACCGCCGCTCCTGCCGAATACAGTGCGTTCAACGTATGGACACCAGATGACGCTGTCACCGTCGAGGAAAAGAAAGCCTACCCAATAAAAAAGACATTCACCTACCGCGGAAAGTGCACGGACGCCCTTCGCTATAAAGTACGTGTAACCGGCACGTTGAAAGAATTCGATGAGTCGAGCGCCAATGATGCACTGGGTGATGTCAAACTGGATTTTCCGCTCAGCGGTGCAGGCATGGCTGGAACGCCGTACCGCTTCGATGCCCCCTTCACCGGCGGGGATGGCAATGGGACGCCAACCGTGCATGTGTGGTTGAAACTGCTTGAGGCCGAGTGATGACGCGTGAGGATGAACCACAGCCTGACCGACGCCGAACAATTGCACCACCAATACCGATAGATCATGGATCGAACAGTTGACCCAGAAAAGATGGAACGAGCTTCCCGAACATTGCCCGGCACATGGCTGGCGCACGTCCTCGTCGTGATCGGTTTGTTCACTTGCACTGTCTCGGCGAACGGTCAGTCGTGGCTCAATCTGCCTCCGCTGCCACCGCCTCCTCCGCAAGCACCTCCTCCGCAAGCGCCTCCTCCGCAAGCGCCTCCTCCGCAAGAGCCTCCGGCGCAAGAGCCTCCGGCGCAACGCTTCGACCAGGAACTGTACGAAGCGTTGATCGCCAACCAGCGCGCGCAGCTCAAGACGTTGCTCGCCGCTCCTGACGCACACAAGACGCGTTTGAACAGCGTTCGAGCAGACGGCCAGACACTGCTCACAATAGCCATCCGCACCGGACGGGTGGACATGGCCCGGTATCTTATCGAGGAAACAGGGGCCGACATGAGCGCGTGCGAGGGCGGTGGCGACTGTCCGCTGGGTATAGCCCTAACGAACCAGCAAACGGATCTGGCCATCTTCATGATCAACAGAGGCGCACCCATAACGGAATCCGCCAGAGCATCTGCATTGCAGATGTGCATAGAGGCCCGCAGCGCTCCGGGCGTGGAGTCTTGTGTACGCGCGGGCGGCGATGCAAATGCCGCATTGGCTTTCGCTGTGGACATCGGCGACGTGGTACTGGCCACCACGTTGCTGAAGGAATTCAGCGCCAATGCCGATGCCTGCTTGATGCAAGCAGTGACCAAGGGAAAGACGGCCATGGTGGAGCAGTTGCTGATCAACGGTGCGAAGCCCGGCACAACACTCTCCTACGCGGTGGAACAGAACAACCCCGCTATGGCCCAGATCCTCTTGGAGCATGGTGCGGAACCGAACGCGTCCATGGAGACCGCTTGTCGCAAAGGGAACGAAGCCATGGTGGCGGCCATGCTCGGTGCTGGCGGTGATCCGGAACTGGGCATGCAGGCCGCATTGGAAAGCAACAAGCCCAAGGTGGTGCAACTGCTGGTGGAACAAGGTGCCCAGCCC
>JBKJPT010000196.1:0-37862 GCA_046595075.1 Flavobacteriales bacterium
CGGCCTTCGATGTGGACACCGTGCAGTTCAACGATCCGTACTTCGAGCGAACGCTCATGGGCCGCGTGAACGACAAGCTGTTGGCGAATGTGGATGAGGACAACGCCAGTTATCCGCGATTCGGGAGCTACGACCGCAGGATGAAGATCCGCGACATCGTAGAAGGCATAGACTTCGAAGGCGGCTTCACCATGCAGGGAGCGAAGCTCCAGGGCTATGGCACCAAGGAGGAACCGGCCTTCCTCACGTTCTACCGCGACAAGCGTCCCTTCATCATTGCAAGTGGCCTTCGCTTCAGCATAGAACCCGAACGCATTACCAGCGACGACGTTGGTGTAATGCTGCGCATGGACAAGGACAGCCTTACGCACCCCAGTTCCAGCTTGCGCTTCCTGCGGGACAAACGGCTGCTCTCATTGATCAAGAAGGACGAAGGCCTTGGCAAGGCGCCATGGTACAACACCTACCACCAAGTGGACATGTACTTCGAAGTGCTCACTTGGAAACAGGGCGATCCACTTGTGCATTTGGGCAATCTGCCGGGCAGCACACAGAACAAGGCCAGCTTCGAGAGCTTCAACTACTACCGCGAGAAGCGTTACATGGGCATGCTCGGCATAGACAACGTGCACCCGCTCGTGCGCTTGAACGACTACGTCAAACAGGCGGGCAACATCTTCACCGCGCTGGACTTCGCCGGGTTCAGTCGCATGCAGAAGCAGAACGTGGTGCCTTTGTTGATCGACATGGCCAACAAGGGTTACCTGAAGTACGACCCTGAGACCGAAGTGGTGGAAGTGCTTCCGCGTTTGCGACAGCACATCCTCAATAGTGCGGGCAAGCAGGACTACGACGCGCTCCAGTTCAACAGCAACGTGGACAATGAGGTCAACGCCACCTTGAACCTTTTGAACTTCGACCTGGCCATGCTCGGCGTGAGCGTGATCAACATGAGCGATTCGCAGGATGTGCGCATCTATCCCGCCGAGAAGATGATCACCATCAAGAAGAACCGCGACTTCGCATTCTCGGGCAGCATCAAGGCTGGTCGCTTGCAGTACTTCGGTAAGGAGTACTACTTCCACTACGACCCCTTCACCATTGATCTACTGAATGTGGACAGCGTGAGCTTCATGGCCACTAGTTTTTCACCCAATGCCGAGGGCGAGACCACCATGGTGCGCGTGAAGAACGTATTGGAACAGGTCACCGGCACCTTGGCGATCGACGCGCCCAGCAACAAGAGCGGCTTGCAAGAAGAGAAATACCCCGAGTACCCGATCTTCAACAGCACACGCGAGAGCTTCGTGTTCTACGATCGCAAGGTGATCCAACGCGGTGCCTATGGTCGCGACAAGTTCTACTACCGCAGTGATCCCTTCCAGATCGATTCACTGGACAATTTTGCCAACGCGGGCCTTTTCTTCAGCGGCACGTTGGTGAGCGCGGGCATATTCCCGGACATCAAGGAGCCACTGCGTTTGCAACCGGACTACGCCCTGGGCTTCGTGCGTAGCACCGGCGATGTAGGCATGCCGCTCTATGGTCGTAAGGCCACCTTCACCAGCGACATCACACTGAACGCCCGCGGACTGCAAGGCAACGGCAAATTGGACTACTTGACCACCTCGCTAACATCGAAGCAATTGGTCTTCATGCCCGACAGCACGCTCGGTCGTGCTGATACGCTCACCAATCGTGCGTCCACCACACCGGCCAAAGTGCCGCATGTAGAAGCCGGCGGTGTGTTCGTGAAACTTGAACCCGCTCGTGATGTGCTGCACGCCGAAGAGCTGAAGAAGCCCATGGTGATGTACGACGATCAAGCACTCCTCCACGGCAGCACCGATCTCACTCCCACCGGCATGTCCGGCGCAGGGCTCATCGACTTCCGAAATGCCACCTTGAAGTCGAAGTTATTCCAGTTCGCCACCCTGCAGCTGCATGCCGATACCAGCGACTTCCGCCTTACCGAGGGCGACACCAGCAGTATCGCTTTCAAAACGGACAATGTGAACGCCACCATCAAACTGGATGAACGCGTGGGCGAGTTCGTGAGCAACGGCAGCGAGACCATGGTGGAGTTCCCTGTGAACGAGTACATCTGCTTCATGGACCGATTCAAATGGTTCATGGACCAGGGCGATCTGGAACTGGAGAGCGATCGCACCGCTGCCGAAGGATCCGAGGACCTACAGCTCAGCGGCAGCAACTTCATCAGCACAAGGCCCGATCAGGACAGCCTCCGCTTCATGGCCCCCAAGGCGCGATACGATCTGAAACAACACTTGATCACGGCAAACGATGTGCAGTACATCCAGGTGGCCGATGCCTTGATCACACCCGACAGCATGCGCGTGCGCATTCGCAAGAGCGCCGCAATGGATCCGCTGGTGAACACGGTGATCACCGCCAACTACGTCACCAAGTACCACCACATCTATAACGCCACGGCCAACATCAAGGCCCGGCGTAACTACACCGCCACAGGCACCATCGATTACGTTGACGAGAACAATCGCGCGCTGCCCATCAACCTCTTCAGCATCGGGGTGGACACCGCCTACCAGACGCGCGCCGTGGGCCGAATTGCGCAGGACCAGGACTTCCAGCTCAGCCCTGCCTTCGACTTCTTTGGCGACGTGAACCTCACCGCGAGCATCAAGGAACTCACCTTCGCGGGTAGTACGCGCATACAGCATGGTTGCGAAGGCCTCGCGCGCAACTGGATGAGCTTCACCAGCCCGATCGACCCCAAGGAGGTCTTCATTCCCGTGGGCGACACGATCTATGACGACCAAGGCGCCCTCATTGGCGCGGGCATCCACCTTACCGACGAAGATCCCTTCAGCACCTACGGCACCTTCCTCAGTCGCACGAGTAACAACGCCGATCGCGACATCATCAGCGCTGGTGGCCTGCTCTTCTATGACAAAGGCCGCAAGGAGTATGTGATCAGCAATAAGGACAAGATCCGCCAACGTGATCTGCCCGGCAACCTCGTAAGCCTGGCCGTGGAGAACTGTGCCGTGCTCGCCGATGGCCGCGTGAGCTACGGTGTGGATCTGGGCCGCGTAACGCTCACGCACGTGGGCAACATGCGTTACGAGACCGATGGCAAGAAGACTTACGGCAATGGGGTTCTCATCGCCGACTTCCACTTCTTGGACAACGCACTGGAGCGCATGGCCGCGGAGATCCTCGCCTATCCCGAACAGAAGGCGCTGGATATCGGCAAGACCTACTACGAGAAGATGATGCGCGAACTCCTCGGCTTGGAGCGCTCGGATAAGCTCATCAGCGAACTCAGCATCAAAGGCGAGATCAAGAAGCTGCCCGACGAACTCGTGAAGCCCATCGTGCTGGGTGATGTGACCATGCGCTGGGACGGTCCCGAGCAGAGTTGGGTGAGCGAAGGCCCCATCGGCATTGCCACCATCCTCAAAAAGCCGGTTTACCGCATGGTGAAGGGCAAGGTGCACATCGAGCGCAAACGCAGCGGCGATATCATGACCATCTACCTCGCGCTGGACGACCAGACCTACTACTTCTTCCAATACAGCCGCAACTACCTTTACGCCTACAGCAGCGACCAACAGTTCAACACCATGCTCGCCGAACTTAAGGAGGACAAGAAGAAACTGACCGGCGGTGGCAAGGACCTCCCGGATTACCAGTTCGATCTGGCCCCCGGCAAGAAGAAGGTGGATGACTTCAGGGCGCGGTTCGGCCTTTGAACATGGACTTCCCCTGGGTGTACTGCATTTCCGCGATGGTGCTCGCGTACATCTGTGGAAGCATTCCTACCAGTGTATGGTGGGGCAAGACCTTCTTCAAGGTTGATGTGCGCGAGCATGGCAGTTGCAATGCTGGCGCCACCAACACCTTTAGGGTGCTAGGGCCCAAAGCCGGTGTGCCGGTGCTGTTGATCGACATCCTCAAAGGCTTTTTGCCGGTGCGCGTGCTACCAAACTTCAGCGAGCTGCAAGTGGACAAAGGACCGTGGATGTGGTTGCGTGTGGCGCTGGTGATCGCCGCTGTGCTCGGCCATCTGTATCCGGTCTTCGCCAACTTCAAGGGTGGTAAAGGTGTGGCCACATCGCTCGGCGGTGTCTTGGCCGTTCATCCCGGTGCTGGCGCCATTTGCGTGCTGGTCTTCGTTATTGTCTTCTGGCTCTCTCGCTACGTGTCGTTGGGGTCCTTGAGCGCAGCTCTGGCGTTCCCGGTGGCCGTCATCCTCATCTACCAGGAGTTCAGTGCCGTTAAGATCGGCTTCGCCGTTGTGCTCTGCATCATGGTGTTCTACACGCACCGTGAGAACATAGGTAGGTTGTTGCGTGGGGAGGAGAACCGCATGAGCCTGGCCGGTAGGAGCGGCGAAACCACTTGAAACCCAAGGTGCGCCTTATGGGTAGAAGCGCCCACTCTCAGCAAATGACCCGCCCTGCGGTCCTATTTCTAAGTCTGCTACTCCCGCTTTTGGGCCTTGCCCAGGGCGGCGACGAGCAGCTACGTGCCAAGGCCGACGCGCTCTTCGACGAGCAGCGGTTCGCTGAAGCGTATCCGCTCTATTCCCAGCTCGTGAGCCTTACTCCCGGCGATCGCGATCTCAACTATCGTTTCGGCACATGCACGCTCTTCGGCAACGAGGACAAGGAGGCCGCCATCGGTCATTTGAAGTTCGCCACCGAGAGCCCCGCCACGGTGCCAATGGCCTGGTACTGGTTGGGCCGGGCGTACCATTTGAACTACCGGTTCAAGGAAGCGCAGGTCGCTTACCAAAGGTTCTTGGGCACTGGTGATAAGAAGGCCGTTGCCGCTTGGCCCGTGGATGCGCTGGACAAGCAATGCCGCAACGGCGGGCAACTGCTTAGTAGTTTGAAGGAGATCACCGTGCGCAACCGCACCGAAGTGGACGAGAACGAGTTCTTCCGTTTCTACGATCTAAGCGACATAGGCGGAAAGATCGTGGTGCTGCCCGATGAACTGAAGACCACCATAGACAAGAAGCGGAAGGTGCGAAGCCTCATCTACCTACCGGGTAAAGGCGGCCCCATTTACTTCAGCAGCTATGGTCGTGATGATGCGACGGGCCGCGACATCTACCGCACAGAACTGTTGCCCGATGGCACTTTCGCCATATCGGTGAAGCTCGCGGGCTACATCAACACCGATCAGGACGAGGACTACGCCTTCATGCACCCCGATGGCCGCACCTTCTATTTCAGCAGCAAGGGCCACAACAGCATGGGTGGATATGATGTGTTCAAGGCCACTTACGATAGGGGCCTCGATGCATTCGGTCGTCCGGAGAACATGGACTTTGCGGTGAACACCCCGGACGACGACATCTTCTACATGGTGGACGGCGAACAGAAGGAAGCCTGCTTCGCCAGCGGACGCAACAGCAAGCAGGGCAAGTTGCACGTGTACCGTGTGGCCACCGCTCAGCAGCCCGTGATCATCACCGTGTTCAAGGGCACTTACGCCAGCACCTTCGATGAGAAGGATCGTCGTGCGCACATCATCGTGGAGGACGCCATCACCCGCGAGCGTGTGGCGGATGTACGCACCGACATTAACGGGAACTACATCCTCAGCGTGCCGCGCCACGGCAGTTTCCGTTATCAGGTTGAATGTGGGCCTAGCGGCAAGACGCACTCCGGTGTGGTGGACGTGCCAAAGCGTGATGGACCGCGTGCCTTCCGCCAAGAACTGGTGCTGGAGCCCAGTGGAAACCTGGAGAAGCTCGTGATCCGCAACTACTTCGAAACGCCGCTGGAAGATGATCTCGTCGCCCTCTCGCTCGACGAGATCAAGCGGCGTGCGCGACTGGACATCACACAGAACGAACCGGTCGTGCACGAGCAGGCGGAAGAACCGGCTGCACCCAAAGGCGATGTGATGACACGCGCGGGCTTCACAGGCGATATCGACCAAGCCGCCGCCGTTGTCCTGGCGAAGGCAGATGCCGCTGACCTGAACAGCGACGCCGCCGTTCTGGAAGCCAGCAGCAAGGAAGCCTTCGGCATTGCGGTGGAAGCGGTTGCGGAAGCAGATCGCACCGCGAAGGAGGCGGCTGAACTCGTGGCCCAAGCAAGCACCGAGGCGGACGAGGACCGCAAGAACGCATTGATGGTCGATGCCGCGCGCAAGCGCCAGCGCTCACGCGAGGCCAACCTGCGCGCCCGTGCCGCCTTCCGCACCGGTAAGGATCTCGATAGCGCTGCAATGACGAAAAAGCAGGAGGCCATGGGCGCCGATCGCCTCAGTACCGATCTAGTCGCTGCTGTGGCCAAAGGCAACGATGAGAACACGCTGCCCCTCATGCGCACGCTGCGCGAACGGTTGGATGTGGCACAGGGACCGGCACCGGAAGTAGATGCCGCCGAAAGCGCACGACGCATCGTGACAGAACAGGAGAAGGCCGTACAGCGCGCCATGAGCGTGGCCAACGCCAAGCGCACCGAAGAGAACGAACTCACCGATCGTGTGGCACGTCTGAAGCGCGAGCAGGAGGAGAATCGCTCGCGCGCCCGCAAGGATGAACTGCAGCGCGAGATCGCCGTGCTTGATGAGCAGCTTGCACACTTACGCAACGAGACCAAGGCCGCCTTTCATCAGGTAGCTGCATTGGAGAAGGAGACCGCTGCATTGCGCGGTCAGGCTTCGCTCACCCGCCATCTAACATCTAGAGCCGATCATGGTGCTGGTACCGAACTCACGCAAGCCCAACTGGACCAGCTCGGGCAACGGATTGACGGCACCGATGGGCGCATTGCGGCGATTGCGATCGATGAACGCTTCGACGCGCAGATCGCCAGTACACCTTCCGAGGTGGAAGCGCGCACCTTTGATTGGGGGCTGGCTTCTGCTGTGGGTGCCCCCGACTCCGATCGCAGCGCCACGCAAGTGGCCGAACGCAGCACCGCGAGCGATGCGCAGCGCACCGTGGGACGTACCACCACCGTGGAAGGAAGTCCGAACGACCAGGTGACCGAGACTGCTACCATCGGCGTCGTTCCAGCAACCGTTGAAGAAGGAAGCGCGACCACACCTATCAGAGAGGAGATCGCTGCTGTGCCCAACAACACACAGGGTGATCAGAACGCGGCATACACTACATCGCAACTTGTTGAACCCACGATCTCGAGAACCTCGAACGAGGAGCCAGCGAACAGCGATCGCTTCCTGTTGGAGAACGAGCGCGCCGAACTGGAACAGCTCTTACAGGCCGAACGCAGCAAGTCCCGTCGCGATAGTCTGAACCAACGCATCGCTGGGATCGATGCCCAGCTCGCGCAAGTTGGTTCAACAGCCACCACGCAGCAGGGGTCGACCATGGATCCGGAGATCGTTGATCCCGCTGAAGTGGACATGACGCGGCCCGTGCTCGCCTTCACCGACAAGACCAAGGACACCGATATCGTATCCCAGCTCTACGCTGACTACAAGGCTGACAGTGCGCGCGTGCAACAACTGACAGACGCCGATGAGCGCGCGTCGGGTGCACATGGCCTGGAATTGATGCTGGCAGACAGCATCAAAGCGGAGATGACGCGCCAAGTGGCGGTGCTCCAGCTCTCGCCGCAACAGGCCGAAGCGGTATTGCCGCGCATGGACCGCTTGCGTCGTTTGCGCGAAGCACACATCGCCGCTGGTGAAGCGGCCATTGCAGTGCGCCAACGCGAAGTGGCCGGTCTTGCACCTAACAACGTGGCCGCGATCACCGCCGATCAACACGCTCCCACAGCACGGCGGGCTGCTGCTGTGGATGCGATCAACGATCGCTTTATTGCACTAGACCGCCACGCCGAGAACGTGTACGCCAGCAAGATCGAACACCGCAGCACCGCGAAAGGCGTGGCCGATGCCATCGCCTTCAAGGGATCTGATGTGGCGCGCATGGATGAGATCACCACCGAAGTGGACTCACTGGAAGAAGTGCTCGCCGAAATGCCCATGGGCCGCGAACGTGAGAAACTGCGCAAGAACACCGACATGCTCATTGATGAGCGCATGATCATTCGTACCGACATGGGCCAACGCAGTGCCTTCCTCACCAAAGAGGAGTGGCGCACTGCCAACGACAGCATGACGGTAACAAGCAAGGAAGTGGCCAGTCTCGGCATTGCTCCCGATGAACCTTTGATGCTAATGGCCCAGGGCATGCAGGCTGATGCGAAGCGAAGTTTCGCTCTGGCTGCGCAAATGCGCAAGCGCGCCGATCGCATCGAAGAGATCTTGGAGCGGGACAGCCTTTACCGCGAAGCCTACCGCCTGGAATTGTCCGCGCTGCGCGAACTGGATAGGGCGATCACCGTGAACAACTACCTCAACGGTGAGGACCACAAGCGCGGCGAAACGCTGGCCTATGAAGTGGTGGCTTCCAAGGTGCTGGGGATCCCGCTCGCCGCGACCGAAGAAACCTTGTTGGCTACCGCCGCTGGTGCACCAAACACGGCGATAGAAGAGGAGGTGGAGGAATCGTCGACCACCCGATCTGCCGCGAACAACGCCGCCGAGGCCACGCCGACCACGATCACGCAGGACCCGATCACATCAGAAAGCAATGCGCGCTCGGAGGAAGTGGTGCCAGATGTGCCTGCGAACGAGGGCGCCAACACCGCGGTCCAAGCCGGGTCGAACACAGCAACAGAAGTTGCAACCACCCGCACCGTGGAGACCGCTATCATCGCTGCTGAAGAAGTGCCCGCGCTGGGAACCGCTGCCGCAGTGGAACAGCAGATCCAACAACTGGAGCAGCGTCTTCAACCCAAGGACCGCATGCCCGCGCAGCTCTACGAGAGCTTCCTCGCTAGCGAAGGCGCCATATTGCCGGAGATCGCACAGGATCCCGAAATGGAGCCGCTCTTGCTGGGTCGTCGTGCCGAGCAAGCGAGCAAAGAGGCAACGGCCATGGAGCGCCGTTCTGTGGACATGGCTGACCAAGCCACCTTGCTAGCCGACAGTGCGACCAGTGCAAAGCGCCGCGACCGCGAAGGGTTGTCGCGACTGGCAGCCCGCACGCGCGCGCTATCCGATTCGCTGCACAATGCTTCCATGGCCAAGACCGAAGAGGCACAGGTGGCCTTGCAGCAGCAGCGCGAAGCCGAGCAGGCCAAAGTGTACCGCGATCGCTTGGTCAAGTTCTACTACCTCACTTCCGAAGAGCAGTTGCTGGTAATGGAGGATGAGGACCGAAGCCGCTACTTTCAAGCGAAAACACGCGCGCTGGAGCAGTTCGAAGCTGCGGATGATGCCGCGAACGCCGCTAAGAGCAACCGCGAGGTGGGCCGCATCTTGCATGAGCAGGCGCGCGCTGCCGAGCAACTGGCCGCTGACGGTCAGCTACCTGCCGCCGAAGCCGCCGCTCGTGCCAACTTGCTGGACGAACGTGCTGTCGGCGCTGTGGTACGTGCCGATTCACTGGACAACGTGGCCGCACGTTTGCGCGGCGCTGCGGGGATCAACGAGAACCAGGCCGGTGTAATGCTCCAAGGCATGCCTGCCGAAAGCAGTAGCGAGATCATGGCACTGGAGATGCGCACGCGCCGTACAGAAGCGTTGCTCGCCGAAGCGCATGACCAGGCCGGTCGCCAGCAAGTCACGACCGATGGCGTCCGCAACCCCGCTGCTGTTGTGGAACCGCGCATTTCTTCCACCGACGACAGCATGAGCGCGCCAGTAGTGCAGGAGCGGATCGTTCCGGTCGATCTAGTGCAACCTACCGTTGTGCCCACTGCGAGCGAAGCTGAAGTGGCTGCTCGACCGCGCACCCACAACGATGCTTTGCCACTCACCACACGAGCGACCACCCCCCCAGCTAGAGCGGTCGTTCCCGATGTGCTCGCCTCCGATCTCTTCAAGATGCTGCCCGCCACCGAGCGACGCGATGCGGTCATTCCCATGGATGCGGCCATGCCAGCGGGCATCGTCTTCAAGGTGCAGATCGGTGCTTTCCGCAAGCCGGTGCCTGTAGAGACATTCAGCGACATGACACCGGTTACAGGCGAGACGGTGGGCAACGGATTGGTGCGCTACACCGCTGGCCTCTTCACTGGTTTCGATCACGCAGCCACGGCGAAGGAACTCGTACGTGACCGTGGGTATCGCGATGCCTTCGTGGTGGCCTATCGCGACGGCAAGCGGATCCCCTTGGGTGAAGCCATGCGCGCCGAAAACGTGAACACGAGCCTTGCACAGGGCAATGCGGCTGCACAGCCTATAGCAGGAACGGCGCGCCCAGCAGCCCCTATCCAACTGCCCGCTCCAGCAGTGATCAAGTCCGAACCGGATGTGGCTAGTGTCCTCGCCAAATACCCCGAGACGGCGGAAGAGCTGATCGGGAGATTTACGCCCGCACCTGATGCTGCCTCGTATTACAATGAACCCGGTGCTGCACCCGCGCGTCAGGTTGAGACCGTTAAGGGTCTGTTCTTCACGGTACAAGTGGGCGTGTACAGCAAGCCTGTTCCGCTGGGTCTCATCTTCAACATATCACCGCTCAACAGCGAACGCACCGAGGCCGCCAAGGTGCGCTACACCACCGGCGTTTTCCTGGATCAGGAGATGGCCCGTGTGCGCAAGGATGAGACCGTGGTGCTGGGGGTGAAGGACGCATTCGTAACCGCCTACCTCAACGGCAAGCGCATTACCATGCGCGAGGCCAATGCGCTGTTGCAGAAGTTCGGCCCGACGATCCTGGCCAAGCCCTGATCACATTCAAGTTGGTTTCTCAATTCATGGTCATGGCGACCTAATTTCGCCCTCCCGTGATCAGCTTGGCCGTTCGCCAAGGGCGGGATCAACCCCATGCGATCAGCGTTCACACCCGAAGAAGCCCTCTTGGAGGAGGTGTTGTTGGAGACCGGACCGATCCGCGAGATCGTGTTGCACAACGACGATGTCAACACGTTCGAGCATGTGATCGATTGCCTCATGGACATCTGTGGGCATGAGCCGGTACAGGCAGAGCAATGCGCGCACATTGTACACTTCAACGGCAAGTGCAGCGTGAAGCGCGGCACCTTCGATCAACTCGAACCACGCTGCACCGCCTTGCAGGACCGTGGACTTTCTGCAGCTATCCAATGAAGAACAGGATCTCCAATGTCGCGCTCGTACTTGCAACTGTCGTGCTTGTGCAAGCGTGTGCCAAGGTGCCCATCACTGGTCGGCGCCAGATGAACTTGGTGAACGAAGGCGAACTCATGGGTATGGCCGCAGGGCAGTACCAGGAGTTCCTCGGCGCCAATACCGTGCTCCCCACAAGCGACGCGCGATCACAGATGGTTTCGCGTATCGGAGGACGCATTGCCGATGCTGCAACGAGGTTCCTCGGTGAGAACAACGCCAGTGATCGTGTCGCCGGTTTCCAATGGGAGTTCAAAACGGTGGACGATCCAACGGTGAACGCATGGTGCATGCCCGGCGGCAAGGTGGTGGTGTACACCGGGATCCTTCCTGTTACGCAGAACGAAACGGCCCTCGCAGTGGTGATGGGTCACGAGATAGCCCACGCCATCGCGCGGCACGGTAATGAGCGCATGAGCCAAGCGCTCACGCTCAATGGGCTGGGTTCGGTGCTCACCGTGGCGGTTGGCCAGAATGTCACCATGACCGAGAACATCCTACTTCAAAGCTTCGGTGTGGGTGGGCAACTAGGCATGCTTTCATACAGCCGCAAGCACGAGAGCGAAGCCGACAAAATGGGGTTGGTCTTCATGGCAATCGCGGGTTATGATCCGCGCGAGGCGCCCAAGTTCTGGGAACGCATGAGCCAAGGTGGTGGACAAGCACCACCGGAGATCTTGAGCACACACCCCAGCGATGAAACGCGCATGCGCGACCTGGAGAATTTCATGCCGGAGGCGCTCAAGTACTACAAGCCATAGGAGTCGCTCTCGTCGCTACTTTGTGCGCATGTCGAAATTGAAGGACATGCCGGCGACCTTCTCGATCGTCATCGGAGCGCTCTGGCGATGGCTACTGCCTGTGTTCAACAAGTTGGTGTTCGCTTTCGGCGTTCTCATGGTCTTGCTGCTGGTGCTGGCCTTTACACGAGTGCCTTTTGATGCACACCGCTGGTTGGGGTCCGCTGCCGGTGAGTGTGTCGCTTCCGCTGAAGTGATCGTGGTATTGGGAGGTAGCGGCATGCCTTCGGGTCCGGAACTCGTGCGCCTTTACCACGCGGCTGAACTTGCACAACTATGGCCCGGGGCGCGAGTGATCGTGATCCATCCCGGACCTCCATCGGCCCTGAACGCCATGAGCGATGAACTTCGCTTGCGCGGTGTAGCGGAAGGCCGCATCGATCTGCTGAACCAAGGTAACAACACAAGGGAACAAGCCTTGGTGCTGGAGAAGCTCTTGCTCAACAAGCTGAGCATTGCAGTGGTCACTTCACCGGAGAACATGTACCGCACAGTACGGACCTTTCGAAAGGCGGGCTTTTTGGGAGCATGCGGTGCCCCGGCTTGGGACCATGCCATGCTGCACAACTTCGAGTACGGCCATGAGTCCGTTGGTGGCAGCGCTTGGATGCCCGATGTCTCCGGAGACCCTGACCTGCGCTACACCTTCTGGAACTACCTGAAGCTGGAGGTCGTGTGCCTGCGCGAGTACGTGGCCATAGGCTACTACTGGCTCAATGGTTGGATCTGACCTGTTCGCCGTTCTGCTTCGATCTCTATCTTCGCCCCCGCTAAAAAGGGACCCGTAGCTCAATTGGATAGAGCACCTGACTACGGATCAGGAGGTTTGGGGTTCGACTCCCTACGGGTTCACCAGAAGTGACAAAGGCGCCGAAAGGCGCCTTTGTTTGTTTTCGGGGGTACGGGTCAAGGTGGCGATAGCGGAGCCGTACCCGTTCTCGCAGGGTCGTCCACCAAAAGCGCGGACAGACCACTACGGGAGTTTGGTGTTGGAGCTTACTTTCGGTGAAGACCCTGCAATGGTTGAGAGATTTATTTGCTGCTTGGTGTTCTGCTACCTGCTCAGTATTTCCTACGGTCAATCGCTTCCACGGAATGCTGGCTATGCGGAATTCTTAGGGAATGGTGGCAGCCTTCTTTCGGTCAACTACGAGCGCCAGTTCTTGTCCCCCTCAGCGGATCGAAGGCTCGCTCTTGCCGCAAGAGGTGGATTAAGCATTAGCTTCAATCAGTATGATCATGCTCCGATCGTGCATGTGCCGTTCGAGCTTTGTGCATACACAGGATCCAAACGATGGCGTCCAGACCTGGGTGTAGGCTACACGGCCTTCGCGGGCTTCAGTGACCTCTCTGATGCACGGATCCCTGAGGAATACAAAACCAACTATGGAGCTTGGTACGTCGCACGCTTTGGTGTTCGTCGGATAGGCGGTCGCAATCTCCTAAGGCTATCCCCTATGTACATCTGGGAAACGCACTCCAACGGCAGACAGTCCAACTTTTGGGGAGCAGGTGTGTCAATTGGAACTTACTTCTAGGCTCCCCCGCTGCCGCGGATCTGCGATCTGCGGCGCCTGTGTCGCCGCTCCCCGCTCAGTGCGTCGCCAGCTTCTTTACCATCTCCTGCGTCAAGCTGCTGGCATCGGGGCCGTAGGCGTTCACGAGAATCCCTTTCAATCCGTGTTTGTCCGAGCTGATCGCATACACGATGCTCTGGTCCTCGGGGTCACTATTGCCTTCGAAGCGGTGGAACTCGTCGATCTGGAAGTCGTCGGGGTCCAGGCTCAGGCTGCGGGCATTGCATACGAGGCGACGTTCAGCCAGCACGAGATCATCGGTGTAGCCGCGCCGTTGCAGGTCGTTCACGGCTTCAGAGAGGGTGGAGTAGGCGGTCATCGTGGTACCGGCGCGAAGTAGAAATAGTAGAAGAGGATCGCCACCGAAGTTTCCACCTCATCCACGCGCCCTATCGTCCGGCCGCTGCCGTCGTACAGGTAGCTACCATCCACGCGACCGATGGTCTTTCCGCTTCCGTCGTAGATGTACTTGCCATCCACCCGGCCAATGGTGCGGCCGCTGCCGTCGTAGTAATAGTTGCCGTCCACGCGCCCGATGGTCTTGCCGGAGCCATCATAAATGTAGTTGCCGTCCCTGCGGCCAATGGTCTTGCCGCTCCCGTCGTACACGTACTTGCCATCGATGCGGCCAATGGTGCGGCCGCTGCCATCGTAGCAGTGCGCGCTGACCGAGAGGCTAATGAGCACGCTGAAGACGACGGTTCCGATCGATCGTGCGAGCACCTGACCGATCATCACGCGATCCATCGGCTCAGTTCGCCTTGCTTCCGACCAGCATGTCCTTGATGCCACCCAAGCTGCTGAGCACGCCCGTGGCTTCGAAGGGGATGTAGACCACTTTGTTGTCCTTGCCGCTGGTCATGGCTTCCAAGGTCTCCAAGTACTTCATGGCGATCAGGTAATTGGCCGGATCAGCATTAGCGCCCTTGATCGCTTCGGTCACCAGGCGGATGGCTTCGGCTTCGCCCTGTGCGCGGCGGATGCGGGATTGCGCATCGCCTTCGGCCTCCAGGATCTGGCCTTGTTTCTGGCCTTCGGCAGTTGTGATCTGTGCTTGTTGGATACCCTCGGCTTGCAGCACCGCAGCGCGCTTGCTGCCTTCGGCGTCGATGATCTGTGCACGCTTGTCCCGCTCGGCGCGCATCTGCTTCTCCATCGCTTCGCGGATGTCGCGCGGCGGATTGATGTCCTGTAGTTCCACGCGGTTCACCTTCACGCCCCACTTGTGGCTGGCCTCATCCAGGATCGCGCGCAACTTGCCGTTGATGGTGTCGCGGCTCGTGAGGCATTCGTCCAGATCCATTTCACCGATCACGTTCCGCAGTGTCGTCTGCGTGAGTTTTTCGATCGCCATGGGCAGGTTCTCGATCTCATACATCGCCTTCACGGGATCCATCACCTGGAAGTAGAGCAGCGCGTTGATCTCCGTCATCACGTTGTCCTTGGTGATCACGTTCTGTTTCGGGAAGTCGAACACCGACTCGCGGAGGTCAATGCGTTCCTTCTTCATGAATTGGACGTACTTGTTGCCGTCCGGCAGATCGCGTGTGAGGCGGGAGATGATCTCGCGCGGCTTGTCGAACACGGGGATGATCACGTTGAAGCCAGCCACGAGGGTAGTGCGGTACTTACCGAAGCGTTCGATAACCATGGCTTCGCTTTGCTGGACAATGCGAACGCCCTTGCCGATCATGAACACGACGAAGAGAGCTACGAGGATGAGGATGATGGTTCCGGTTTCCATGTGAAAGGGTGGTGGTAGGTAGTGAGGGGGAGGGTTCGTGGTGACGTGTCAGTTTTCACGGCTCAAGGCTCGAGCATCAATAGGGATGAAGCTCGGCAGGAGGGATGAGGCTTGTTGCTTGCTCAACTATCGATCGGTCTCACAATGAGGGTATTGCTATCCACACGCACCACTTCAACCAGATCGCCTGTGCGCAGAGCACGGTCACTGGTGCACTCTGCGCGCCAATCGTCGCCAGCCACAAGCACGCGGCCCAGTCGCAGACCTGCTTCGAAGTCCTGCGTAACGCGACCGCGCTGGCCTACGAGCGCTTCGTTGTTCGTGAGCACGCCGCTGTCCTTCCACATGCGTTTCATCAGTAGTGGACGAACAGTGAAGAACGCGATGAGCGAAACGACGGAGAACACGAGCAGTTGTACGGTCGCGGTACCACCCAGCGCGGCAGCCGCACTAGCGGCGAGGCAGCCCATGCTGAGGCAAAAGAGGAAGAATCCAGGCACGAAGATCTCGGCGATCAGCATTACGATCGCCACGCCCGCCCACCAGTGCCATTGAAAGAAGTCCATGTTGTTGAAGTTCGATGCCGAAGATAGGCGTGCCGTTGTTGCTGCATTGGAAGCCGTTCCATGGATGGTGCAAGCAGTGGATGAGCGCGGGCCCAAGATGCCGAAGTTGGTCAGCCCCGTACTTTCGATGATCATGTTGGACTGCACATTCGCTCGTTGTGCGTTGATGAGCCCTTGGATGACGGGTGCCTTCATGGTGGCCCTTTCCCTTGGGATCCATCTCGCGCCACAACTCAATAGCCAGTTGAGCATGAGCAACGAAGAATGGAACCCTGAAGAACGACTGGTCTCAGATGATTACATGGCCTATCTGGTGGAGGTCCATCGCTCGGTGGAACCGGCATTCGCGAAGCGGCCTGTCACAACGGGGATATTGGATGCATTGGCCGCCACCGACATGCCGCTCACTTGGGCCTTCATCCTCATTGGCTTTGGACTGGTGCTGATCGCGGGTGTACTTGTCCGCTATTGTGCGCTATCGGCTGGTCTTTCGATCGAAGATGCATGGCGAGCCCAAGTGATCTTCCACTTGTTGCCAACGATCTTCTTCCTCTACTTCGCCCCTATCTATTCCTATGACGAGCCCCTGCAGTATGTCCTCTTGCTTCTCGCGCTTCGAGCATTCCTGACCAAGCGCTTCCTGCTTTTCACCCTGTTGTTGTCAATGGCCATGCTAGCGCGTGAGACAAGCTTGCTGCTGTTCCCATCTTTCGCATGGTTGCTTTGGAACGGGGCTAATGAACAACAAACAACGATCAAGCGCTGGGCACGGATCATCATGCTGGCCGCTCCGCTGACAGCATACGTCATTTTCCTGTGGCTCTATCTGCCCCATGCCGGTCTTGTTGAAGATTCGGGATCCGATCTAGCAGGCCGACTCCAGTTCTTCGATGAGAATTTCAAGAACGGGGACATGGCTGGCGAATCGCTGTGCTTCGCCTTTTTGGCACTCGGCCTTCCCTGTTTCCTCCTCGCGCGTTATGCGCTCGGGGAAGTCTGCACACCGGAGCATCTGCGCTGGATAAAGGCCTTTTTGATCGCGCTTGTATTGAACACGGCAGTGGTGTTTGCCGCAACAAAAGCGCGCGAGGCAAGGCTTTTCGCACTGCCGCTGCTATTGGTGCTGCCCTTGTTGGGCCGTGTGTGGAGCGTGGAATTGGCGCGACATGGTGGATGGGGCGGAATGTTCCGGTTCATGCGACAATGGCACTACGTGTTGCTCTTCGGACTGTTCGCTGGTATACTGGTTCTGATCACGGAGCATGTCTTCATACTGTCCGACGGCGTGCCGAGCGAGAACCTCTTCCACGAGTATTTCCTTGCGCAATCGCTCTTCATGGCGTGCTGCATCCTGTCGGATGCGCACCGTCGCGAACGCCATGCGTTGCGGCCGCACTGACCGCCTGGTCCCGGCAGTCCGACCCGGCCCGTACTTTCGGCGCTCCCGCAATAGCGGGATGCAACTGATGAAGCAGCGCTTGGTCGCCTTGGTACGCACAAAGGAAGGACGCGATCAGCTCTTCACCTACTTCACCGAGGCCGTGGCATTGCTGGGCATGGTGATCACATACCGCTTGGCCGCGCAAGTGAGCAAGCAGGACCTGGACCTATTTGTGATCGCACGCCGGACCATGTCGTTCGCATTCCCTGTGGTGATCATGGGGGCCATGGTGGGTCTCACGCGCTTCACGGCCATGAGTCCATCGCCCGAAGTGGCTCGACGCTACCTCAGAGGTGCGCTGGCATGGGTGCTACCACTTGGTCTGGGGCTTTTTGGAGCGTGTACGATATTCGCAGCACCCTTGGCGTGGACGATCTACGGCAGTGGCGCAGGCGAACCGTTGATGGCCCCGTTGGGTGCCATGATCCTTGGTATCGCACTGCATGGGGTGGCCTACGGCTATTTACGTGGACGCGGATCGGTGGTGATCGCCAATGCGCTGCAAATGTTCGTGCTCGCGATCGCGCCATGCCTTGCCTTCGTGCTGTTCCACGCAATGGCCGATGTGCTCTGGGCGACCGCGCTTGCATGGATCGGCGCCGCATTGCTTTCCATCGGGCCGGGCATCATTGCTCCTGTGAAGGGTTATCGCAGGGAAAGCGCTGAACTCCTGCGCTACGGCCTGCCGCGCGTTCCGGGCGATGTCGCACTGGGCGCATTGCTCACCATTCCCGGCTATGTAGCGCTGCGTACCCATGGCATAGACATCAGCGGTGAAGTGGGCTTCGGTACCACGTTGGTGAACATTGCTGCAGCCGTGTTCTCTCCTGTGGCCCTCTTGCTGCTGCCGGCCGCCTCCGCGCAGTTGGCCGAAGGTGATCACGCGGGATTGGCGCTTCGGATCCGCCGCATGTCGCGTCTCATCCTGCTGGCTTCTGTGGCATTAATGATCGGGTTCGAGCTCAGCGCAGCTCCGTTGCTCGCGATCTACCTCGGACCCAATGGAGCACAGTACGTGGATATGTCGAGGCTCATCTTTCTCGGCGCGCTCCCGTTCGCCTACTTCAATGGCATGCGCAGTTTGCTCGATGCCTACTTCCGCACACCTCGCAATGGAGTGAACCTGATCGCTGCCTTCATGGTCCTCGCAGTGGGCAGCGCCATACACCTTGTGGTGCCAACGCCGTGGCAGACAATGGGTGTGGTCACGGTGGTCGCGCTCTTCTATCTCGGTTTTGCCACATGGCGCGATGTGCGCTTCGTGCTGAGCGAACTTGAGCGGTTGGCGAGCCGGCCAGCGAAGGGGATCGGCGTGTTGGTCGTGATACCGGAGAAGGAGGATGGTGAGGTGTACGAAGGGTCGAAGCAGCAAGCTATTGCCTTCACCATGCATGGAGCACAGGTTTCGCTCTTCCACCTGGCCTCTCGGACATCACCGGTGAAGCTTTGGCTCGCGCGCCGCAGGTTGAAGGAGCAGCTTCGCGCCAAGCGACCGGATGTGGTGCATGTGTACTATGGCTCCGTTGCAGCGCTTTTCACGGTCCTCACGAGTTCGGTGCCCGTAGTGGTCACGTTCATGGGTGATGATCTGGATCGCAGCGCTGTGCGTGGTTTCGTGCGCCGACCGCTCGGCGGTTTCTTTTCCCAGGTAGCAGCGTTCTTCGCTGCGGGGATCATCTGCACGAACGAAGAGGTTCGCGAGCATTTGTGGTGGCGCACTTCAGAAGCGTTCATGTTACAACGTACCGATGGCCAAGCGTCCGCGGTGGAAGTCCTTGAACACCTGCGTGGCATCGCCTTGCACAAGAACACCACCGCGTGAAGGTCCTGCTCGTTGCCGCCGCGAGTTCGGTGCATACCATGCGTTGGGCCAATGCGCTTGCTGATCGTGGGGTGGAGATCCACCTTGCCACGCAACATCCATCAGCTCATGGTTATGATCAGCGCATCACCATGTACTCACTTCCGCACCGCAACGGCTTGGGTTATCTGTGGAACCGAAGTCGGCTGCAAGAGATCGTGGATCGCGTGCAACCCGATCTGGTCAACGTCCATTACGCCACTGGTTACGGAACATTGGCGTCCACCTTGGAACGCACATGCGTTGTTCTCAACGTCTGGGGAAGTGATGTCTTCGAGTTTCCGCAGAAGAGCTGTGTGCATCGCTGGTTGGTGGTGCGCAACCTGCGACGCGCGGATCAACTTGTTTCAACGAGCGAAGCAATGGCCAAGCAGGTCCGCACCATCATGCGAAGAGATGTCCCCATCGTCATCGTGCCGTTCGGAGTGGATACCAGCGTTTTCAAACCAAGTGTGAAGGGAACCGATGGTCCGCTGGTCATTGGCACCGTGAAAACGCTTGCGGCCATATACGGTATCGACATTCTGTTGCGCGCATTCGCCCTTGTCCCTGACCGCATCGAAGGGCGCGAGGTCATTTTGCGCATCATAGGGAAAGGACCGCAGGAAGCGCAGCTACGTGCATTGTGCTCGTTCTTGAAGTTGGACCATCGCGTGGATTTCGCTGGTGCCGTTGCACACGAGCGTGTGCCCGAAGAGCTTGCCGGCATGGATGTCTTCGTCGCCCTCAGCAGGAGCGAGAGCTTCGGTGTGGCCGTGATCGAGGCATCCGCATGTGGGCTGCCGGTGGTGGTGAGCGATGTGGGCGGATTACCCGAAGTGGTGGATCATGGTGTAACAGGCGTTGTTGTTCCAGCGAACGATCGGCAAGCCGCAGCGCACGCGATCCATAGGCTTCTAACGAATGCGGAGTTGCGCAAGAGCATGGGTTCCGCAGGCCGTGCATGGATGGGGCGCTCTTTTGGTTGGGTAGAGTGTGTGGATAGGATGATGGCCGTGTACGAACGCAACTTGCAACGGTAGCGATGAAGCACGGATCCATGCTCAATGCCACACCAACGGTGCGCGTTGTGATACCTTGTCGCAATGAGGCGGACTACATAGCTGCATGCATCGGTTCGATCATTGACGCGGACCGCTCCGGCATGTTCGTGGAAGTTGATGTGTGCGACGGCATGAGCGACGATGGAACGCGGGCCATCCTTCAACAATTTGCGGCGCGATACCCATGGATACGCATCGTGGACAATACTGCGCGTTCCACACCCCACGCACTCAACTTAGGACTTCGTCGACCCGGCTACGATGTGGGCATCATACTCGGGGCCCATGCTGAAGTGGGTCCACGGTTCTTCCAAGCCAACATCGATACGCTTCGACAGCATCCCGATGTGGGTTGTGCTGGTGGCGTTATCGAGAACGTCTACGCCGATGATGCCTCGCGGGCGATCGGTACTGCCATGGCGCATCCTTTCGGTGTGGGCTCTGCGTATTTCCGCACCGGACGGAAGGACGGGCTGGTGGATACGGTCGCCTTTGGCGCGTATCGCCGCGAGGTCTTCGACCGCGTTGGCTATTTCGATGAGCGTCTTGTGCGCAACCAGGATGACGAGTTCAATTATCGTGTAACGAAGGCGGGCTTTGGCATTTTCCTCTCGCACGAGGTCCATAGCAAGTATTCCGTGCGCGCGAGCATCGGCAAGCTTTTCCGCCAGTACTTCCAATACGGTTATTGGAAAGTGTTCGTGAACCGTATCCACGGCACTGTGACCACTTGGCGACAACTTGTGCCGGCGGTCCTGGTGCTGTTCATCGTGCTGGGCATTCCTTTGGGCATGATGGATCAACGCTTCGGTTGGATATGGGTTGCTGGAACCGGGGCCTACTTGATCGCATTGTCGCTGGCTTCTGTGCATGCGGGAAGAAGTGCCGCCCTCATCCCTCGCGTGTTCGTAGCCTTCATTGCGCTCCACTTTGCATATGGGTCCGGCTACATCAAAGGCATTTGGGATCTCCTTCTGCTACGCCGCGATCCGAGCGAACGCTCAAAGGCACTGACCCGCTGAACAGGAATGGACGATCGCACGGCAGCTCCAACTGTGTTCCGCCAGCGCTGGCTCGGCCTTGTGCATGTGCACGGAAAGTTGGCGGGTGCGAGCTTGGTCGCGCTGGCGGCAATGATCCCGTTCTGGCAAGCCGTGCTTCCATTGTTGCTGTTGATCGCATCCGTTTCGCTCGTCTTCCAACATCGAAAGGACCGGTCATCATCGAGTTGGCATGCGTGGACCACGTTGTTGCCTTTCGCGATAGCCGTTTACCTGCTCCATGTTGTCGGCATGATCTGGAGCGCGGATCAGGCCTTCGGCTGGTTCGATCTACAGATCAAAGCCCCGCTGTTGATGCTGCCCTTGCTCATGCTCTGGTTGCCTAGGAAGGCTTGGGTAGGGCGTGATGTTCTTCTCGGTGTTTTCAGCATCGCATGCGCGTTGGCAGTGGTCATTTGCGTGGTTTATGCGAGTTGGCGCATCATGTATGGCTCCGAACTTCAACCCGAACAGGTGGTCTTCAGCTCTGCATGGTCACTGTTCTTGCATCCCAGCTATTTCGCGTGGTATTTGTGCTTCGCGTTAGCAGCGTGGTGCCTTCTGCCATTGCCACGCGCACTACCAACATGGATCGATCGCACAATACTGGCCTTGCTGGTATTGGGTGTCGTGCTCTGCGGAAGCAAGATCGGTTGGGTGTTGATGGGGGTGGAGTTGATCGCATTGTTGGCCTTGTGCTGGCGCGCACAGCGGGTGCGGACCACCCTGCTCGGAGGTTTGCTCGGCTTTGTCATCGGTGTGGTCGCGCTCGTTGCCGCCTCGCCGTACGCACGCGATCGTGTGCAAGAGGTATGGCGCGCTTCAACCGCAGAAGAGCATGATGCAGCAAGCGCCACGAGCAGCGAAGTGCGTTGGCTCACCTGGGCCTCCGCACGCGAGCTCTTTACCGAGCATCCGTTGATCGGAACTGGAACAGGCGACATCAAGAACGAGTTGATGCGCGTGTATGGTGAGCACGGCTACACCACAGCCACCGAACATCAGCTGAACGCGCACAACCAGTTCCTCCAGACCTTTGCGTGTCTTGGTGCTGTGGGCGGCCTGACGCTCTGCATCATGGTGCTGGCCCCGTTCTGCGGTCGCCCGCGCGATGCGCTTTCGCTCCTCTTCTTTGCGCTGTGCGCTATGAACTGGATCGTTGAAAGCATGCTGGAAGTTCAATCCGGCGTGGTCTTCTTTTCGTTCTTCGCCTGTGTACTTCTGTGGGACGGGCCCAACAACGAACAGTGATGGAGCGCCACATTTCCATTGGCTACATCACCGTGGATGAACCGCGTGATCGGCACAGTTGGTCGGGAACGAACTACTTTTTGCTGCGCGCATTGGAGGCCGCTGGATACAGGGTCCACACGCTGGGTCCGTTGCGACCTCAACCTGTGCTCTTCTTCTGCATGGTGTTCAATTACATCACCACGCGCTTGCTCAAAAGGCGGTTCCACTATCGCGACTCGTTCATTTTGTCACGAGCGTATGCGCGCCTGCTGAAGAAGCGCATCACCGGGGTTCACATCGACCTGTTCCTTGCTCCTGCTGGTCTTGCAAGCACAGCGTTGTTGCACACTGAGCAACCCGTGATCTACTTCAACGACCGTTGCGTTGCCGGTGCCTTGGACTACCACGAGATCCTTTCCGGTCTGTTCGCCTTCTCGCGCAAGCAAAGCCTCGCCCTGGAGCGCAAAGCTTTGGCTAACGCGGCGTTGGCGATCTACAGTTCCCATTGGGCTGCGGATGCCGCAAGACATGGGTACCCGGCCAGCGCTTCCAAAGTGAAGATGATCCCGATGGGAGCGAACCTGGAAGCGTCGCCTTCAGCTCCTTCGGTGCGTGACTTTCCATCGAAGAAGATCAAGTTGCTATTCGTCGGCGTTAGCTGGCGAGATAAAGGCGGGGCGATCGCCTATAAAGCACTTCTTGAACTGAAGCGTCGCGGCCAACCGGCGCAGCTCGTTGTTTGCGGATGCACACCGCCGCCGGAATACGATGATGAGGATCTGGTGCGCGAAGGTTTCCTGAGCAAGAACATCAAAGCTGATCGCGAAAGACTCGAGGGGCATTTGCGCACCGCCGACTTCCTCATCGTTCCCACCCGTTTCGAAGCCTATGGCATCGTCTTCTGCGAAGCGGCCGCTTACGGGGTCCCGGTGCTAGCCACGCGCACAGGCGGTGTGCCAACGATCGTGCAGGAGGGGAGGACCGGCTACCTCTTCGAGCTTTCGGAGGATGGCGAGGCCTACGCCGATCGCATATTGAAGATCATTGCTGAACCTGCGCACTGGCAGGAGATGCGGACGAATGCGCGCAAGCGGTACGAGGATGTGTTGAATTGGGAAGCGTTCGTGGGATCGCTCTTCGATCAGGTCGCTGAAGCGGGACTGATCAAGAGCGAACGATAGGCCTCGCGAAAGGCCTGCGGATCGAACTCCTCTTCCGCTTTTTCAAGAGCGGTCTTCCGCATCCTGCGCAAACGCTCGCGATCGGCATCGAAGCCAAGGATCGCGTTCGTCATTTCGCCGAGCACAGCTCCTTCTTCAACGGAAGAGGTGATCATTGCGCATCGATCGTCGAGCCGACCCGGTACATCACCCACTGGCGTGGAGATCACGGTAAGTCCGTGTGCCATCGCTTCCATGATCACCATGGGGAATCCTTCACGCGAGGAAGTGAGCGCAAGCGCATCATGCTCGGCATAGATGACGGACAACGCGTGTGGGTCATCAACGCTGCCTTTGAACCTCACATGCTCGTGGCCGGGCACAGTATCACTACCCACTACCGTAAAGCGGAAACGACCGGGCGCACGCTTTGTCACATCATCAGCAATGGAGAGGAAAAGGCGGAGGCGTTTCTCCTCTGAGTCGCGGCCAACGAAGAGCACGCCGAGCCGATCGTGTTCGCGTACCTCGCTGAAGGTATCAACGGCGTTGGAGAGGAAGCGCAGTTTGGTGAACGCGCTACGCGGAATGTTGTTGGCGAAAAGCAATTTCTCGAACTCGCCCTTCGCATGTTGCGAAACGAACACATAGCCATCCACACGCGGAAAGTGCTGTAGCCAAGAGCGGTGCTTCAGATTCCCGTTCGGTTGGAACAGGAAGGCGTGCTGGAGGTAGAATGTGCGGACCTCAGGCTTCAGCAAAGGGAGCAGATCGTAGAACATGGCACTGAGCGACGCGAACAACACGGGACGATCGAGCGAATTGATCTTCCTTGCCAACAGTTCGTGCGCGCGCTTGCGGGTGAACGGATGATGCAGCAAACGGGGGATCTCCAGCAAACGACCATGCTGCGCGAAGCGCGATGCAAAACCACGATCGCGCGAAAAACCACTGATGATCGTCAGTGGCTTCTGATCCGCTACCGAAGCGAGGATGTCGGCATGCACCTTCTCTGCACCACCCACATTCACGTACGGGAAGTTGAGGAGAATGCTGCCGTTCCATTCGCTCAAGGCACGTTCGAGTGCGCGCTGCTCGCTGTGGAGTTTGAATGGAGAGTAGGTGAGGAGGCGATAGGCGCCGCGGGCCAACGGTGTGAGAACGTTTCGCAACGAATGCCGCGCGAACGTGTGCGCTTGCGCTACCAGCATGAGCACATGGAAGCTGCTGAAATGGAATTGCTGCCACTCGTTTAGGAGCGTGCGCCAGCGCGCGCGCAGCAGGCGGCGTTCCAGCGGCACGTTCTTCTTCTCACCTGACATAACGCTGCTCGCATGCACTCGGTAGTTGAGCAAGGCTTCCGGGATCTTGGCGATGCGACCACCTCTTGCCAACACACGCATCCACAGATCCCAGTCCTCACAGCCCGACTGCCGCGTGGAATAGCGTAGCAGGCCCAGCGACTCTTTTCGGATCAACACGGATGGATGTGCAATGCAGTTGGTCTTCGCCATCACGTTACGGATGTCCTCTTCCGCAGCCGCGGCGCGATCAGTATCCCAAACACCGGTGGTCACGCCTTCGGCGTTCATAAGGTCCACGAACGAGGCCACCACGTCGATCTCCGAGTTCTTTGCCATGAATGCGAACTGTATCGCAAGCCGGTCAGCGCGCATCACATCATCCGCGTCCATGCGGGCGATGTAGGTGCCGCGTGCCTTATCAAGGCCATCGTTCAAGGAGGCAACGAGACCTTGGTTGCGATCATGCGTTATGACCCGGAGGCGTTGATCGTCGAACGACGAGATCACCGCCTTGCTTCCATCTGTGGAACCGTCATTGACGATCAGTAGTTCGAAGTCCGAAAAAGTCTGTTCTAGTATGCTTGTTATCGCCTCGGCCAGGTATGGTGCAGCATTATACACTGGCATGAGCACCGTGATCGAAGGTGCGTTATATGTCGCGCTCTCAGCCAATGTGTTCACCGGCGATCGCAGCGTATCGTTCTGCGTATTGTTCAGCTATAAGCTGCCAGGTAAAGCGTTCTCTCCAGGCCGCGTGACCTGCCGCTGCTGCTGCGGCCAGCTTCTCCGGATGCGATAGCAGATCCCCCAGCATTCGCGCGCCTGTTGAGTTGTCCACGTGCACGCGGCCTTGCCGATCCGTGGTTCCTTGCACGGTCCAGCCACCCTGGGACCACGTGACGATCTCATTGCTGTTACCTGCTGTCGATGCCAAGAACGGTACGCCAGCGGCCATCGCTTCGAACAACACGATCGGCGAGCATTCTACTTGACTTGGGAAAAGGAAAAGGTCCGCTTGTTTCATTGCAGATACTGTAGCTGCGCGGTCCAGTTCGAGGAAGAAGATCCGCTTTCCCATCAGGCGGGCTTTCATTCGAATGATGAAGAAACGCCAATGACGCTCGAAGGCTCTTTTCAATGAAAGGTTGCCGCTCCCGATCAGCACCAGCACGGTGTCCTTCGCCCGTGCAGCAAGGAAAACGCGGATGGCTTCAACATGCCCTTTGATCCCTGTGAAACTACCGACGTGCACGATCATGCGCTCATCAGGTCTGATACCGTTCGCAGTGCGTACATCCACCGCGACCGGGCCATCGAACTCCTCAGCCGAGGCCCCGTTGGGGATCACAGCGTTGGATCTGATGCCGTGCGCCTCGGCAAAACGTATATCCTGATAGGTGTGCGAGGGGAAGACATTGAGATCCATTGCCAGCATCCACTCCGGCATCCGAGCATAATATTCAGTGAATGCCGGGTCGCGCAAGGAGGAAAAACCGGTCGGCACAAAGATCTTCTTCGCATGCAATTCCTTCAAGCGTGGCAGCGCAATATCCGTAGCCCATTGTTGTGCGGCGAAGAACGTTACGACGTCAAAGCCACCGTTGCGC
Organism: Flavobacteriales bacterium; assembly: GCA_046595075.1. GTDB lineage: Bacteria > Bacteroidota > Bacteroidia > Flavobacteriales_F > PHOS-HE28 > PHOS-HE28. The sequence goes on from JBKJPT010000196.1 coordinate 26,513, forward strand.
AATGCGTTCCAGTATGCCTCCGCATCACCACGAACGCCTTTTACAAAGTTGCCGCTGATGGTGAAGGAACGAACGAGCACACCATTCAATTCGGAGAAGTTGCGATCCGCATGGAACGATGTGAATACCGTGACCTCATGGCCCAGCGGCATCAACCGTTCACTGATCTGCTTCACCACTTCAGGCATGCCACCAAGCGCTGGGGCATAGCTCTCCACGCAGTGGGCGATCCTCAGCGGACGAGCCATGTGGAAGGGATGATATCATGCGGTGATCCATGACCAGCGAACCAATTCTTCGGTGCGATCACCGTCTTTTCAGCGCGATCGTTCAGCCAAGCACCCCACCAGCTAAAGCTACTGTTGGCGATGATGTGGTGTTGGCAATGCTTCATCAGCCAGAGATCCCAATGGCTAGTCCGATCCGTGTTGTGCGTTATGTAGGTGGCCGGATATGGCAACCTCAATTTCGCATGGGTCCAGTCGGGATCATCCGAGAAAATGAAGAAGTGATCGACGCCATGCTTTGCCCGCAATTCTTCTGCCGCAGCGGTGTAGTAGCTCAATGTGGGCATGCCGTGGAAGCGATCGGCTTCTACATTGGTCACGTAGTCTCCACGTCGAATGTGCAGGCTCGCGCTGGTGCTGCTGGTGATCGCATCGCGCATGCGGAGGTTTTCCAATGAAGGTGCATCCTTTGGAACGAAGAGATCATGGCGCAAGGCGTCTGCATGTGAGGAAAAGTATCGTTCGCATTGCCAGTAGCCGTCGATTATCACTGGGGCTTGCAGCCGGAAGAAGTTTTCATCGAATGTCTTCGTTCTTTCTTTGAAGCAAGTGGCGCTGCGGAGGAATGGGAACCAGCGCTCATGTCGCATTCGATCCACTAGGTCGGCCGCTGCGAATTCAATGGGCGATAGGAACACATCCAGTTCGAACGAGCGCGGTGTCCAAGTCATATCCGCAGGGTGCCAGTCGAGGAAGGTTCGATCAATTAGCACCGGCACGCCAAGATGCTTCGCCAGTGAATAGCCGGCCGCGTACTGGAACATTTGGTTGCCCAAGCCACCCATCAACCGTGTGATCACATGCGTCATCAGCCTCTGTCCTTCAGCGGATGAACAACCATTCCAACAGTGGACGGCCAATGCGGCGTTTCGATGCGCGAAAGTTGCGCGCCAGTGCCGATCGTTGTTGCGGCGTCAATTCCTTCGTTCGTGTCCAGGATCGCAGGTCGGAGAGCACCGCGTGACGCATTTGAGCCTCATCGGTCCGTTGCGCGCGCAAGCTTGTGGCAGCAGTGTCCGCATAGTACACCAGCGCTTCCTCGCAATAGAGAATGTCCGTCATGGTAGCGAGCCGCAGCCACAGGGCGTAGTCCTCGATGGCGATGAGTTCAGGCGATTCCGGGAAGCCACCAGCGATCCTGAACAATTCTTTCTTTGCGAGCAATGAACTGGAGATGACCTTGTTCATTGCCAATAGGTCAACGAATGTCAGGGGTCCGCTCGCGGATCTGAAATAGTTCCCCTTGGATACTTGGTCCGGTGCAATGCACTCCGCATTCGTGCAAGATGCTGAAGCACCTGTGCCGCCAAGACTCCTGAACTGGATCTCCAGTTTGTTCGGGAACCAAGCGTCATCGTCGTCCAAAAAGGCGACCCAATCGCCTTGCGCGTTGGCAAGGCCGCGATTGCGCGCCGGCGCGGGCCGACCTGCGTGTGTTCCGCCGATCCAATGCACGCGCGCTGAACCCAGCTCCGCGATGCCCTCTTGCGATCCATCCGTCGATCCGTCATCACACACCAGTATCTCCAGCACAGGGTGTGTTTGTTCCAAGCAACTGCGTACAGCGCGGATCAATGATTCGCGCCGGTTGAAAGTGGGAATGATGACGCTGACCCGCGGATCCATGCGAAGATCTTACTTAGTAGGAATGCCGGTAGCGAATGGACTTTACAAATTCGTTCAATAAGCGGCGTGGGCCGTATGTGTGCAGCGGGCGCTCGCTAGCAGGCGAGAGTGGAAGTCCCGTGTGGCACAGCGTAGGAAGGTCGTACACACGCTCGATCGGAAATGGGGCGTCCCATTCAAAACCCTCGATCAAGTGGTCGATCATGTCGTTGATCGATCGTGTGTATCCCTTGCGGAGCGCGTCCAGAAAGAATGCCTGGATCGGTCTGAACAGGTCGATCGGTGTGTCTCGTTTCATCATGTAGCACAATCGTCCGTTCACGAACTTCAGATAGTTCAGATGCGCGTCGATGTTGTGCATGTATTCATAGTATACCAGAGGATATTCGAAGTAGCCGCGCTTGCCTACCCGGAAGATCTCAGCAAGGAACAGATCAGGATCGGGTACGTGCTCAAGCACATGGGAACAGATAACATAATCGAATTCTTTATCTGCGAAAGGGAAGATTCGACCATCATAGAAGACCACTGTCTTATCGGTTGCGAGCGCACGGTCGTGCCCGAACTGCTTCTCATACTCGGTAGGGTCATCAAAGGACATCTCAAGCAATACATCCGAGCGCGGATGAGGGTCCGCTCCGGGGCCGATCTCGAGCACGCGGTCCTTGAGCTTGATCTGGGTTATGCGTTCTGGGAAGAACATGGACCGGACATCTTAATTTCTACACGCGCTTGATCCGTGATCAGGCCGCTCTTTGTATTGATCAACTGTTCGTGCGTTGCATGATCGGAGGCTTCGGATATGCAAAAGGTCACGTCTTCCTTCGATTCATGGATCGTCCTTCCTTTTTGGGACAAACCAATGATGACGCGGTACATACCTGTAGTGAAGTGGATGTCGTCGAAGTAGAAGGTAGCCTTGTGATCGCCGGAAGAGAGTAGAGAAGGTCTGCTCCATACGGTCCGCAATTGAAGTCCCATAGCGGTAACGATCCCAGCGCCGATCACAAATCCGTCCATTTCCACGTTCGCATGTACATTCACGACAAGGCACCAATCGCGGCCCACTGGGATTTCGCTTGTGGCTTGGCCCGGTGCGGTTTCGATGCGTGCGAGCGTAGCAAAGGCGGGTAACTGATCATGGTTCGCGGGCAACGGTATAGTGAATTCACTTTGGTGAAGGACGCCGCTGTTCACATAGTGGTCGATGACATCGGTCATGTTCTCTGCCATCAACAATGCGCCCTTTTCCAGCAGTAAGCCTTTGTTGCACAGCTTCTGCACCGCCTCCATGTTGTGGCTCACGAAGAGCACCGTACGTCCTTGGCCCGATACATCCTGCATTTTGCCGAGGCACTTGCGCTGGAACTCGGCGTCACCCACAGCGAGCACTTCATCCACGATCAAGATCTCCGGTTCCAAGTGCGCGGCCACCGCGAACGCGAGCCGCACGTACATGCCGCTGCTGTAGCGCTTCACAGGGGTGTCAAGGAACTTCTCCACTTCAGCGAAGGCGACTATCTCATCGAACTTGGAAGTGATCTCGGCCCTGCTCATGCCGAGTATCGAACCGTTGAGATAGATGTTCTCGCGACCAGAGAGTTCAGGATGGAAGCCGGTGCCTACTTCTAGCAAGCTGGCCACACGACCATCGATGGTGACCCGCCCCTTTGTGGGTGCGGTGATCCGGCTGAGCACCTTGAGCAAGGTGCTTTTACCCGCGCCATTGCGACCGATGATGCCCACACGATCGCCCGCATGGATCTCGAAGGAAACATCGCGCAGCGCGAAGAACTCCTCCGTGGTTGCGCGTGTTGATCTGTCCGGCCGGAAGAGCGACTTCGCCTTGTTCGCAAGTACATCGCGTAGCGCCGTGTAACGCTCGGCATTTTGATGCCGCAACATGTAGCTCTTACTGAGCCTTTCAACGGTGATGATGGGCGCGCTCATCCTGATCAGATCACGTCAGCGAAGGTCTTTTCCATTCGCCGGAAATAATGGATGCCATAGAAGAGCATGAGCACGCTGATGCCCACGGAGATCGCGAACCCGGTGTTGAACAACGCCGCATCGCCGCCAAGGATGCACCAACGGAAACCATCGATCACACCAACCATCGGGTTCAATGAATAGATCCACTTCGCCGCCTCTGGGATCCGTTCGCCGGAATAGATGTCGGCGCTGCTGAACGCAATGGGCGAGACATAGAGGCCGAACTGCACAATGAACGGAACGATGTAGCGGAAGTCGCGGTATTTCACGTTGAGCGCGGCGATGTATAGCCCACTGCCGAGAGCGGTGACCAGGGCGAGGAGCAGGAACAGGGGCAGGAGCAAAATGCGCACGTCAGGGGTGAAGTGGTAGATGGCCATCAGCACCAAGAGAATGGCGAACGAGATGAGGAAGTCGATGAGGCAGACGATGATGGTGCTGGCCGGAACAATGAGGCGAGGGAAGTACACTTTGGTGAGCAGGTTCGAGTTCGCTATCAGGCTGTTCGCTGCTTCACCGAAGGCGGTGCTGAAGAAGGTCCACGGCAAGGTGGCCGCCGCAACGAGCAAGAGGCGCGGTACACCTTCGGGCACTCTGCTCTCGAAGAGCCAGCCAATGAAGGCCATAACGCTGAGCGTGAGCAGTGGTCGCAGTACGCTCCATGCGATGCCGATGACGGTCTGCTTGTAGCGAACAAGTATGTCGCGCCAAGCCAAGAACCAGAAGAGCCCACGGAACTGCCACAGGTCTCGCCAATAGTGCTTGTCCGCTGAACCGGGTTCAAGGATGGTGCGGTGGGTGCTCATGCTGTGGTCGCGCAATAGTACCGCACAAGGTGGTGTGCATCAGCCATTAGTAGCCCTTGAGCAGCTCGAAGGCCAGTACCATATTGTTGAGCTTGTCTTCGTAGGTATGGTTGGATATCAGCTTCTGCTGTTCACGGACCATGTCCAAGCGATCAGTGGTCTTCATAGCGAGATCTTCCTCTACCACCCGCGTTATGTCGGTCGATGAAATGAGCGTGTTACCGAGGATCTTCCCGAATTCCAGGACGTTGGTGGTGCCCAATTGCCCGTATGAGATGTTCTTGAACATTCGGCAAGGAAGATATCCGTTCTCCACCTGCCAGCGTGCCGCTATCGCTGGGGAGATCACCGACCAACGGATCAACTTCGCCGCCCACGCATCGTTGACCTTGGGGCGTATGAGGAGCTTGCCGTTCTTGTGCAGCACGCGTTTCATGATCGCGTATTCGTTCACGTTCCCTTGGTCCAATGCGTTGTTCCAAACGGATCCGACCCAGAAGACAAGGTATTTGGATCTGCTCTTCGATGGTGCATGGAACTCATGCCGTAAAAGATTTGTTCCCCAAGGTTGCACCAAGGTGCGGGTGGATCGATGGAGGTAGGTACACGAGCCGATCTCTTCAGCGCCCTTCGCCGTGGCATTGGTGAACACCTGTAGTTGCACGCAATCATCACCAAGTTGCTCCAGAACATGGTCCAATGACTCCTTGAAATTGTGCAGGACGTACTTGGCGCCGCTTACAACAGGGAGTTGGTCTCCCGCAACGTTCACTGAGATCACCAGATCACCTGCGCGCACCACATCGCGATTGGAAGAAAGGTTCTCTACCCAAATGACAGCCAGCCCGAGCTTTTGGGCTGTGGTGTAAAAGCCGAGATGGATATAACGGTGGGTGTGCCGCACTTCAAACAGTCCCCATATGACCAAGCGTTTGAAAGGGAAATCCATCGCTGCGCCAGTGGGTATTTGCATTCGCTGGCTCGGGCAATAGTACTGCCTTCAACTCCAAGATCCGAAGGTGCAGGTCCTCATACCCATCTTTGCGACAACCGACAAGGCTCTACCCCACGCCATGATCCCCTTCTCCCCGCCACGCATCGACGACCGCACCATCAAGGCCGTGGAGGAAGCCTTGCGCAGCGGATGGATCACCACCGGGCCGCGTACCAAGGAATTCGAGAAGCGACTGGCCGCGTATTGTGGAGTGGAGAAGGTGATCGCCCTGAACAGCTGGACGAACGCGTGCGAACTGGTGCTGCGTTGGTACGGCATCGGATCCGGCGATGAAGTGATCGTGCCGGCCTATACCTATTGTGCCACAGCGAACATCGTGATGCACGTTGGTGCCAAGCCGGTGCTGGTGGATGTGCTTGACGACTTCACCATTGACCCCGATGCTGTGCGCCGGGCGATGTCGCAGCGCACCAAGTGCATCATCCCGGTGGACATTGGAGGCTTGCCTGCGCGCATGGAGGCGATCATGCGTGTAGCCAACGAGATGTGCGGGCTTTTTACTCCGAAAGTGAACTTGCGCGTGGACGGCAGCAATCCGCAGATGCGCTTGGGACGTGCACTGGTGCTGAGCGATGCGGCGCATTCTTTCGGCGCCCTCATTGATGGAAAGCCATTGGGCACTCAAGCCGATATCACCGGCTTCAGCTTCCATGCGGTGAAGAACCTCACTACTGCGGAAGGTGGTGCGTTGGCTTTCAACCTGCCCGCGCCGTTCGATCATGCGGCCATGTACAAGCTCTTCAACACAATGAGCCTGCATGGCCAAAGCAAGGATGCGTTGGCGAAGACGCAGCCCGGCGCATGGCGCTACGATGTGGAGTTCCCCGGTTGGAAGTGCAACATGACCGATCTGCAAGCCGCCATCGGCCTCGTGGAACTGGACCGCTACGACAACGACACCATTCCGCGTCGCAAGGCGATCTGTACGCGGTACGATGCCGCCTTCGCGGGCGATCCGCGTTTCGTCGCACCCATTCTGAAGGATGAATTGCGCGAAGGCAGCTACCACTTGTACATGCTGCGTATCGCGAACGCTACGGAAGCTCAACGAGATGCCATCATCACGGCCATCGCTGCGCGCGAGGTAAGCGTGAACGTGCACTTCATCCCTCTGCCCATGCTCAGCTATTACCACGGACAGGGCTATCGCATGGAGGATTACCCGAGGACCTTTGCCAACTACAGCCGCGAGATCAGCCTGCCCGTTTACTACGACCTCTCGGATGCGCAAGTGGACGAGGTCATCGCTACGGTGCGCGCTGCGGTGGTGGAAGTGATGGGTGCATGATGAAGCGCTTGCTCGACATCATCGGAACGAGCTTCGCGTTGCTGCTGCTATCACCGTTCCTCATTGTGTTCGCACTGCTCGTCGCGCTCACATCGCCGGGCGGTGCGTTCTTCGGCCAGGTGCGGGTGGGCAGGGGAGGAAAGGAGTTCCGCCTGTGGAAGTTCCGCAGCATGCGACCCGATAGCGAGTCGCAGGGACAGATCACCGTTGGTGGACGCGATCCGCGCATCACGGGCGTTGGCTTTGTATTGCGCAAGACCAAGGTCGATGAACTTCCACAATTGTGGAACGTTCTTATCGGCGATATGAGCCTTGTTGGGCCGCGTCCCGAAGTGCCTAAGTACGTGGCCATGTACAACGCGGAACAACGGTTGGTGCTGAGCGTTCGACCGGGGATCACGAGCATGGCCAGCATCGCATACATCAACGAGAACGAAGTGCTCGGCCGCAGTAGCGATCCGGAGCGCACCTACGTGGAGGAGGTGATGCCGGCGAAGCTTGCCCTTGATCTCCGCTATGTGCGGGAGCGAAGTATCATGCTTGATCTGCGGATCGTCTTCAGCACGCTTGGCCGAATGATGGTCCGGTGAGGATCAATCCTCCGCGTTCCCGAGCAGATCGCGCAACTTCTCCAGATCCTTGGCACGATCGGTATCGCCCATCTTCTGGTAGCTGTTCGCCAGGTTGTTCATCTGCCTGCGAATGATGTCGATGTTCGAGCACGGCGCGTAGAACGACGGGCGCGGTTCGATCTTCAGCTTCGCGAGGAACTCATTGATCTCGTTGCGGCCGAGAATGTCGCCCTGGCTGAACGCGTTGACATAGAACAGCACGCTTTCTTCACCTTGCTGCCCGCTATCAGCGCCACCGATGCTCTCTTCATCGAGATAGGCGAGCACGAAGTGGTTCGGGAGGTTGACCCCGCGCATGGGCAGGTTGAGGTCTTCGGCAAGGACCTGATAAATGATCGCCAACGAAAGCGGATTGCCTTTGCGACTATCGAGCACCTCGTTGATGTAGCTGTTCTGCGGCGCGTGGTAGTTGCGCTTGTTGCCTTTGAAACCGTGCACTTGGAAGAAGATGTGGTTGAACACACGCACCTTCTCGAACGCGGTGAGGTGGTCGTTCAACTCCAGCCAAATGTCCTGGCGGATCGCAGCCAACCGCGCCTTCACCTTCATCTCGTCCATGTCCGGGTAGCGGTACCGGCTTATGATCATCGCGCCCTCGAGCAGGTTGTCACCGCCGGTCGCGTGCCACGCCTTCAGCCGATCCGTTACGGTGGCCAGGTGGATCGTTTGCAGCAGGTCTTCGATGCGGTTTCGGAAGAGGTCGCCGAAGTCCTCGATCTCCCACGCGCGCTCCAGATCGGGCACTATACCATCGCCGATCTGCACGATGCGATCACGCACTTGGGAATAGATGGTCTCGTCGGGATCGTCGATCAAGGTGATCAGTGCGCGTATCTCGTTATGGCCCATCTGTGGTTCCCGGTTGGTTCGGGAGCGGGTCGAAACTATCCGTGTGATCGCCACATGCGCTGAGATGTATACGCGGTGTTTCAACCGCTTCAATGTTGATGGCAAGGCGCCGTTGGCTGTGAACAGTGCGGTGTGGAAAGCCCCGTGCCGGATCCTCTTGACCTTGGCAGACCTGACGCACGGTCCCAACACCATCCCATGCCTACTTTGCCACCATGGCATGCCCGCACCAGCTTCTGCTCATGATCATCATCGGATTCTCACAGGCCGCGCCCGCACTTGCCCAGCCGGATAGTTTGCTCATGATCGATCAAGCACTGCCGGAAATGCCGCCAGCGCCTGATCAGGGATCCGATGAGGTAATGACCGTGGTGGAGGTGATGCCGGAATACCCAGGAGGTCAAGAGGAGCTGTTCAAATACCTGGGACGGAACGTGGCTTATCCATCGAATGCCCTTGATAAGGGGATCCAGGGCACGGTGTACGTGACCTTCGTGGTCATGACCGATGGAACGATCGATGGGGCGAGGATCATGCAGGGCGTTCATCCCGACTTGGACAACGAGGCAATGCGCGTGGTGCGCGGCATGCCGGGATGGAAGCCGGGAATGATCGGTGGCAAAGCCGTGCGCGTGCAGTACGTGCTGCCAATCCGTTTCACCATACAGGACCGCAAGACGCGGAAGCTGCGCAAGTAACTCGCCGTGATCAGCCTCTGCGGCTGTTGAGGAAGCGTACACCCACCAAACGATCGCAGCGTTGCTGGCGGTCGCTGAAGTACACCAGCACCAAATAGTCGTTCTCGGTCTGGTAGTGGTTGCCCTCCACGGCACCTATGTCCGGCAGGCCGGCACCGCGCGGAAGTGTTACGAAGCTGAAATCGTAGAAGCCCTGCTTCAAGAGGATGGCGGCGGTGTACTTCTTTTCCGCAGGGTCCCATGTCATGCGGAATTCCTTTTGGCATTGGAAGTCGCTCATTTGGCCGTACACATACACATCGTCCAACAGTTGTTCGGCCATGGGCAGTGTAAAGTGCACGTTCACATAATCAGCGCCTAGCGGATCTCCGTCCACCAGATCGTTGCGCACGACGAAGCGGCCGTTGATATCCTGTTGGTTGTTGTAGAGCCGTATCGTGCGTCGCTCCTCGGGCATCAGCCAGGCTTCGTACACACCATCACCTACGCCGGGTGTAATGCTCGCCACGCGCGGTGTCAAGTACCGAATGTTCTTCAGGTCGAAATTGCGGTGCTCGTTGCCACCCATGAACAGGCCCTGTTGCGGGAAGTCGTAAACGAGTTCGGTGCCGCGCACAAAACGTGGCTTTAGGCCCGTACGCAGATCGTTCCATTGCATGTTCTGCAGCAGCGCCACATGCACATCGGCGAAGGGATCCTGCACGGCGATGGCATCGGTGGTAATGGTGAGATCCACCTGCTGCGCCACATCGCGCATGTCCACCTGCCTGCTCGCGAGTACGCGCGCGTCTATGCGCGCCTTCTGCTCAAAAACGAGGAAGCGGCGCGTGAGCACCAGGTCTTCTTCGTCACTACCGCGATACACTTTCAACAGGTAATTGCCCGAACGCGTAGGGCGCATGTTCACATTGGGCACCACCAGCTCGTAGTGGATGAAAGGCTGCAACGTGTTGAAGCTGTTGCGACCGGCAGGGATGAAATCGTTGTAGGCTCCTTCGAGGTATTGGCCGGGCAGCAGGTCGCTCACCTGCCAATCTGCATTGCAATGCACTAAGGTGTAGCTGAAGTATTCCACTGCAGGCTGTAGGTCGTCGAAGCTCAGCACCACCGCTTCTGCCGCACCCAGTTCGATCACCGGCGGTGCCAGTTCGAAACCGAGCTTGTGCAACTGCACGGTATGGATCGTGGGCGAGTAAGTGCGGTCCTCGGTCACCAGTACTTGCGGCGACCAATAGTCGGGGCCTGAAGCAGTGGGTGCAGTGGCGGGCGAAGTGCTCGCGCACGAGAGGGTAAGAAGGAGTAGCAAGGGCGGGGCGTAGCGCACGCGGCTAATGTAGTTGGTGGGATTGCGGATCAAGAGATCATGAGTTGAGGAATTGACCAGCGTAGAAGTTGAACAGTTCACAGGCGCGGGCCTGCCTCGCTCAGCACACTTCGGGCCAGCGCATCACTTCTCCTCTTGTGTGCTATTCCACTGCTTCATTACTACATGGTTTCATCACACCGCTCCGCGTTTTGCCGCTTCCGCTTCGAATTCTTGATTGCCTTGCGTGGGAGCCCGGTTGCCCGCTGATCCCGGCGCGCGCGAACAGTGCCGTATTCAGATCCTAGCTACATTCTGCTCACCTTGCGCCCATGCGCATGCGGATCAACAAGTTGCTGGACACAGCGCTCATCCCCAACAATGGTGGTGAGCTTCGGCTGTTCCAGCGGAATGAGGAGTATTCCATCGAGGTAGTGGGCATCGGCGGCGAACTCATGAGCACGGCCATTCACGGTTCGGAAGATGCGTTGGCGGAGCTTGCCTTGAAGCGCGTGAAGGATGCGCAGAGCGCCCGTGTTCTGGTTGGTGGGTTAGGCATGGGTTTCACGTTGGCGGCTGCGCTGAAGCATGTGGGGCCGAAAGGGGAGGTGGTGGTGGCGGAACTGGTGCCCGAGGTGGTGAAGTGGAACCAAGGTCCGATGGGTACTTGTGCCGGTGATCCGATGAAGGATCCTCGCGCAACGGTTATCGTATCCGATGTGTTGGAACTGATCCGTACCGAACGTGGCGGCTACGATGCCGTTCTATTGGATACCGATAACGGGCCTGTGGGGCTTACACAACCACGCAACAATCGGCTCTATTCTCATCGGGGTTTGCGCTCCGCGTATGCC
>JBKJPT010000038.1:0-3120 GCA_046595075.1 Flavobacteriales bacterium
TTCTCCTCGATCCACTTCGTCATCATCTCGAAAAGATGGAGCCGCGTGGTGCCGCCATATATCCCGTGGTTCTTGTCGGGGTACATGAACTGATCGAAAGGCTTGTTCGCTTTCACCAACGCGAGCACCATTTCCGCGCTGTTCTGGTAGTGCACGTTGTCATCGGCCACACCGTGGATCAGCAGGTAGTTGCCTTTCAGTTTGGCCACATGGCTCACCGGACTGTTGTCGTCGTAACCACTGCCGTTGGCGGCGGGCAAGCCCATGTATCGTTCGGTGTAGATGCTGTCGTAGTAGCGCCAGTTGGTGACGGGCGCCACTGCGATCGCCGCCTTGAACACGTCCGCGCCCTTGGTGATGCACAAGCTGCTCATGTAGCCGCCGTAGCTCCAACCCCAAATGCCGATGCGCTGCTTGTCCACCCACGGCTGTTGGCCCAGCCACTTCGCCGCAGCGATCTGGTCCTCCACTTCGTACTTGCCGAGCTGGCCGTATGTGATGTGGCGGAAATCGCGTCCGCGATGACCGGTGCCGCGTGGGTCGATGCACGCAATGATGTAGCCTTTCTGCGCTAGCAGTGAGAACCACACCTGGTTGCGTCCGCCCCAATCGTCGCCCACCTCGTTGCTGTTTGGCCCGCTGTATTGCGTCATGAACACCGGGTACTGCTGGCGGCTTTGGAATCCCGGCGGCTTCATCATCCAACCGTGCAGTTCCACACCTGCTTCTGAAGTGAAGGTGAAGAACTCCTTCGGCACAACGCCATATTCGCGCATGGCCCCGTTGAGCTTCGCGTTGTCCACGAGTACTTTCACCTGCTTGCCTGTTCCATCGTGGAGGGTAACTACCGGGGCACTGTTGCGCGTGCTTCGCGTGTTGATGAAGAAGCGGTAGCCCGCGCTGAATTCGGCGTCGTTGGTCCCGCCTTCCGGGGAAAGTTGGATCACGCCTTTCCCGCTGAGCGGCACGGCCAGGACTTCCACGTTCTCCGGTGCACTCTTGCTCGCAGTGAGGATCACGCGTTTGCCTTTCTCATCAACGCCACTAACGCGGAGCACATCCCATGCACCGCGGGTGAGCTCGCTGCCGGCAACGGCCGTGGCACCGGGTGCGGGTATGGTTTGTAGGTACGCATGGTTCCAGCCGTTCTGCTCGCTGGTGAGCACGAACGAAGTGCCGTCGGCGAGAAAGTGCAGATCATCGGTGACCTCGATGTAGGTCTTGCTCTTCTCCTGGTAGATCTCGCGCGGCATCGGCTTCGACTTCGCACCCGGTGGCGGCATGTCCACGAGGTAGATGAGCTTTTCGTTCTGCAAACGGTTCATGCGCATGAACCACGCAGCACCCTTTGGCGTGAAGCCCAGACGCGGGATGTAGATGTCCGTTTCGTCGGTGCCGAGCGGAAGGGTGATGTTGGTGCTGTTGGTGAGGTCGTACAGGTGAAGGCTCACGGTGCTGTTCACCTCCCCGGCCTTGGGGTATTTGAAACGGTATTCGCTGGGGTAGAGCTGATCCTTGTAGTAGGTGAGATCGAATTCGCGCACGGCGCTCTCATCGCTGCGCAGGAATAGGATGCGGTTCCCATCGGGGCTCCACGCGTAGCCCTGTACCAGCGCGAACTCCTCCTCATACACCCAATCCGTGGCACCGTTGAGCACCTTGTTCCACTCGCCGTCGGTGGTGATCTGCTTCTCGGTCATGGTCGCGAGATCCACCACGTAGAGGTTGTTGTCGCGCACGAAAGCGGCTTTGCTTCCATCCGGACTGAAGGTGGCCAGCCGTTGCTTCTTCTTGCTCCCATCGCTCAGCGGCACCAGCTTCTTGGTCGATCGATCGTACACGTAGTTGTAGGCGTAGTAGCTGTAACGATAGATCGGTTCGCTGCCCGTTTCGATCATCATCTTCTTCTCGTCTCCGCTGAAACTGTAGCCGTCCATCTCAACGGCTTCGCGCGAACCCACGGGGATCAGCTCGCTGCCGCGCACCAATGTGGCCACCTTTTCACCGGTGCGATATGCGTATTGGTTGATCACCGGCTGGCCCGCGTCCTCGTCCATGGCCGTGTAGTGCACACCGTCTTTCATGCTGGCCAAGCCACCGACCGATTCGGTGCTGAACGTGGGGCTGGCCCAGATGTCCTTATTGGTGAGATTGGTTTGCGCGGCGACAGCGGTTGCGGTGAACGCAGCGGCGAAGAGAACGACATGCTTCATCATGAACGAGGGGTTTTTCAGCAAGGGTGCCGAAGGTAGAGCGGCACCTGGAATGCCCGTTCCGCTTCATGGCGTCTTCAACCACTTGTCCCCGAACGGCTTCAGGTCCAGCAAGGAAGTCAACCCGGATAGCGTACGGTTCGCGTTGTTGCACGGTGGGTGAACCATCGCCTGCGCACCGTGTTACTTTGGGCACATGCTCGGCGTACGCTTCGCGAAGTTCATTCCCCCGCAGGACGACCGTACGCCCTTCGAGAAGCTGCTACCGCTTTTCCTGGAGATGCTCACGCACACCAGCGGCGATGTGGAAGAGTCCCTCAACTGGATGGACGAACTGGACAAGGAGCATGGGTTCTACAGCAAGGAATACGGGCGCAAGGAGTTCGAAGCGGATCTGCGCAAACATGGGCTGATCGGCGACCGACCCACGAAAGGAGGAAAAACCCCGCTCACCGGCAAAGCGGAGAAGCTCATTCGCGAACGTGCCTTGGAGCAGGTGTTCGGTAAGTTGAAGAGGACCGATCAAGGTGCCCATACCCTTCGTAGGGTCGGCCAGGGCGATGAAACCACGAGCGATAGACGCAGCTATCGCTTCGGTGACCGCATAGAGCAGGTGGCCATGAGCGACAGCATCCGCAACGCCCAGCAGCGCGGCATCGACGACCTGCGCTTGAGCGAGGATGATCTGGAGGTGATCGAAACGGAACACCAGAGCGCGTGCGCTACGGTGCTCATGCTGGACATCAGCCACAGCATGATCCTCTACGGCGAGGACCGGATCACACCAGCGAAGAAAGTGGCCATGGCATTGGCGGAACTCATCGCGCGGCGCTATCCGAAGAACACCTTGGACATCGTCGTATTCGTGAATGATGCATGGCAGGTGAGTTTGATGCGTCTGCCCTAC
>JBKJPT010000146.1:0-9778 GCA_046595075.1 Flavobacteriales bacterium
GGCCTTCTTCCACGAGCGGCGGTGCTTGATCTTGGCAATGATGAGCAACATCACCGGCACCATGATCAGGGTGAGGAAGGTGGCGAAGGTGAGGCCGTAGATCACGGCCCAGGAGAGGGGCCCCCAGAAGATCACGTTGTCGCCGCCGATGTGGATGTGCGGATCGAGCTCGGTGAAGAGCGTGCCGAAGTTGAGGTTGAAGCCCACGGCGAGCGGGAGCAGGCCGAGCACGGCGGTGACCGCTGTGAGCAGCACCGGACGCAGACGCGTTTTGCCTGCGGTGATCAGCGCTTCGCGCGAAGCATCGATGGGCAGCACGGCGTCCTCAGCGAGTCCCAGCTTCTCGCGCTGTCGGTCGAAGAGCAGGCGCGCGAAATCCATGAGCACGATCGCGTTGTTCACCACCACGCCGATGAGCGAGATGATGCCGAGCATGGTCATGAGGATGATGAAGTCCATGCGGAACACGATCAGCCCGAGGAACACGCCGATGGTGCTGAAGAGAACGGTGCTGAGGATCACCATGGGGTAGCTGATGCTATTGAACTGCCACACGATGATGAGGAACACGATGAACAGCGCGATCAGGAAGGCGCGACCGAGGAAGCTCATCTCCTTCATCTGATCCTCCTGCTGGCCGGTGAAGGCCATGCCGAAGCGTTCGTCCTTTTCATAGCCGGTGAGCGCATCCTTCATTTCGGCGATCACCTCGTTGCTGTTGTAGCCGCTGATCACGTTGCTGCTCACGGTCACCACGCGCTTCAGGTCCTGGCGCTTGATGGCGCTGAAGGTGGTGCTGCGTTCATCCTTGGCCACAGCACTGATGGGCACCTGGCGGATCTGGCCGGTGAGCATGTCGCGGAAGGTGATCTTCATGTCCATGATGGTGCCGATGTCGTAACGCTGGTCGTCACGCAGGCGCACCTGGATCTTGTAGTCATCGTCGTCTCCCTCAATGCGGTAGGTGCTCACCTCTTTGCCGAAGAGCGCGGTGCGGATGGCATCGGCCACGGCGTAAGTGCTCACGTTGAGTCGACGTGCTTTCGCACGATCGATGATGATGGGCATCTCGGGCTTCGCGCGGTCGATGTCGATGCGCAACGCTTCCACGCCGGGCACGTTCTTGCCCTCCATGAAGGTCTTCAGGCGATCGGCCTCCGTCAACAGCGGTTCGATCTCGTCACCGCTGACCTCGATGTTGATGGGCTTGCCAGTGGGCGGACCGGCAGCATCCTTGTCCACGGTGACGATCACTCCTGGATAACCGGCGAGTTCCTTCTGCAACTTCAGCAGCACGTCGTTGGTCTTCATCCCTTTGCGCTCGGCGTACTTCACGAAGCTCAATTGAATGCGGCCCTTGTTGGGGGTGTTGGCCATGCTCACACCTTGTGCGGGATCGCTGGTGCCGTTGCCCACTTGCGAGATCACGGAGTTGATGAGCCAGTTCTTGCGCTCCTTGGTCACCGTGCCATCGGCGTGAGTCACCTCCACCTCTTCCATGTAAGGATCCACGTTCACAATAGCGTCCACCTGGGTCTCCAAGCGTCGGGTGATCTCGTTCGTCTTCTCGATGTCGGTACCGATCGGCGCCTCGATGAACACGTTCACGTACTTGGGCTCGTTGATGGGGAAGAACTCCACTTTCGGCGGGATCACCGCGAGCAGGATGAAGGCCAGGAAGAGCAGACCGAAGGTGCCGATGAAGAAGGTGCGTGGGTGGTGCTTGTGCAGGGCATAGCGTAGGAAGCGCTCGTAGCGCGCTTCGAGACGTGGCAGGAATTTGTCCTGGAACCAGCGTGTACCAGGAACGCCCACGTACAGGTTGAGCAAGCCGAGAATTCCGCAGAACACCGTAAAGGTGCCGATGCCGGTGACCAAGCCCGAATCAGTGGAACTGCCCAGCACCGCTATGAGCGTACCGATCACGGCGAGGATGCCCACGATGCGGAAGACCTTCTTCGCGTTGGGATTCTCGCGCTCCACCTTCATGAACTGCGTGCTGAGCGCAGGGTTCACCACCAGCGCCACGAAGAGCGACGCGCTCAACGACACCATGAAAGTGATAGGCATCCACTTCATGAACTGGCCCATGAGGCCGGGCCAGAAAAGCAGCGGCACGAACACCATCACGGTTGCGGTGGTGGCGGCGACGATCGGCATGGTCACTTCGCCCACGGCTTTGCGCGTAGCGGTCATGGCCGGTTCTCCGTTGCTCATGTGGCGGTAGATGTTCTCCACGATCACGATACCGTCGTCGACCAAGCGGCCGAGGGCGAGGATCAGCGAGAAGAGCACCATGATGTTGAGCGTGACCCCGAATGCATTGAGGATGATGAAGGAGATGAACATGCTCATGGGGATCGCCAGACCCACGAAGAGCGCGTTGCGCAGGCCGAGGAAGAAGAGCAGTGTGCCCACCACGAGGATCACACCGAAGATGATGTGGTTGAAGAGCTCGTCCACCTGCACGCGGGTGTCATCGCTCTGGTCGTTGGTGAGCGTGATGGTCACGTCCTCGGGGATCACGGTGCCGCGCGCTTCCTCCATGATCTTGTTGATCTTGTCGCTGGCGATGATGAGGTTCTCGCCGGCGCGTTTGATCACGTCCACCATCACCACGGGATTGCCGTACTCGCGTGCGTAGCTGTCGGCTTCCTTGAAGTCGAATTCCACGTCGGCCACGTCGCGCAAGCGCACTTCGTTGAGCTTCTCGTTCTTGATCACAATGTCGCGGATGGTCTCCATGTCCGTGAACTCTCCGATCACGCGCACCGCACGGCGCTGGCCGTCGGTGAGCACTTCGCCACCGCTCATGGTGAGGTTCTCACTTTGCAGCGCCATGGCCACATCGCCGAAGTTGAGTTGCAGGGCCTCGAGCTTGTGCAGGTCAACGTTCACCTTCACTTCCTTCTCCGGCACACCGCGTATGTCCACCTTGTTGATCTCGGGCAGTGCTTCGATGCGGTCCTCCAGGATCTTGGCATAGTGGTGCAGTTGATCGATGCTGTAGTCACCGCTGAGGTTGATGTTCATCACCGGCATCATCTCGGAGAAGTTCATCTCGAAGATGTTGGGCTCGGCGGGAAGGTCCTTGGGGAAGTCCACATCGCCCTGTGCCTTGTCCACGGCATCCTTCACCTTGCGCAGCGCCTCGGTCGGCGTGATGCTGTAATTGAATTTCACCTGGATGGTGCTGAAGTTGGGCACGCTGGTGGAGTTGATCTCATCCACGCCGGTGATGGTGTTGATCTCCTTCTCCAGTGGCTTGGTGATGAGCTTTTCGATGTCCACCACCGAGCTGCTGTTGTACGCGGTGCCCACGTAGATCTCGGGCGTCACCACCTCGGGGAAGCTCTCCTTCGGCATGGCATCGTAGGAGTAGATGCCGTAGATGAAGATCAATGCCGTGATCACCATGACCGTGGTGCGGTTCTTCACCGCCCAACTGGTGATGGCGAACTGCTTGCCGTGGCCTTCGCCGTAGGCTTCGTTCTCGATATTGGAGTGGTCCATTTTCAATGCATTTCACCACAGAGGCACGGAGGACACAGAGAAGATCTTCTCTTGTTGCTTCCGCTCACTGTGATCGTTCATCTGTATTCCTCTGTGCACTCTGTGCCTCTGTGGTGAACCCCTCCTCAGAGGTTCGTCACCTTCACTTCCTGTCCGTCGCCAACGCTCTTGGCGCCTTCGTCCACGATGGTGGCCCCGAAGAGCTGTGCAGCGTTGCCGTCCTTCACGCCGATCATGGCGTTCTGCTTGTAGTCGGCGAGGCGCACCACCATCACCTTGCGGGTGAGCTGCTTGCCGTCCTTGCTCTCCAGCACGAATACGTAGTTGTTGCCGTTCACGTCCTCCTGGATCACCTTGCTGGGCACCACCAGCGCACTGTCCTTCACCAGGTCGCGCACATGGATCACGCTGAGCAAATTGGGGCGCACCATCTCGCCGCTGGGCACACGCACGCTAACCCTGAAGGTGCGGTTTGCAGGGTTGATGAAACGGCTCACGTTGCCGAGCGTAGCTACCATGGAATCGTTCAGCGAGGGGAACATGACCTTCACGGGGTCGCCTGTCTTCACGCGCTGCAAGTAGCTCTCGGGCACGTCGGCTTCGAGCGATGCGCCGGTGGGATCCACCACACGGGCCACAGCGGCCATGGGGCTGGTCATGTCGCCTTCGGTCACCATGATGTCGTCCACTATGCCACTGAAGGGTGCAGTGACGTTGGTCAAGCGCACCTGTTCGCGCAACGCGGCCACCTGTGCTTCGGCTTGGTCCATTTGGCTCTTGGACTGCAGGTACTGCAGCTCACTGCCGATCTTCTGCTCCCACAGTTTGTTCTGCTTCTCGAACACATCGCGGGCGAGCTTCGCTCCGGCCACTGCAGCATCGAGCTGACGCGCACTGGCATCATTGTCCAGGTCGATGAGCAACTGGCCGCTTCGCACGTGGTCGCCTTCGCTCACCAGGATGCGGCGCACGCGCCCGCCCATGGTGTAGAGTTCCGCGCTCTTGTCGGCCTTCACGTTGCCGTGCACTTCCACGAAGTGCTCGAAGCGCGAGGGGTTCAGCACCAGGGTGGTCACGCTCGGCAGGTTCTTCTTCACCGTGCTGTCGTGCTCGCTGATCCAGGCGTCGGCATCCTTGATCTTTTCGCCCAGCTCTTTGTAAACGGTCTTGAGCGAGTCGAGTTCGGCCTTCTTCTTCGCGAGGTCGGTGTTCGCTTCGCCCGCACCGCATGCGGCGATGAGTGAGGCGATGGTGAGGTATAGGATCGTGTGCTTCATCACGTAGTTGTTCTCTGTTGAATTCGCTGCGGCTCTTTTGGCGCGGAGCTTGGATCTGTTGTCTTGTTGCTTAGTAGAGGTCCAGTGCCTTACGCAGTTCGGAACGCGCGGATAGCAGTTCGAACACGCGCATCACGTATGCCTGCTGCGCGGCGAGGTAGTTCCCCTGTTCCTGTGTGAGCTCGAAGCTGGCGGCGCTGCCATTGGCGAACTTGATCGTGGTGCGCTCGAAGATGTTCTTCGCCAAGAGCATGCTGCGCTCGGCGGTGCGCAGGTTGTCGTTGGCGGCGCGCGCTTGTGTGCGGAAGCGCTCGGTCTCGGCGATCAAGCGTTGCTCGGTGGCCGTGCGGTTGATCTCCACCTGTTGCAGGGTGGCTTCGGCCTGGCGCACTTTGGCCGCGCGGCTGCCACTGCTGAAGATGGGTACGCTCAGTTTCAAACCCCACAACGTGGTGGGATAGAAGCTGTATTCACCTCCCGGATCGAAGGTGGGGCCGTTCCAGACCTGCTGGTGTTGAATGAAGCCACCGAGAGATGGCACGTACTTCATCTTCTCGTTGCGCAGTTCATACCCCGAGAGGGTCACCAATGTCTTGGCGCTGGTGAGTTCCACGTGTCCGCCGCCATCGAAGCCCTGTTCGCTCAATGCGCTCTCGTCGGGGTCTGCGATGAGGGTGTTCAGGTCATCGGTGAGGGTGATCGGGGTTCCTTGCGGAACGCCCAGGGTAAGTGAGAGCAGCATGCGCGCCACCTCCACTTGTTTCTCGAAGTTGCGCTTCTGCACGCGGGCGTCCTCCACTTGGATCGTCAAGCGGTCCACATCGGTCTGTTCCATGAAACCGGCCTCCTTCATCGCCTCCACTTCGCGCAAGCTCTTCTCCAGGACCGGCAATCCTTCGTTCAAGAGGCGCACCCCTTCTTCCGCAGCAAGCACACCATAGTACGCCTTCGCGGTCTGGTTGCGCGCGTCGGCGCGTGTACGCTCCAGATCATTGCGGCTCTGGTCTTCCAGCGCACGCGTGGCCTTTACACCGATGAGGTAGCTGCCATCGAAGAAGAGCTGCGACAGGGTGAGGCCGCCGGTGACGTTCCAAGGGACAGCGAACTGTGCAGGGAAGTACGGTGGCACGCCCGGTCCCTCAGGCACGAAGAAGTTCGGCACCAAGGTGGTGGGCACATCGATGAAGTTGCTGATGCTCGCCTCGCCGCTGATCTGCGGCAAGCCGATGGCGGTGATCTCCTTCACTTTCTGACGGGCCTTCTCGGCTTCCAGCACGCTGGCCTGCACTGTATAGCTCTGTTGCGCGGCCATTTCAAGCGCCTGTTGCAAGCTGATGCTCACGGGGCCTTGGGCGGCTGCCGGCCGGGGCAGGCAAAGTGCGAGCGCTGCCGCTGCTGTTCCTAGTAGGGTATTGATGCTCCTCATGCGGTGACGCGTTCTTTGGTCAGCTTCTTCTCCAGGTAATCCAGTCCTTTCTTGCTTGCGATACCGCGCACGTGGTAGCGGAAGATCTCCCAGTGCAGGTCGTTCATGCTGAATTTGTCCGGCGGGAACAGCGCACCATCGAAGACCATGTCGAACCGGGCGATGTAGATGGTGGCGATCATCGGGATGTTGAGGTCCTCGCGATAGAGGCCGTCCTTGATGCCGCGTTCCATGTTCTGCGTGTTGCACTCGAAGATCTCCTTGCGCTTGCTGGCGAGCATGTTGCGGAACGCTTCGGGGTGGTACTTCTCAAGATCGAAGTGGATGCTGGGGTGGATCCCTTGCAGGTGCCCAGCAACAGTGGTGGTAATGGCGTACAGTTCATCAATGGCGTTCTGGTCCTTTCGCGCACGCACGAGGTCGATGTCGCACTTATAGCCGGTGCTCAGGTGCTTCAACACCCTGTCGACCAGATCGTTCTTATCGGTGACGTACTGGTAAAGTGTCTTCTTGGATATCGCAAGCCGCGAGGCCACGTCGTCCATGGTCACGCTCTTGATCCCGAACTTCCAGAAGATCTTGGCGGTCTCCTCCAGGATCCTGTGCCAACGGTCATCAGCAGGCTCCAAGCCGGGCTGGTCGGTGGTGGGAAATTGCTCGTTGGCCATCAATGGTTCCCGTAGCACAGTGCCAACGGGGGCGCAAACGTAGAGCAGAAATGTACACCGGAAACATTTCTTCTATAAAATGTTTCCGGCGCTCGGCCGGGCCCACTAAACCACGACGTCGTTGGCGCTGTAGATCCACTCCTCGGCCTCCTCCATGGTCTTGAAATACTTGATCGGGAAGGGAATGGCGGGCAGCACAGTGCGCACTACACGATCGATCACCGTGTAGTTGAAGAAGTCGGCGCTTTGCACGATCGCCGCTCGCTCCAGTCCGGTGCGGGCCATGCGTGGCGACCAGTCGGTGGCGAGCCACATCTCATCATCATGGAGGATGGCGCCTCGTCTACGCTGGTCGGTGAGGAAGTAACGGAGGCGGTGCTTGTTGATCAGCTCCACGGCCAGGTCCAAGGTGGTGCGGTAGGTGCCGCTGGGCGCGTAGTTCTTCCAACGGATCACAATGCTGCCGCGCACCGGATCGGTGATCACGTTCACGTATGGTGCGTCGTGTTCAAAGGGGGCCGCAGCGTCCATGGCCTGAAGATAGGCCCGGGATCCATGTATGCAATGCTCAGCGGGGGTTGAGCCGTTCCAGCAACTTGCTCTGGTAGCTCTCGCCGATGGGGACCGAGCCCTTGTCGTTCTCCATGATCACCTGCGGCGGATCCACAGCGGCGATGCGATCAAGACGCACGATGAAGCTGCGGTGCACGCGCATGAAATCCGTGGCGGGCAGACGCGCTTCGATGTTCTTGAGCGTGCCGTGTATGATGTACCGCTTATCCTTCACATGTATGCCCACATAATCCTTCAGCGCCGCTATGTAATAGATGTCCTCCAGCTTCAGGCGGATCAGGCGGCCGCTGTTCTTCAGGAAGATGGGGTCGGCGGTGCCTTTGGTGGCGAGCTGGTAAAGTTGGTCGCGTTCCTTCATCAGGTCCACATCGTGCGCGTGCTTGTACAGCGCCATTTCGATCGTGGTCTGCACATCCGCCGACTTGAAGGGCTTGAGGATGTACCCATAGGGTTCGGCAATGCGCGCGCGGCTCACGGTATCATCGTCCGCGTAAGCAGTGAGGAAGATCACCGGCTTGCCCACGCGTGCGCGGATCTGCATGGCGGCTTCGATCCCGCTCATCTCGCCCTTGAGCATGATGTCCATGAGCACCAGGTCCGGGCGCAGCTCGCTGGCCAGTTCAACGGCCTCTTCGCCTTTGGCCACGGCTCCCACCACGGTGTAGCCCAGACCCTTCACTGTTAGTTCAATGTCCTTGCGTACGATCGATTCGTCCTCTACGATGATTATGGTAGCTGGCATGGTACGCGCGCCGAATGTGCGGCGGTGGACTTGGTGTACAGGGGTTGTGAACACATCGGCAACTTTAATGGACTTACATGCGGGGGGCCGTTCTATTAGACCAAGCCGGGTCGAGCATCGACCGAGGGGAACATGGGCGCAATGTCCGTAGACGAACGTCCACATCGGTCAGCGCAATGTCATCCTCCACGGCTTCCACATCTTTGCCGACCAACCCCATGGAACTCACGACCATCAAGTCCGCCTTGGACAACGAAGCCCTGACCGGCACCACCATAGTCGTTGCCGGCTGGGTGCGCACCTTCCGCAACGACCGCTTCATCGCCCTCAACGACGGTAGCACGATCCGCAATCTGCAATGCGTGATCGATCAGGAGAAAGTGGACGCGGCCACGCGCGCTCGCTTCACCACTGGCGCTTCCGTGAAATGCACCGGTGATCTCGTTGCATCACAAGGCAGTGGCCAGCGCGTGGAGCTGAAAGTGACCTCGATCGAAGTGCTCGGCGACAGCGATGCTGCCGCTTATCCGATCCAGCCGAAAAAGCACTCGTTGGAATTCCTGCGCGAACAGGCGCACCTCCGCTTCCGCACGAACACCTACAGCGCGGTGTTCCGCATGCGGCACCAGGTGAGCTTCGGAATACATGAGTATTTCGATCTGAACGGATACAACTACTTCCACGCGCCGATCATCACCGCGAGCGATGCGGAAGGGGCGGGCGAGATGTTCCGCGTAACGACGCTCGATGCGAAGACACCGCCGGTGAACGAGGAGGGCAGCGTTGATTTCAAAGAGGATTTCTTCGGAAGAGAATCACGTCTTACAGTAAGTGGTCAGCTACAAGCGGAACTCGCCGCACTCGCGTTGGGCAAGGTCTACACCTTCGGCCCCACGTTCCGCGCGGAGAACAGCAATACCACACGCCACCTCGCCGAGTTCTGGATGATCGAGCCCGAGTGCGCCTTCATGGACCTGACAGGCGATATGGACCTGGCGGAAGGCTTGTGCAAGCACCTGATCGCCCGCGTGCTGAAGAACAGCATGGATGATCTGCAGTTCCTGGATGCGCGATTGACGGAAGAAGAATCACAGAAGCCGAAGGAGCAGCGCAGCGAGATGGGCCTCATCGATCGCTTGAAGTTCGTGCTGGAGCATCCCTTCGAGCGGATCACCTACGACAATGCGATCGACATTCTGTTGAGCAGCAAGCCTTATCAAAAGAAGCAGTTCCAGTTCCCCGTGGAATGGGGTGTTGATCTGCAAAGCGAGCACGAGCGCTTCCTCGTAGAGAAGCACTTCAAAAAGCCGGTGATCGTAACGGGCTACCCCGCCAAGATCAAGGCCTTCTATATGCGCACGAATGCTCCGGGTGACTTCGGCTACAGCGAAAAGGGCAAGACCGTCGCAGCGATGGACGTGCTCTTCCCCGGCATCGGTGAGATCATCGGTGGCAGCCAGCGCGAGGAACGACTGGATGTATTGGAAGCGCGCATGAAGGAAATGAACGTCCCCGCCGAAGAACTCTGGTGGTACCTCGACACACGTAAGTTCGGCACGGTGCCGCATGCGGGATTTGG
>JBKJPT010000269.1:0-6092 GCA_046595075.1 Flavobacteriales bacterium
TGGAGTTCCGGCACTTGATGAAGCAGGGCCGCACCAGCGTGCTTATCGGCATCGCATTCCTTTTGGTGTGCCTGCTCGTGGAGGTTTACCTCCTTCCGAAAGAAGGAGGCCACTTTCTGGATCTGGTCCGTGAAAGTCTCACCATCGCAGGTTGGGTGGCCATGTGGCGCCCGATGCAGATCTACCTCTACGACTGGTGGCCGCTGCGCCGCCGCAGCCGCATTTTCGCCAAGCTTAGTCGCATGCCGGTCGAAGTAGTGTTGAAGCACACCTGAGGGCTACCGGATCCTGGATCTGTCGAGTTCCCGCATTGGGGTGATCCCACCCCCGTTCCGGTCCGCTCCCACGCGGCTTCGGATGAAGGATCGCGGTGAGGCCGTGATTTTAGGGCCGTTCACGCGCAAGCGGCCCGGTTATCGGTGCCTCTACCAGCAAAACCCAACACCTTCAGATCATGCATCAAGAACACAAAGACTGCATCCAAGCCTGCGAAGCTTGTGCGAACGAATGCGAGCGCTGCGCCACGGACTGCATTACCGGCGAGGATCCCAGAGCGATGGCCGATTGCATCCAGTTGGATCGCTATTGTGCCGACATCTGCCGTTTGGCCGTTGCCTTCATGGCCCGTGCCGACGAGAAGATCGGCCACAGCATAGCTCACCGCCTGTGCGCATTGTGCGCCGAGATCTGCGATGAGTGCGCAAAAGAATGCCGCAGCCACAAGATGGAAGGCTGTCAACGTTGCGCCGATGCTTGCGAGGCTTGTGCGAAAGCGTGCCGCGCGATGGTGGAGGAACACGCCACGGCATAATTCGCCGATCACACGAACGCCTCACGGATGGACATCCGTGGAGGTGTTCATGTGGTTTTCAACTTCTGAGCTACGGCTATGGATCAGGTGGTCCATCATCGTCGGCACGGCCTGACGTTCGTCAGTTCTTGGCTCCTGGGCGTCCGTGGCATTTAACAAGAAGCACCAGCGATGGACCGCTAGCAGCACCGATGAAAACCAGTGTCATCGACGTACATGACCTGCTCTCGGCATTGAGCGTGACCGGCGTGGAAAAGCGCATCGGACATGTTCCGGGTGTGTACAGCGTTACCGTGAATTTCGCGGCGGGAACAGCCACGGTGCGCTATGACGAGACGCGTGTGGAGACCGCCGACATCAAGGTGGCCATGCATCGCACCAATGGCGGAGCGCATCACAAGCATGCGGCCAAACATAAGGCAACGCATACGGATGTCGTTGAGCCTTCGGTTGCACCCGCTCCCGTCGTTGACCATGCGCAACCGGGCAATGGTGCATCTGTTGCGTCGCCTCCAGCACCTATGGTCGCTGCGCCGAAAGTCGCACCGGCCGCAACTCCCGTAGTTCCTGTGGTCACCACCAAAGAGGTGGATGCAAAACCGGACGCGAAGCCTTCAGCACCTGAAGCCGCGGCGCCGAAAGACGCACCGGTCGGAACTCCCGTAGTTCCTGCCGCCACGACCAAAGATGTTGAAGCAAAACCAGAAGCGAAGGCTTCTGTAGAACCTGCTACCACTGCGCCGAAAGCCGCATCGGCCCCAACACCTGGTGTTCCTGTCGTCACTTCCAAAGAGGGTGATGCGAAACCGGACGCGAAGCCTTCAAAACCATTAGCCGCTGCGGACGATAAAGCTGCCGAGGGCAAGAAAGACGAAGCGCTGCCGAACGCGCATGCGTTGCCCATCGAAGCGGTGTCTTCCGCACTCGGCGCGAACACGGCGCAGGGCCTCACCGCCGCCGAGGCCGCCACCCGGCTCAAGAAATACGGCCCGAACAAGTTGACCGAGGAGAAGAAGCGCGGTTGGCCGCTGATCCTGCTGGGTCAGTTCAAGAGCCCCATCGTGCTGCTGTTGGTGGTGGCCGCCACACTCTCCTTCGTCTTCAAGGAATGGCTCGACGGATCCGCCATCATCGCCGTGCTGTTGATCAACGGCGTCATCGGTTTCTTCATGGAGTGGCAGGCGGACCGCGCCATGAACTCGTTGAAGAAGCTGGCATCCGTTCCCGCGAAAGTGGTGCGCGATGGACAGACGATCGAGATCGACCGATCCGAGGTGGTGCCAGGCGATGTGATCTTCCTCGAAGCGGGGGACATGGTTCCCGCCGACGCGCGGTTGAGCGATGCCGTGCAAGTACAGGTGGATGAATCGGCAATGACGGGTGAATCCGTTCCTGTTGAGAAACAGTTGGAACCGGTCGAGGCCACGGCCGTCCTGGCCGAACGCACGAACATGGTGTACAACGCCACCTTCCTTACGAAGGGCAACGCGCATGCGGTGGTGGTGGCCACCGGCATGAACACCGAGCTGGGCCGTATCGCGCACCTGGTGCAAAGCGCCGATCAAGCGGCCACGCCTTTGGAGAAACGGCTCGAACAGTTCAGCCGCAAGCTGATCTACCTCACGCTGGGCCTTGTCGCGCTCATCTTCCTCGCGGGCCTGCTGAACGCGCAGCCGTGGTTGGAGATGCTGGAAACCTCCATCGCACTGGCCGTGGCCGCTGTGCCAGAGGGCCTGCCGATCGTCACCACCATGGCGCTGGCGCAGGGCATGCTGCGTATGGCCCGCCAGCAGGTGATCATCAAACGGCTCTCTGCAGTGGAAACGCTCGGCAGCACCGATGTGATCTGCACCGACAAGACCGGCACGCTCACCGAGAATAGGATCAGTGTTGTCAGCATCGTGACGCCGTTGGGCACCATGGATGCGACCGCCCCTTCGGGAACTACAGATGATCGCGCATTGGCCTTCGTGCGCGCCGTCGCCATCAACTGTAACACCGCCACGCTTGCCGCAGGTGATCCATTGGAAGTGGGCTTGTTGCAGTTCGCGTTGTGCGAAGGAGAGAATGTGGAGGCTCTGCGCGCTGCGATGCCCAAGCTCAAGGAGGAGCCTTTCTCATCTGAGACGCGCATCATGGCCACGTTGCATCGTGCCGAACAGGGCTTCATCGTGTACGCCAAGGGCGCTGCCGAGGAACTCCTCGCGCAATGCGCACAGCAGGTTTCCAGCGATGGGGAAACTGGGCTCGATGATGCCGGACGCACAGAATGGGCCGGCAGGTCAGAGGCGCTCGCCGCAGGGGGGCTGAAGGTGATCGCGGCCGCCTACCGCACCACCGACAGCGAAGCAGTGGACCTGACGCACGAGCTGGTCTTCGCCGGATTGATCGGCATGATGGATCCGCCGAGGCCGGAAGTCGCACCCGCGATCGCGGAATGTCGCAAGGCGGGCATTCGCGTGGTGATGATCACTGGCGATCATCCCGCCACGGCATCGAACATCGCCGGGAAGCTCGGCATCAATGACGACGGAAGCACGACCGTCGTGAACGGAAGGGATCTGCCTGCACTGGAAGGAATGAGCGCCGATGTGAAAGAGCACGTCTCCACCTCGAACGTGTTCGCACGTGTGAGCCCGCAACAGAAGCTGGACCTGGTGACGCTGTTGCAGGAGCGCGGCCATGTGGTGGGGATGACCGGTGACGGATTGAACGATGCTCCGGCGTTGAAGAAGTCGGACATCGGCATCGCCATGGGCATTCGCGGCACGCAGGTATCGCAGGATGTGGCGGACATCGTGCTGAAGGACGACAAGTTCACTTCCGTCGTGCTGGCGATCCGGCAGGGGCGGGCCATCTTCTCGAACATCCGCAACGTGGTGGTCTACCTATTGTCCTGCAACTTGAGCGAGTTGCTGGTGATCGCGGTAGCCGCCGTGCTCGGCCTTCACTTCCAGCTCGTCACCTTGCAGATCCTCTTCATCAACCTGGTCACCGACGTGCTGCCCGCGCTGGCACTGGGGGTGATCGGCGCCGATGCGGGCATCATGGACCGGCCGCCTCGCAAGACCGACGAACCGATGGTGGATCGCAAACGCTGGATCATGATCACCTCCTATGCCGTCATCCTTGGCATCGGCTCCTTCGGTGCGGTGCTCATCAGCCACTACACCCTGCACACCACGGAGGACTGGAACCCCGAGCTCTGCAACAACATCCTCTTCTACACGCTCATCATCGCCCAATTGCTGCACGTGCTGAACATGGGTGCATCGGGTGTTCCCTTCTTCCGCTCTGCGGTGGTGCGCGATCGGCGCATCTGGGCGGCGCTGGCAGGCTGCGCGGTGATCCTGGTGGTGCTCAACCAGATCCCCGTGGTGCGCGAAGCCTTGCACATCCAACCGCTCTCGCGCTTCGACTGGTCGCTGATCGCATCGTGCGCGCTGGCCTCCTTCCTTCTGGTGCGCGCAAGCCGGAAATTCATTCTTGACCGCCTATGAAGAACCGAACGCACGATGGTACCGCGTGGAGCCTGCTGATCTTCGGTGGCTACGCGCTGATCATGGGCCTGGTGCTGCTTCTCGCACCCGAACAACTTTTGCCGATGTTCGGCTTCGCCGAGAGCAGCGGAACCTGGGTGCATGTGCTCGGCTTCGTGCTCTGCTGTTCGGCCTACTACTACCTATGGGCCGGGTGGACCGGCAACAAAGGGTTCGCGCGGCTCACCGTGCATACTCGACTTGCTTCACCGCTGGTGATGTTGGTGCTGCTGGCGATGGGCAAGGTCGGTCACATGGTCCTGCTCTTCGGGATCGTGGATGCGGTCGGCGGGGCTTGGACGTGGGCGATGCTGTGGATTGGCGGTCCGGACCGGTCAGCAGCGAACAACACTGGTAGTTTGAACGCATGCATCGCGCAGCACCCTTGAACATCATCATGACCCTATGACCCACCTGGACCGCATACCAACAACACCACCGAAACGGTGGACCAAGGCGAAGGCGGATCATGACCTTCGCCAACTGCACAGCGAGATCGCGGAACTACAGAACCGGTTCTTCGCCGATGGCCGCTACGCCCTGTTGATCATCCTGCAAGGCATGGACACATCGGGCAAGGATGGAACCATCCGCCAAGCCCTTACGTGCATGAACCCCTTGGGCATGCACGCCAGGGCGTTCAAGAAGCCCACCGTGGAGGAGGGCAGCCACGACCTGCTTTGGCGGGTGTATCCGCACATACCAGCGAAGGGAATGATCGAGGTCTTCAACCGGTCATACTACGAGGATATCGTGGTGCCGTCGGTGACGAAGAGCATCAACAAGGCCGAGAAGAAGCGGCGGTACCAATTGATCAACACGCTTGAACAGCATTGGGAGCATAGCAGCATCAACGTGCTCAAGTTCTTCCTGCACATCAGCAAAGGGGAGCAGCGCAGGAACATCAACGAGCGGAAGAAGGACCCCACCAAGAAATGGAAGTACGACCCGGCCGATGACAAGGCCGCGAAGCAGTGGGACCGTTACCAGGAAGCGTTCGACGGGGTGATCACGGAATGTTCGGGTGTGAAGTGGCACATCATCCCCGCGAACAAACCCTGGTACAGGAACTACAAGGTGGCTGAGGTGGTGCGGGACCACCTGCTATCGCTGCGGTTGAAGTATCCGAAATGGGGAACGCAAGGGCATGGATAGGAGCGGCCGACAAACACGAAGCACTGGTGTGCGGAACGGATCCCGCGCGGGCGGTGGCAAACGCGGACTTGGCGGAGCGGCTGAACGCGATCAACGGGCTGTGGATCGTACCTTCAACGACACTGTTCCCCTGCGATGATCGCCAACCTCATCACCTGGTCCCTCAAGAACCGGATCATCGTGCTGCTCATCGCGGCGGGGATCGCGGCCTACGGCATCTACGCGGTGAAGAACACGCCGGTGGACGCCATCCCCGACTTGTCGGAGAACCAGGTGATCATTTTCACGGAATGGATGGGGCGCGGCCCGCAGATAGCCTTGGCCCGAAAGGCGTTCACTCCTTCACCCACTTGCCGGTAGCGACGGGTCGGCCAGCGGTATCGGTGATCCGATAGAAGTACATGCCTGTGACCAAGCGCTCGGCGGATAGCTGTGCCGTGTTGTTCCATACCGTTGCTTCCGAGACGTGTCTCCCCTGCGCATCCGAAAGCACAAGCCTTCCATTGTTCACGAGGTTACCATTGAGCAGGACGGTGAAGCCACTGCTGCCGGGGTTGGGGAACACCTGCGCCGTTGGCCGTGCGTGA